>JAYUWO010000118.1:0-14841 GCA_043753545.1 Arenimonas sp.
CGAAACTGGAAACATAGTCGGCGAAAAAAAGAAGCCCCGGTTTCCCGGGGCTTCGAGTGTGTCGCAAATCGAATCGTTTACAGCAGCGGCACCAGCAGCAGCGCCACGATATTGATGATCTTGATTAGCGGATTGATGGCAGGGCCTGCCGTATCTTTGTAGGGGTCGCCAACGGTATCGCCGGTAACGGCAGCTTTATGGGCTTCCGAACCTTTGCCGCCGTGATGACCTTCCTCGATGTATTTCTTCGCGTTGTCCCAGGCGCCGCCGCCGGTGCACATTGAGATCGCCACGAACAGGCCGGTCACGATGGTGCCCATCAGCAAGCCACCGAGTGCATCGGCACCAAGTGTCATGCCGACGATGATCGGAATGAACAAGGGCAGCATCGAAGGAATGATCATTTCGCGAATCGCGGATTTAGTCAGCAAGTCCACCGCTTTATCGTATTGTGGCTTGCCGGTACCTTCCATAATGCCGGGGATTTCACGGAACTGGCGGCGAACCTCTTCCACCACGGCACTGGCTGCGCGACCCACGGCTTGCATGGCAAACGCGCCGAACAAGTACGGAATCATGCCGCCAATCAACAAACCGATGACCACGTCTTTATTATTCAGCGAGAAGTTGACGGCATCGACACCGAACTTTTCGTTGAGTTTGTGCGAGTAGTCCGCGAACAACACCAGTGCTGCCAAACCGGCTGAACCAATCGCGTAACCCTTCGTTACTGCTTTGGTGGTGTTACCCACGGCATCGAGAGCATCGGTAATTTTGCGAATTTCCGGACCGAGCTCACTCATTTCGGCGATACCGCCGGCGTTATCGGTAATCGGGCCGTAAGCATCGAGTGCCACGATCACACCCGCCATCGAGAGCATCGAAGTCGCTGCGATGGCAACACCGTATAAATCGGCGATTTCATAGCAACCCCAGATCGCCAGCACAACGGCCAATACCGGCGCTGCGGTGGATTTCATCGAGACGGCCAAACCGGCAATCACGTTGGTGCCGTGACCTGTTTCCGAGGCTTTTGCCACATCTTGCACGGGAGCGTATTCCGTTGCGGTGTAGTACTCGGTGATGACGACCATGGCGGCCGTCAGGCCCAGACCGATCAGGGTGCACCAGAACAAAGGCATGCCCAGATCTTTACCGAACATACTGTCAGTCACGAAATAGAAAGCGACTGCGGCGAGAATGCCGGACACGGCCAATCCACGGTAAAGCGCATTCATGATTTTGCCGCCTTCGCGGACTTTCACGAAGTAGGTACCAATGATCGATGCAATGATCGAGACCGAACCGAGGACCAGCGGATACATCACGCCTTTCGCATCGTAGGTGTTGAAGGCAATACCTGCCACCAGCATCGCGGCAATAATCGTCACCGCATAGGTTTCAAATAAGTCGGCTGCCATGCCGGCGCAATCGCCCACATTGTCACCTACGTTATCAGCGATTACGGCAGGATTGCGTGGGTCATCTTCCGGAATTCCCGCTTCCACTTTACCGACCAGATCGGCACCGACATCAGCGCCTTTGGTGAAGATACCGCCACCCAGACGGGCAAAGATGGAAATCAGCGAGCTACCGAAAGCAAGACCAATCATGGGTTCCAGTGCGCCTTTCAATGATTCGACGGTAATGCCCTGGCCATGCAGCACATACATAAAGAAACCGGCGACGCCGAGCAAGCCCAGGCCGACAACCAACATGCCGGTAATGGCGCCGCCCTTAAAACTGACATTCAAGGCAGCGTTCAAATTTTGTGTTGCCGCTTGTGCGGTGCGTACGTTGGCACGAACCGACACGAACATGCCGATAAAGCCGGCAGCACCGGACAAAATCGCACCAATGGCGAAACCGACGGCAGTTTCCCAATTTTGCAGACCGAAACCGATCACGAAGAAAAGCACCACGCCCACCATTGCAATCGTCATGTACTGACGACGCAAATAGGCGCCTGCACCTTCTTGGATGGCCATGGCGATTTTCTGCATACGCTCGTTACCGGCAGGTTGAGCCAGAACCCAGCGGGTAGTGAAAATGCCATAAAGAATGGCGATAGCCGCACAGACTAGCGCCAGCTCAAAACCGTATTGCTCCAACATGCCTCTTACTCCCCGGAAGTTAAACGTTAAGCAACCAATAAAAAGCGGCCCAAAGCCGCTGAACCCGAGTATCGCAGAGGCAACAGGGGAAATACCAGTCAGTACGCTTGTTTATCGCGGGTTAGGCAGTGTTTCCGGAAGCCGGTTGTCGAAGCAGGCAGTAGATTCTAGTTATTGCTTGCCAGGGCTTGCTGGTATTCCTGAACACTGCTGACTTTCAGGGTGGGCTGGCCATTGAAGAAGCTGCCATCCCTGCCGGCAAGAATGTAATAAGTCTGGCCCGCGCTGACATTGAGTTTGAAAACCTGCTTGGTGGAAGGGTCGGCCATGTAGTAATGGGTGCCAGGCGCCAACGTCTGCTCGAATTTCTCGCCTTTCTTCAGCTTGGCGAGTTCCAGGTTCTGGCTGGTGAGCGAGTAAGGCTTGCCACCATCTTCGGCAGATCGATAGAAAACCACCGTAGCAGTGCCTGGCGACGCAGTAGAGGTATCCAGTGTTTGTGCAAAAGTGACAACGCTGGTCAGCTGCAGCATGGCAGCAACAAAAAGAGTGAATAATGTGCGGAACATGGAAAACCCCGGGGTAAAAAGTGTGCCTGCCGATGGTGGCACTTACATTGAAGAGCTTAAGCTCAATCTAGGTGAGATCTAGAATACACCGGTACATTTGCCAATGCAGTAAGCGGCGTTTGAACATGAATGTTGTTCATGTAATAAGAGCCCGAATGTTCGGGCTCTTAGCGTAAGCACGATCCGGTCGGATTACTTGTTTCTAAGTGCGTTGCCCGCCGTTTGTGCGGCTTTCTCGGCAAAATCTTTCAATCCTTTTGTATTGCTACCGCCAAACGCGCCGCCCCATTTGGTGTCGGCAATTTCTTCCTGCGCAATGACTGCATCACCGATCTTTGCTGTGAGTGTCAGGCGTACGCGTACTTTCTGGGCACCGGCACCAAAGCCAACAAAGTAACGCAACGCGGCATTGCCCTTGCGAAAATCAAGAATGTCGCCGGCGAGTACGGCCGTTGTGGCTGGATTGGGACACGCGCCCTGAGCGGCCGCAACACTGCTTACTTTTTTTGCATGTTTGGGCAGACGTTCTACCAATGCATCCCGGATGATAATCAGATTTTGCTCTGGAATTTTTTCAGCGCGGTCTGTCTGGCCTTCGATTTTTTCTTCGGAGACTTTGAACAGATTGACTTCAACGCACTCTATTTTGGCCGGTGTAGTCGATACTGGTGAAGGGGCGGTGGCATCATGTGCGATGGAGGCGAAGCTCGATAATGCGAAAAGAGCGGCAGACGACAGGAGCAGGTAATTTCTATTTTGCACGGTCTATGTCCTTGTTGGGTTCCATCGGAATATTAAGCCTAAAGCACCGGTATGGTTAAATCCACCCGATGGTCTCGTCATAAGTCGTAGTTGCCAAGGTCTGCAATGCCCGCTATCGATTCCCGGGGAACGATCAAAAAAAAGACCCGGCAGCGCCGGGTCGGCATTTTCTGGATTGGATAAGGCGATCTTCTTGAAAAGCTCGAATCACTTCTTCCAATCCCTGTACCTATTTTTTTATTTGTAACGGTACGTTGACGGCGGGTTTAACCGTTACCAACAGCGAACCCACATCCGAGAATGCCAATTCCTTGACCGAATCCTTGCCCGATGTATAAACAAAGAAGACGGGGCCGGCAGGAATCACTGCTGTGTTTGCCTGGCTTGAATATTGTTTTTCCGACTTGCCGACTTGCTGGTCATCGGGTCCGACCGCTAAATAACGGACTTCATTGCTGTTAACAAAAACATCCGTAGTGTAGGTGCTGCCACGATTGATGAATTTGTCGAATCCGGTTCTGGAAATCTCATTGAAATTCTGGTCGAACAACGTTGCCTTTGCCGCAAACACACCATAAGAAGATGCTGTCAGCATGACCTTGATAACTGAAGGCGTTTGCACGCCTTCAAGCCGGTAAAGTGCTACCGGCAGTTTTTTGTCGTCGCTGCCCTGCAGGCATTTCGCCAGATCGGCATAATCGCGTGCCTTCAGTTTTTTTGTGGCCTCCGCGGATAACGGCGCCAGGCTTTCCGCGGGAATGGCGGCCATGCTGCCGTAGCAAGCCTGGGAAAGATTTACTTTCTTGGGGGGCAGCGTAGTCGCGCAGCCCGCCAGGAGTGCCATCATGGTTACCGCAATCAGGAAATTGCCGGATTTCACAGTTGTTCCGCCAGTTTGTCGGCCAACGACTCGACGGCGAGCTTCAATCCATTGGCGGCTTCGGGACCCGCAGCTTCCACGTCCGAAAAATTCGGATAAGTGTGACCTTCGCCTGGTGCAAGAGTAATGGCGCCCTGCACGTTGAATACGTTGTGATAAATGATGGTGTCGGTAAACAATTTGGTTTTTCCGTCGGCACTGACTAATTGCGCGACGACCGTGCCGGTTGGACGGTAGGGTGCATTTTTACCTGCACCGGCGGCCGCATAACCGATGAAACCAAAGTTTACGTCGAGCTGGGCATCCGCATCGACAACCGCCTTATATGATTTGCGAATACTGTTGGCGGTACGCGGCGTTTTCGAGATTTCAACCGTTGTTTCCGGCCACACCAGCACATAGCCACGCTTTTCCATTGCCAAGCTTAGCTGTGATTTGAAACTGGCAACGTAATCCACGTTGGCACTGCTCAGTGCTTCGCGAAGTTTTTTTCTTTTCGCTGCAAGATCGGCTTCGGCAATCAAGCCGCCGATCAAACCGAAGCTTGCACCGGGATTGTTCATAATAAAAACACCGGGCTCGGTCTCACGCATTTGCAAAACAACCACTTTTTTGATGTTTTGGTTTGACTGCTTGTTGTAGGACTGCTGAGGCGGAAGGCTGACGCAGCTGGTTAAAAGGGCAACAAGCAGGGTTGCGCCCAATAGGCGAGCTTTTGAAAATAGGTACATTGAATTCCCCTGGAAATGATGATGGCGTGTAAGTGCCGGTTGTGCAGCCTGATAGCATTCATTTTAATGATGCGTAATTTGCGTGTATCCCGACAGGCAAGTTATCGCGGCATTTCAAGCGCGCGAGTATAAAACACCCGAAAAAAAGCGGCGTGAAGACGGTATTGTGATGATCGTCATGCATTCATCTGTCCGTCTGTTTCAAGCCGCGTCATCTACGCAGGTATTTTGGCAGCCCGTCTTTTCCGTAAGGAACCGGAGCCTCGCCGGTAATCAGCGGCGACAAATAAGTTCGACACGCTGACGTGATGCCATAACCATCCTTACGAATGAAGCTCGCCGGCATTTTCTTTTCATGGTTGGCGATTTTTTCCAGCGATGCCGCTTCGATTTTCCAGCGATAGGGTTTGTTGGAAACACGCTTGATGATTGGCATTACACCATTCATGCCTTTCAGTGCGTACTCTACTGCCGCTTTGCCGACGGCAAGTGCATGTTCGAGATCGGTTTTTGAAGCCAGATGGCGTGCCGAGCGCTGCAGATAATCAGGTACTGTCCAATGCACTTTCATCGCCAGTTTGTCTTTCACCAATCCGGCTATCAGGGGGCCGACACCACCCAGCTGCGAATGTCCGAAGGCGTCCTTGCTGCCCTCGGTTTCGGCGAGAAATTTTCCGTTGGCATCACGCACACCTTCAGATACCACCACTACGCAATAACCGACACGATTAACGGTCGCTTCAACGGCCTGCAGGAATTTGGCTTCATCGAAAGCCACTTCCGGAAATAAAATAATATGCGGCGCATCGTTTTTGCCTTCGCCGGCCAAACCGGCGGCGGCTGCGAGCCAGCCTGCGTGCCTTCCCATCACTTCGTAAACAAACACCTTGGTCGAGGTTTCTGCCATCGCGGCCACGTCGAGAGTGGCTTCGAGGACGGATACCGCCGTGTATTTTGCCGCCGAGCCAAAACCCGGGCAGCAATCGGTAACGGCCAGATCGTTATCCACTGTTTTCGGCACGCCAATGCAAACCAGGTTGTAGCCGGAAGCCTTTGCCAGTTGCGACACCTTCAATGCGGTATCGGCAGAATCATTGCCGCCGTTGTAAAGGAAGTAGCGAATATCGTGTTTCTTGAACACTTCGAGCAGGCGCTCGTATTTTTCACGATCCTGATCCAGCGATTTCAATTTCACGCGGCAGGACCCAAAAGCGCCGCCCGGCGTATGCGCAAGCGCTTTGACATCGGCGGTACTCATGCGACGGGTGTCAATCAGTTCATCGTTCAGCGCGCCTAAAATCCCGTTTTTTGCAGCCAATACCGGAATTTTCTTCGCGCGTGCGGCCAGAATTACCGCGCTGGCGGTGGCATTAATCACGGCGGTAACTCCGCCGGATTGTGCATAAAGGAGCTTTCCTTTGCTCATAATAATCAATCTCTTACTGTTGTTTATTGACTTGATGCGGCTAGGCCGTTAGCGTGACGAGGTCCGCACGGCGAATCTTGGGCTCTACTATATCTAATTAGGAGCGATGACAGCCGTGCGTTTATTTTTCTGGAGTTCTGCATGCGATTGGTATTGTTAGGGGCGCCCGGCTCGGGCAAGGGTACTCAGGCGGCGCGTTTGCGCGAACATTTACAGGTGCCGCATATCTCGACCGGCGATTTGCTGCGAGCGGCTGTTGCTGCCGGCACTGAACTGGGTATGCAGGCCAAAGTCGTGATGGCTTCCGGCAATCTGGTGTCGGACGACATCGTGCTGGGCATGCTCGAAGAGCGCTTGTTGAAGTCCGATACTGCCAACGGTTTTATTCTCGATGGGTACCCGCGCAACCTGGCGCAAGCCAATGCCCTCGAAAAATTACTCGAAAAAATTAAACAACCGGTCGATGTTGCCGTACAGCTCGATGTGAATACCGATTTACTGGTCGAGCGCATTGCCGGCCGTGCGAAAGCCGAAGGTCGCGCCGACGACACGCCGGAAGCCGTTCGTCATCGTTTGAATGTCTATAACGAATCCACCGCCCCGGTTGTCGATTTTTATCGTAACCACGGCAGTCTGGTGCATGTCGATGGTGTTGGTGGTCTGGACGATGTGTTTAATCGCATTATTGCAGCCATTTCCCACGCGCATGATGTGGGCTGATTTAAAAAACAAAGCGAAAAAATGAAATTACATATTCTCGGAATTTGCGGCACCTTCATGGGTGGCGTTGCGGCACTCGCTCGCGAATTGGGTCATGAAGTCGACGGCTCGGATCAAAATGTCTATCCGCCAATGAGCACTCAGCTCGAGCAATTGGGCATTACGCTGTCGTCGGGCTATAAGGCAGAAAACATTACTGCCGATACCGGGCAAGTCATTGTCGGCAATGCACTGTCGCGCGGCAATCCTGCCGTTGAATATGTGTTGAACGAGCAACTTAATTACATTTCCGGCGCCGAATGGTTGCGCGAACATGTATTGCCTAAACGCACGACCATGGCGGTGGCTGGTACGCATGGGAAAACAACGACAACATCGATTCTCGCCTATTTGCTTGAAGCGGCCGGGCGTGATCCCGGCTTTCTGGTGGGTGGTGTGCCGGAAAATTTCGGTGTGTCGGCAAGATTGGGCAAGGGCAAAGAATTTGTCGTTGAAGCCGATGAATACGACACCGCGTTTTTCGACAAACGCAGTAAATTTGTCCATTACCGTCCGACCGTCGCCATTCTTAATAATCTGGAATTCGATCATGCCGATATTTTCGACGATGTCGCGGCGATTCAACGCCAGTTCCACCACCTTGTTCGAATCGTACCCGGCAACGGCGCACTGATCGTTAATGGTGAAGATACATATCTGGCCGAAGTATTGAAGATGGGTGCCTGGTCGCCCATCGAAAGATTCTCGATGGATGGCGATACCGAGTGGACCGCGCGCCTGATTGAAAACGACGGCTCCGAGTTTGCCGTGATCTACAAAGGCAAGGAGCTTGGCATCGTGCAATGGTCCTTGTTGGGCCGCCACAATGTATTGAACGGACTGGCCGCCATTGCCGCAGCCAATGCCGTGGGTGTTGACGTGGCGAAAGTGCTGCCACGTTTGGCTGAGTTCCAGAGCGTCAAACGCCGTCTGGAAAACATCGGTAATGCGAGCGGTGTAACCGTCTATGACGATTTCGCACATCACCCCACCGCCATTCGCACCACGCTGGAAGGTTTGCGGGCAAAAGTGGGCAGTTCCCGCATAGTCGTGGCGATGGAGCCTCGCAGTAATTCGATGCGACTGGGGTCCCATGCGGCCGAAATAGCGCCGTCCTTGAATGATGCCGATGTCGTCGTGTTTCTGCATCGCCCGGAACTGAGTTGGGATGCCGGAAAAGTGATTGATGCGCTGCGCGGGCAGGGCCAAACCGTGGCGACAGTGGACAGCCTGATTGCCGGCCTGAAGGCGCTCGTGCGCGAAGGTGACCATGTCGTGTTTATGTCCAATGGCGGCTTTGAAGGCGCGCCACGCCGGTTTTTGGAAGCGCTCCGTTAATCCGCGGCTTTCGGGCACAGCCAACACCTTCCGGTCACAAACATTCGCGCTAAACTAATCGCGTGAGTCATGTCGAACTGCCATTGTTTCCCCTGAATACCGTCCTGTTTCCTGGCGGTGTTTTGCCTTTGCGTATCTTTGAACCGCGTTATCTCGACATGGTGAAAAGCTGCATGCGAAACCAGCACGGTTTCGGTGTATGCATGATTATCCAGGGCGAAGAGGTCGGGCAGAACACGGCCTCGGCTGCTTTGGGATGCGAAGCAAGAATCATTGATTTTGATCAGACACCCGAAGGCTTACTTGCGATCACTGCCTTGGGTGAACGGCGTTTCCATGTCGAGCAAGTCAAAGTCAAAAGTAATGGATTGGTCGTGGGTGAGGTGTCGTGGCTAAACGAGCCGGCATCCTGCAGTGTGGCACCGGAATATTTCATCCTGTCGCAAATCCTCCAGCGCGTTCTGGACAAGGCCGAAATTTCATTCGACAAAAAGCAACTGGACAATGCCGACTGGGTGAGTTGGCGCCTGGCCGAATGGCTGCCACTCACCAATATGGAAAGGCAGGAAATTCTGCAGGAATCGGATGCTGTGTTGCGTCTGCAAAACCTACTGGAGAAAATCCCGAATTTCCAGAGTATCTGAATACTGTGCTGCCACCGCTGAAAATATGCTTTTCGTAACCGCGGTTTTCCGATATCCATTCTTTCATCGTGATTTTTATAAAAGGCCTTCATGTCAAACCTGAAAAACAAGACTTTATTCATCACCGGCGCCTCGCGCGGCATTGGCCTGGCAATTGCGCTTCGTGCAGCACGCGATGGTGCCAATATAGTGATTGCAGCAAAGTCGGATGTGCCGAATCCGAAATTGCCGGGCACCATTCATACCGCTGCGAAAGCCGTCGAGGAAGCCGGCGGCAAAGCACTCGCGCTTCGCTGCGATATCCGCGAAGAAGATCAAGTCAAAGCCGCCGTTGAAAAAGCCGTTGAGACCTTCGGTGGTATCGATATCCTGATCAATAACGCCAGTGCCATCTGGTTGCGCGGCACGCTCGATACGCCGATGAAACGCTACGACCTGATGAATCAGGTCAATTCGCGCGGCACCTTCATGTGCTCGCAAATTTGCCTGCCGCATTTATTGAAGGCCGAGAATCCGCACATACTGACGCTGGCACCGCCGATCAACCTCGACCCGAAATGGTGGGCGCCACACACCGGGTACACGCTGGCAAAAATGGGCATGAGCCTGGTAACGCTCGGTCTGGCAGAAGAATTCAAGGGCAAGGTGGCAGTCAATGCCCTGTGGCCGCGCACTGTTATCGCGACCGATGCGATCAACATGATTCCCGGTGTCGAGTTATCGAAGTGCCGTACGCCGGAAATTCTTTCGGATGCCGCACACGCCATTCTCGTTACGCCGCATGCCCAGCTCAACGGTCATTTCATTCTTGACGAAGATTTCCTGCGGGAACGTGGTGTCCAGGATTTTGATCGCTATGCCGTCGATCCATCGCAAAATTTATTGCCGGATTTATTTCTCTAGGAATTGCCATGAAGTATTTACATGCGATGGTCAGGGTTCGTGATCTGGACGCTTCAATGCATTTCTATCGCGATGCGCTCGGCCTGGTCGAGACAAGGCGAAAGGATTATCCGCAGGGGCGTTTTACTCTTGTGTATCTCGCGGCACCGGAAAACCCGGATTCGGAAGTCGAACTTACCTACAACTATGACGATGAAAACTACGGCGGCGCCCGCAACTTCGGACATCTTGCATTTGCAGTGGATGATATTTACGCGGCTTGCGTGAAGTTGCAGCAGCACGGCGTCGAAATAAATCGTCCACCGCGCGATGGCCGCATGGCATTCGTGCGGTCACCGGATAATATTTCGATCGAACTCTTGCAGAAAGGTGACGCATTGGCCCCGCAGGAGCCGTGGCTGTCAATGCCGAATGTCGGAAACTGGTGATCATGCTGTCTTGCTCATCCAAGGCATCAATGGCTCATTCGTCTTTTGCCGTGAATAAGTGCAGTGAGTACATTTTTCCCGCTATAGGCCCATGAAAATTTGCTGTAAGCTTTGCCCTGATGATTTCTCGGTGCAATGTGTATCGGGACACTGTTGAATCCAACGACGTCGCTCTGCAAAATGCTTTGAATCTTTTAGGAGAACAGGTATGCCGCTTTATATGGATGTCCACGTGATGGAAGGGATCACGGCAGAAGATATTGCCAAGGCGCACGCGGCCGATATGCTGGTGCAGGGCCAGTACGACGTGGAATACATCCAGTATTGGTTTAACGAAGGCTGCGGCAAGGCCTTCTGTCTTGTCCACGCACCCACGGCGGAAGCAGCCAGCTTGGTGCATAGACAAGCTCACGGCCAGGTGGCGGCGAAAATCATTGAAGTTGATCCCGATCTTGTCGATGGTTTCATGGGCAAATGTGAGGTCAATTCCTTTGGTGCTGCACTGGTGCCCGGTTCCAGAGACGGTCAAAACGATGCGGGTATTCGCAGCGTCATGTTCACTGACATCGTCGGTTCGACAGAATTGACGCAGCGCATTGGTGATGAGGCTGCGATGAAAGTGCTACGCATCCATGACACGATTGTGCGTGATGCACTCAGCACAGCAGGTGGACGGGAAATCAAGCATACCGGTGACGGCATCATGGCCTGCTTTTTTTCTGCCGTCGCCGCAGTTCGCTGTGCCACACAGATACAACAGGCGTTGGCACAACATCGCGGCGAGCACTTGGAAGAACCTATTGTTGTGCGTATCGGCACCGCGGCTGGCGAACCGGTCGAGGAAAGAAACGACCTCTTTGGTTCTACGGTGCAATTAGCCTCGCGTCTCTGTGCCCATGCTCAGCCTGGGCAGATTCTGGTGTCGAACGTGGTCGCCGAACTATGTATCGGCAAGGGTCTTCAGTTCGAGGAATTGGCGGAGGCGAACCTGAAAGGTTTTACGCAACCTGTTCGCGTCCATGCGGTGCGGGTATCCGGCTGATTAGCCGCTAGGATAAGGCTTGCCGTAGATCCTCGATCAAATCATCCGGGTGCTCAAGGCCGACCGAAATTCGCAATAAGTTTTGCGGCGAAACCGGATTCGGCCCTTCAACCGATGCCCGATGCTCAATCAGGGATTCGCAGCCGCCCAGCGACGTGGCATTGATAAATAATATTAATTTGCTGGCGAATGCCAGTGTCGCTTCACGGCCGCCTTTGACGTGAATCGACATCATGCCGCCGAAGTCGTGCATTTGCGATACGGCGACATCATGATTTTTATGTGATGGCAGCCCCGGATAATTCACTTTCTCGATGGCAGGATGATTGCTGAGGAATGTGGCAATCTTCCGCGCATTGCTGCAATGCCAGGCAACCCGAGCAGCCAGAGAACGCGCACCGCGCAAAATCAGCCAGGCGCTGAACGGCGAGAGGATATTGCCGGTGATGTGGCGACGATGCGATGCTTTTTCATAAAATCCATCGCGCTTTGCAAAGACCAAAGCGCCGCCCATGACATCGCTATGGCCGCCAAAATATTTCGTGGTCGAATGCATCACGACATCGGCGCCCAGTTGAAGCGGTTGTTGCAGGATTGGTGTGGCAAACGTGTTGTCGCAAACCAGTCGAATATTTTTTTCCTTGCACAGATCGGCAATCGCCTTGATGTCGGATACTTCAAGCAAGGGGTTCGACGGAGTTTCCAGCCATATCCATTGGGTCTTTTCAGAAATGGCGGCGCGTACGGTTTCGACATTGCTCATATCGACTGCACGCAGAGTCACGCCGCGCTCGGGCATAAATTCTTCGCCCAGGCTACGCAGGCCGCCGTAACAATCTATCGGGATGAGGACTTCAGCTCCGGCAGGCAAACATTCGAGCAAGCCGCTCATGGCCGCCATGCCTGAGCCATACGCCAAAGCAGCCTCGCCGTGCTCCATTGCCGCAAGGCATTCTTCCAGGCGTGATTGGGTCGGATTGGCTTCACGTTGATATTCGAAACCGGCAACGCGCTCGCCGGCGGGGCCATGTTGAAAGGTCGTCGCGAGATGAATCGGTGGCGACACCGCGCCGGTCTCACGATCGGGTTCGCCGCCAGCGTGGATGGCTAATGTTTCAATGCGCATCGAATACTCCAAGGGTGAGATCACGGGTTTTTAATTCAGAAACAAATTGATCTTCGCTTTCAAAAACAAAAGCATCCAGACCGGCTAATTTGGCACCATCGACATTTCGTGACTTGTCATCGACAAACAGGGTCGAATACGGTGAAAAGCCCAGTCGCTGCACGCATTGCAGGAAAGCAAATTCATCCGGCTTCGTTGCGCCGATCGAACCCGAACAAACCAGACGCTGCCGAAACAAGGGCATTAATTCGGGAATGATTTGCGATGCATTCTGGTAGAGCCAGTGCGGGTTGTTGCTGAAAATGCCAAGCTGCACCTGTTCGGAGAGTTGCTCGCATATTTTCAACATGCCAGGACGAACGCGGGTCGCCTGCTTTCGCGCCGCAACAAACGCATCGCCGGGAATACTCAGGCCCCAGTCCTTACGCAACCGATCCATGTAGGTGTCGAGGTCAAATTCGCCACGATCGGATTTTGCTTCCAGGCCGCTGGCAAATACCGCGTCGTTAACGTATTGCTCGCTCGCACCGGTCATTTCCGACAGCACACGGCAACGAATCGTGTGGCTGTAATCGACCAGCACTTCATCCAGATCAAGCAAAAGTAATTTGGGTTTGATCATTTGCCAGTTTCTAATTCTTGGATTCAAGGAATGCTTCGCGGGCAGCCTCAATGGTGTGGTTTATTTCGATATCGCCATGCATCGAACTCAGGAAGCCGGCCTCATACGCAGAAGGGGCCATATAAACGCCGCGTTTCAGCATGCTGTGGAAGAACTTTCGGAAAGCCGGAATGTCGCAGGTGGTGGCATCGGTAAAATTATCAACGTGCTTGCTGTTGAAGAACAGGCCAAACATCGCACAACTTCTATTCGTGGTGACTGAAACGCCGGCTTCGCGCGCAGCATTTTCAAGTCCGTCACACAGCTGGTGCGTGCGTTTTTCCAGATTTTCGTAAAAGCCTGGTGCCTGGATTAATTCCAGCGTTGCCAGTCCAGCGGCCATCGCCACCGGATTGCCGCTAAGTGTGCCCGCCTGATAAATCGGACCGCTCGGAGCAATCTGTTCCATCAGGTCACGTCGTCCACCATAAGCGCCGACCGGCATACCGCCGCCGATAATTTTTCCGAACGTGCTCAAATCCGGCGTCACACCATAGCGTGCTTGTGCGCCACCGAGGGCAACACGGAAGCCGGTCATGACTTCGTCGAATATCAAAATGGTGCCGTGCTGGGTGCAAAGATTTCGCAAATGTTGCAAATAGCCGTCTTTGGGCAAGATGCAATTGGCGTTGCCGACGATGGGTTCGACAATCAGGCCGGCAATTTCTTTGCCGACTTGTTCAAATAATTTTGTCGCAGCATCGAAATCGTTGTAGGGCAGAGTCAAGGTCAAATCAGCCAGTTCCTTCGGAACGCCGGGTGAGTCGGGAATGCCCAGTGTCAGCATGCCCGAACCTGCTTTGACCAGAAATGAATCACCATGGCCGTGATAGCAGCCTTCGAATTTCACGATTTTGTTGCGACCGGTGGCGCCACGCGCCAGACGAATTGCCGAGAGTGTGGCTTCGGTACCCGAATTGACCATGCGCACCATTTCGCAACTAGGGATGAGCCGGGTCAGCGTTTCCGCCATCGTGACCTCAAGTGCGTTTGGCACACCGAAAGACAAACCGTTTTTCATCACGTCGGAAACGGCCTGCAACACTTTTGGATGCGCATGTCCGGCAATCATCGGGCCCCAGCTGCCGATGTAATCGACATAGCGGTTGCCGTCGACATCGATGAGGTAGGCGCCTTCGGCACGGGCGGCAAAAAACGGTTCGCCACCGACCGATTTGAATGCGCGTACCGGTGAATTTACACCACCTGGCAGCAGAGGTTTTGCGCGTGAAAATAATTCGTGGCTTTTATCGTTATTCATTGACTTACTCGGAAAGATGTTCAAAACAGGAAATAAATTTTGTGACTTCAAGCGTCGGATCGACTGCATCAAAAACGGCTCCGATTACGGCAAGAAAATCGGCTCCTGCGACAAGAGTTTGTGCTGCATTGTCAGGCGTTATGCCGCCTATGGCTACCATAGGCAGATTCAGCGACTTTGCCAGTGAAAATAATTCC
>JAYUWO010000119.1:0-4893 GCA_043753545.1 Arenimonas sp.
CCTAAGGAATGATGTAATGACTACTCGCTTAGAAAAATTTTATAAAGACGAAGTTGTGCCGAAGCTGATGAAGCAATTCGGTTACGAAAATATTATGCAGGTGCCGCGTTTGTCCAAAATCACCCTGAACATGGGTGTGGGTGAAGCGGTCGGTAACAAGAAAATTCTTGAAAATGCCGTTGCCGACATGACCAAAATTTGTGGTCAGCGTCCGGTCACGACAAAAGCTCGCGTTTCAGTTGCCAGCTTCAAGATTCGTGACGGCTGGCCAATCGGCTGCAAAGTAACTTTGCGCCGTGCCCGCATGTACGAATTCTTTGATCGCTTTGTCAGCATCTCGCTGCCGCGCGTTCGCGATTTCCGTGGTGTTTCTGCCCGTTCGTTTGACGGCCGTGGCAACTTCAACATGGGCATCAAAGAGCAAATCATTTTCCCTGAAATTGATTATGACGCCGTTGACGCAATGCGTGGTATGGACATTGCCATCACCACCACTGCCAAAACTAACGAAGAAGCAAAAGCGCTGTTAGAAGCCTTCCGCTTTCCGTTCCGCAACTGATACTCAGGACCTGAACCATGGCTAAGACCTCAATGGTAAACCGCGATTTGAAGCGCATGAAGCTGGTGAAGAAATTCGCTGCCAAGCGTGCCGAATTGAAAAAAGTCATCAGCAGCGTGTCGGCTTCTTACGAAGACAAAATTGATGCTGCTACCAAGCTGCAAAAGCTTCCTCGCGATTCCTCACCATGCCGCGTTCGTAATCGCTGCGCGTTGACGGGTCGTTCACGTGGTGTCTACCAGAAGTTTGGTTTAGGCCGCAACAAGTTACGCGAAGCCACTATGCGTGGTGACGTTCCAGGCCTGCGTAAGGCTAGTTGGTAATCGTTTGGTTCTCGTTCGCGAGAGCCCGGCGGATATCGGTGCACATAAAAAAGGTATTGAACAATGAGCATGACTGATCCTATCGCCGACATGTTGGTGCGTATTAAAAACGCACTGGCCGTCGGTAAAACGCAGGTTTCCATGCCTGCATCAAAAATGAAACTCGCCATTGCCACCGTCTTGAAAGACGAGGGTTACGTTGGCGAATTCCGCGTGATCGGCGAAGGCGCAAAAGCCACGCTGGAAATCGCATTGAAATATTATGAAGGCAAGCCTGTGATCGAGCGCATCGAGCGCGTCTCACGTTCGGGTCTGCGTAGCTATCGTGGCAAAGACGATCTGCCGAAAATTCTCGGTGGTTTAGGCGTTGCTATTATTTCCACATCCAAAGGTTTAATGACCGATCGCCAGGCCCGCACTGCGGGTGTGGGCGGCGAAGTCATTTGCCTCGTGGCTTAAGGAGAACGTTCATGTCACGCGTTGCCAAAAGGCCAATTAATTTACCAAAAGGTGTTGAAGTTTCCGTTGCCGCCAGCAATCTGAGCGTCAAGGGCAGCAAAGGTACTTTGTCGCTGGCCATGCCAGCAAACGTCGAAATCAAAAACGACAACGGTATCATCACGATGGTGCCTGCAACTGATGATGATATGAGCATGGCCGGTACTATTCGCGCCATCTTGTCGAATATGATTATCGGTGTGTCGGAAGGCTTCACTCGTAAACTTGAATTGGTCGGCGTGGGTTATCGCGCCAACATGACCGGTAACGATCTGAACTTGAGCCTGGGTTACTCGCATCCGGTGGTTTTTGCATGCCCAGAAGGCATCACCATCACCACGCCCACCCAAACTGAAATCCTCGTCTCCGGTGCTGATAAACAGCGCGTCGGTGAAGTGGCCGCCAAGATCCGTGCTTACCGCAAACCTGAGCCATATAAAGGCAAGGGCATTCGTTATTCCGGCGAGAAGATCATCATGAAGGAAGCCAAGAAAGCCTAATTAAGGCCTTCAGCTTACTCAAGGAAATTACCATGTTAAAGAAAATTGCCCGCATTCGTCGCGCCAAAACAACTCGCTGCCACATCCGCGATTTGGGCGTTGCGCGTTTGTCAGTCCTGCGTTCCGGTCAGCACATTTACGCCCAGGTTTTTACTTCTGACGGCGCAACCGTTCTGGCTTCTGCTTCGACTCTTCAAGCTGACGTCAAAGATGGCCTGAAAAACTTCAAGAACAAAGACGCCGCTGCCAAGGTTGGTAAGGCTGTTGCTGAAAAAGCACAAGCTGCCGGTATCGTCAAAGTTGCATTTGATCGTTCGGGTTATCGTTTTCACGGTCGCATCAAGGCGCTTGCCGATGCTGCCCGCGAAGCTGGGCTGCAGTTCTAAATTGCAATAAATTAATCTCGCCCCTGAATCCTCAGGATTCGAGGGCATGTTGTTAAACCATAACTATAAGCGGCAAAGCCGCAAAATTAAATTCAGGAAATCACAATATGAGCAGTAATGATCGTGATCGTGGTCGCGGTGAAAGCGACGATGGTTTTATCGAAAAATTGGTCGCAGTCAATCGCGTTTCCAAGACAGTAAAAGGTGGCCGTCAATTTACCTTCACCGCTTTGACGGTGGTGGGTGACGGCGCAGGTAAAATCGGTTTTGGTTACGGCAAGGCACGCGAAGTGCCAGTCGCTATCCAGAAATCGATGGAATATGCCCGTAAAGCGATGGTAAACATCGATTTGAATGATGGTACTTTGTGGCATGCCGTTAAATCGGGCCACGGTGCGGCGCGTGTATTCATGCAGCCAGCCTCCGAAGGTACCGGCGTTATCGCCGGCGGCGCCATGCGCGCCGTGATGGAAGCAGTCGGCGTCAAGAACGTTCTTGCGAAAGCAGTCGGTTCACGTAACCCAATCAATTTGGTGCGTGCAACTATCAAGGGCTTGAGTTCGATGCAATCGCCTAAATTTATTGCAGCCAAGCGCGGCAAAAAAGTAGAGGAAATTACTCATGTCTGATAAAACCGTTACCGTCCGTTTGGTCAAAGGCCTGCGTGGCAGCCAATCGCGTCATCGTCTGTCGGTCAAGGCCCTCGGCCTGAATAAAATCAACGACGTTCGCGTATTGAAAGATAGCCCGCAAGTGCGCGGCCTGATCAACACAGTTCATTACCTGGTTCGTGTCGAAGACTGAACGAGTCAAGGAGAATTATTATGCGTTTAAATACATTAAAACCTGCTGCTGGCGCGCGTCAAGAGCGCCGCCGCGTTGGTCGCGGTATCGGTTCCGGTTTAGGCAAAACTTGCGGTCGCGGCCACAAAGGTTCGTTCGCACGTTCCGGTAAAGGCAAAATCAAGGCTGGCTTCGAAGGCGGTCAAATGCCTTTGCGCAAGCGTATGCCGAAAGTCGGTTTCCGTTCGAAATTGAAATTCGATACCGCCGAAGTCTTGTTGTACCAATTAGACAAGCTGGAAGCCGGTGAAGTTGATTTCGCTATCTTGCGCGCAGCAGGTCTGGTGCCGGCGAAAGCTAAGCAAGCCAAGATCGTCAAGAAAGGCGAACTGACCAAGAAGTTTGTCCTGAAAGGCGTGATGTTCACCCCAGGCGCCAAGGCTGCCATTGAAGCTGCCGGCGGCAGCATCTCGGAGTAAGACTTTGTCGCAAGCTAATTCTTCAGCTGGTGCACTAGGCGGGCTCGGTAAATTTACCGAGCTCCGCACTCGTTTGTTGTTCGTACTATTTGCCCTGATTGTCTATCGCATCGGTAGTCATATTCCGGTGCCTGGTATCAATCCGGACGAACTCGTCAAGCTGATGAAGAGTCAGGAAGGCACCATCGTCGACATGTTCAACATGTTCTCCGGTGGCGCCTTAAGTCGTTTTAGCTTGTTTGCATTGAATGTGGTTCCTTACATTTCGGCGTCGATCATTGTGCAGTTGATGGGCCAGATTTACGGTCCATGGAAAGCAATGAAAAACGAAGGTGAAACCGGGCGTCGCAAGCTGACCCAGTACTCGCGTTATGGTGCGCTGTTCCTCGCGGTGGTTCAGGCATACTTCCTTGCTTCGCAACTCCAGCAGTCACCGAATGTGGTGTATGCCCCGGGCCCGGGATTCATTTTCACAGCTGTGGTTTGTCTGACTGCCGGTACGATGTTCCTGATGTGGTTGGGCGAGCAGATCACCGAACGTGGCATTGGCAACGGTATTTCGTTGATTATCTTCGCCGGTATCGTCGCTGGTTTGCCGTCTGCCGTACTGACCGTGCTTGGTCAGGTACGTGATGGCAGCATGCAGCCGTTTGTCTTGATTGTTATCGCGGCACTGGTGTTGGCGGTTATCTACTTCGTCGTATTCATGGAGAAGGGTCTTCGGAAAATCACCGTGAACTACGCGCGCCGTCAGGGCGGTCGTCAGGCTTATATGAATCAAAGCTCGCATCTTCCGTTGAAGCTGAATATGTCCGGCGTTATCCCGCCTATTTTTGCTTCGAGCTTGATTCTGTTCCCTGCCACGATTTCGACCTGGATGAGCAGCGGTTCTGCGCTCGCTACCGACGAAACCTGGCGTGGTGTTTCGTATCGCGGTCTGCAAACCGTTGCGGAAGCATTGGGTCCGAACCAGCCTCTACACATGCTGCTTTACGGCGCCATGATTCTCGGTTTTGCGTTCTTCTATACCGCCTTGGTGTTTAATTCGCAGGAAACCGCTGACAATCTCAAAAAATCGGGTGCTTTGATCCCGGGTATCCGCCCAGGGAAAGCGACCGGCGAGTACATCGATAATGTACTCACTCGGTTAACGCTGATCGGCGGCCTGTATCTGGTCTTGGTCTGCTTGTTGCCGGAGTTTCTCCGTGCAGGTTTCAATGTGCCGTTCTATTTTGGCGGTACATCCTTGTTGATTGTGGTCGTAGTGGTAATGGATTTTACTGCTCAGATTCAAGCTCATATGACGTCACACCAATATGAGGGCTTGATGAAGAAGGCCAACTTGAAGGGCGGCTCGCGCGGCGG
>JAYUWO010000120.1:0-14712 GCA_043753545.1 Arenimonas sp.
TCCAGCAAACGCTGGCCATCAAGACAGAATTTATCCGAATTCGAAAAATTCACCGGACCGGCGTCGCCATCAACCGGCACACCACCCGAAATGAAATCACCAGCTTCGCGGCTGGCGCGGCAACGTGAAATGCCACTGGTGCCAGTAATCGACCAACCCTTACCCATCACGCCATTGCCGCCCTGGCTGGAATAACCCAGAGCCACTTGTGGTGCAACGCCTGCCGTACCCGGCGGGGTATAAATCTTGACGCTATAAGTAGCGGCTCCGGATTCACTCACCTTGAATTCGGCCTGGATTGCGCCGACTTGGTCGGAGAGTGCATCGCCAGTCGGGGCCGACAGATCGGCGATGACGAAGCCCGCGACGGATATCAATGCAGCCAGACCGAGCCCCAGCGCGATGTGTTTGCGTGACAATGCCTGCCCGTAAGCGGCCAGCTTATTGATAATTTGCATGATATCCCCGTGAATTCGCCCAACAAAGGCGAAAAAGTGGCGAAGTCTACAGAGTTCGTATTGCTGACGCCACTTTTATTTGAATTGGATCACGGTTTGGCGGAGCGCAAGCGTAGCGCCGGTGTGGCATTGGTACGGAAACCAGTGTATCTCGCACTTCATGTCCCGCAACCGGCTATAAGCAACTGCGATACATTAGGCGCTAGATAAACTACCTCTTTGTAAGGAATTCTGCATTTTGAATCAGCATTCTCTATTTAAACCTAAAATATCAACGCGACTGAATCAACGCGTGCATATAGATTCAAGCTGGCGGCCGGATGGAGTCACGGAGCAGTTCCTGACGAATGCCGATACATATCATGCACGGTATTATAAAAATGATTACTGGAAATATCTCGTGGCCCGGAGTCTTGATCTTGCGGGCGTAGACCGTACATCCTCTTTCCGAATTCTGGATATTGGATCGGGCAGTGGCAATACTGTGTTTGCGACGGCTGAGCTCATGCCCAACTCATCCATATTCGCCAATGACATCTCGCCACAACTACTGCAAATCTTAGTCGGCATCCAGGACCATATTCCTGAACTCGAGGGCCGCATTGAAGCTTATTGCTTTGACCTTCACAAGGATTTCTTCGCAGACAATATTTTTGATCTCGTGATCGGCGGGGCCATTCTGCATCACATGCTCGACCCTGAAGCAGCCTTGAAAAATGCAGCGCGTTGGCTACGCCCGGGCGGAAAAATAGTACTGATCGAACCATTGGAAGTTGGCGGTCACTTAATGGCCGCTATTTATCTGAAGCTTATCGAGGTGACAGAACAGGAGCTCGGACCACAACACAAGCTTTTGTTGTTCTTTAAAGCAATGTGTCAGGACTATGAAGCTCGCTTTGGTGTGCCTCGCGTTAAACCATTCACAAAAAATCTCGATGATAAATGGCTGTTCCACACTTCATATTTGCGCGAGATGGCAAAGAAAATCGGACTTACGCTTGAACTCGTTGCTCCCACGATTACGGATTCCGGCAATCTTTTCCGGAATGCGGTTCGTGGAAGCCTGGAGGTCGCGGGCCTTGGCGACATTTCCGTGCCCGACAGCATGTGGAAAACACTTGAAGTCTTTGACGACGGGATATCGCCCGGCTTAAAAGAGTTTTTTGCGCCGGAAGGAATTATTTGTCTAGCCAAGCACTAAAGCTTTACTCTTATTTCTTGAAGTCATACAAAAAAAATGGCCGCAATGCGGCCATCTTAATGCTACAAATGACTGCCAACGCCATTAACGAATAGGCACAACCACTTTTTCTTCAGCAGGTGCACCAAACAAGAACGGCGTCTTGCTAGCTTCCGCCGGGGTGAAAACAACGATTGCGGCATTGCTTGAATACATTGCAACCGCACTCCGTCCATCTAGATTGATCATAACGGGCATCGCATCTGGCTCATAACCGCTTTCATCAAGTCCAAACGAAATATCTGCCATGCCGGCATCCAGGACATTCCTGAGAAATACTTGTCTTGTTGCTGACCTGTAAACACCGGCAGAGTCTGTGCCATCTCCATCCCAATCACCAACCAGCGGCTGTGTCGCGCCCTCGGTGCCGCCATATTCGAATGAGTGACTTAATGAAAAACCCTTGTCTTCGGAATTAAATACATGGTAGATGCCCTTGGCAGAATCATACGCAGCCAAACCTACATCTCTATCGACTTGCCAACGTCCTATAAACCAGGCCGGCGAACCTTTAACTTCAGCAGGCCAGCCCCAGGAAAATAGCTCGGCACTCGAAGACATATCCATTACTGTTATTCGACGGTTTGCTGCATCGTTACAAAACAGCTTGCCGCCAAAGTTGATGTCCGCAATCCCGAAAGGTCGCGAGCCGGCAGGGCAACTGTTTTGATAAACCAGATCCGCTGGGCCCGATTTCGGTTTCGACAATACATGAATCATGCCTGTGCTGATGGTGAATACCGCAAATGCAGGCTTCGTTTTTGAAACCACCGGTTTGACTTCAGGTTGAGCTGCGGATTGTTCGACCGGCACTGCTGCTGTCTGAGGCTCGTCGGCACTACATGCGGCAAGCAACAACGCAGAGCTTGCAATAAACATCGCGCCAAGTTTTTTCGTACTAGGTTTCATATATAAGGTTTCCAATTTACCAATCAGTATTACAGGGGGAATATTCATGTTTTCTAGCTATCTTGTGAAATAAGTTTATCAGTAACTCAACCAGCGATCTGCAGCAATCACCCACTTAAGCGGGACGATGCGCTTTAAAATGGGGCGTATTTTCTCATGCCGGTATATTGCAATGATCCTGTCCCGCAATTCACGCTTGGCAAGAACATAAGGACTAACGCGCATAGAATAAACGGGAGCATCTTCACCGGGCAGATACAAAACCTTGCCTGTTTTCGTGGAAGGGCCTGTGACAGAGGCTTTTGGAATTGCCGAAGAATAGCGCGCTAGATAGCCATCCATTCGCTGCATGCTTGCTTCGGAAAAGTTCAATCCATTCTTGATCAAGGTTTCGCGCAGTGATGCAAAAAAGTCGGTAAAACTCGCCGGAGTCGTATTCCACGGCAATATCCAACTCAATGGGCGCTCCTGCAATCTCTCCATAAACGCGCCGAGGTCCGGGGCGATAATGGCGCACCTGGTACGCAAAGCGGCTGACAAGGTGTAGGAGTAAGTCTCGGGCCACTGCGATGTAAACCAAATCGCGTGTGGCTTATGCTGCTGTATCGAGGCATCGAGATTTTCGTCGTGGTATGGCCCTGTTACCTGTAACACGCGCTGCGACAGATCATTGAATTGACGATAGGCAAAACCTATCAACACGAAGCGAATCGGCAACTTATTCTTCTCTACCAATTCGGCGACTGCTTCAAGCAAGTCGGCACCCTTCCACTTGCTCAATGCGCCGACAATGCATATCACCAGATGATCATCTGTGCTCACGGGTTCAGGTGCATAAAGGGTATTGCTCGCGATCTCTTCGTGCGGCGCAACGATAATATTCGGCAGATAGAAGTAACGTTTCAGGCGAGTTGCCGTATCAACTGAAGGGCAATACACATGCCGAGCGCTCGCAAGCAGCTGCGCGTAATAAGCCCGCCACTCAGCTATGTCGCCTGCACCATGTGCCGGACGATTTTTGATGCAAGTGTTGCAAACATTGCGATGCGGTTCTCCGCAATAATTTCCGCGCTCTTCTACCAGATTGATTTGTGGGCAGATCGTGAAAAAATCGTGAGCAGTAAAATCGTACTCGACACCAAGACGCTTCGGCAAATCAAACAATAACAGTGGCAGACCAATCGTGTGATGGAAATGCACATGCTCCACATTCAAATTCTTCAGTCTTACAAGCAAAGCATCAAGCTGCAGCGGTATCTCGAAATATTCCTGCAGCCCCTCACCTTCTGAGAGTGATTTTATTACGACTTTTTTACCGTTGGTACTTGCCAGTTCAAAGCAACGGAATTGCGAATTGACGCTATCGGCAAGTTCATGTACGTGTTTTTGAGTGCCCCCGCCAAGACCGTGGTTAATCATCAAGATACCAGGCTTTGGATTTCCGAGCCGGCGATAATCATCGACGCGATTACGGAATACTGCCAACGGATCACTCTCGATAAAACCATGCACGGCAGCGTGATACCACGGGTAACGCTGTGCAATGGTTGTCATTGCATGCGCAACACGTTGTTCACGCTCTGCTCCGAAACTTACAGATCCTTCGTGATATACAAATACATCGCAAGCTAGAATGTTTTTCCAACCCGCAAGATGTGCACGGCAGCAAAAATCGTTTTCTTCGCCGTAACCTCGAGGAAATGCCCTCTCGTCAAACAATCCTATTTCGCGAATTGCAGATCGCTTAATGAAGAGACAGAACCCGTGGCCAGTAGGCAAATCGACAAATTGGCCGGCGTTTGATTTAGCGAACATTGCATCCAGCGAAGCCAAAGTTTCACTCGCGGGCAAAGGATTGCTCTGCAGAAACTGAGGATAACTGCAAATAGTGGCGTTATTCGAAAATGGCGTGACAGTTGCTATTTTTTCATCGCGATACGCCGCAGCAGATAAACGATCAATCCAGTCTCCGGTTACTTCGGTATCACTATTGAGCAAGATCACGTCATCATCGCCTGCTCCCTGCATGCCGCGATTGACGGATTTCACAAAACCGAGATTGCTGTCGTTTTTCGACAAGCTGACCTTCGGGTGTTTTTCCGCCAACCTTTTACAGTACTGAGACAACTCGGGTTCAGGCGAGCAATCGTCCACGATGATCACGCGTGAAATCGTACGTTGGCTTTGAAACGATGCAAGCAGTGACTCGAGACAGCGCTTTGTCTCATGGAGACCGGCGTAAACAGGCACAATCACGCAAACCGGCTTTGGTGTTTTCTCTGTCATGCATTAACCACTTTAATTGGGTGCACATCTGCCAAATTTACCCCTGCCGCCATCATCTTTTGCACGTTTTTTCTCGTTACGATATTCACAATGGCTGCCAGAGCTGCTTCGGCAGTTGTAACGTCTACAACGAAGCCGCGTTCGTACTGCCTTACTCTCTCTGCCTGCGCACCCAGATTGAAACAGACCAGCGGAAGTTCAAGCTGCATGACTTCACTGGCAACAAAAGAAAATGTTTCAGGACACACCGAGGGAAGAAAGCAGAGCCCGACGCCGTGCTGTTCTAGCAAGCCAGGTAGCTCACTATGCTCGTAGCTGCCGGTTGCGAAATAGGCTTCCGACGGCTCGTATGTTTCGACGTTTCCGACCACCACAATTTTCAACGGTAATTTTTCTTTCAAGATCAGACGCGCCATATCACGCAGAAGATTGGCACCTTTTGCGATGCTGATATTTCCCACGACACCAACCGCGAAAGGATCTTGCATTGCCGGCACTATCATTTTCTCCAACTTTGAGACCGGCTGGTGCGGTATCACGCGGTATTTATCATCCGTGAGTATATTTTTATAGACACGGCTGAACAGGAGTTGGCTCGATTCGGAAAAAAACGTAATGGAATCGCAAGACATCAGGAATTTTTTCCAGTGCTGACGCCAATCGGCGATGCCTGACGGCTTCTGAAGGGATGGAAATATTTCAGGTCGCTGCTGAATACATTTCCGGCAGACCGTCTCGACCGGCAACCCACAATAATTTTCGTGCTGGTCTATCAACGACCACGAATCACACAAGGCATGAAAATCATGGACATAGTACGCCAATGGAATGTTTTTTCTGTTTCTATGCCTGACGGCAAAATTCAGCAGGTCGTAAACTTCCGGGAATGCCACGAGGCTATTAACTTCGATACGGGAAAATTGCCACTTGCCGAGATGCTGAACCACGGCCTTCAACACCGAAGAGGAAATGCTTTCGTTCCTGTCTTCATACCTGAATTGCAATTCATAACGAAGCTTCGCAACGTTGAATCGCAGGGCCAATACTGCACACCCTGCTTCAAGCCACTTTTGCACCCACCTTTCGCTAACAAGGTTTGCACCGCCGCCCATTGCATGGTCAATCAGCAGAATGGTTTCCATTGGCGACGGGGAAGAATTTGCGGCAAAGAAATTCCGCAAAGCGTTCTTTTCTTTTCGTTCGCTGACCTTTTCCTCCGAGATGCTTTTGCCTGAAGGCAGAAAATCCCTTAGTTCATTGCTTTCCCATTGCCCATCGTGAGTCATCAGATACAGGAAAACTCTGGAATTGCCCGAGTGGGATTTTATCGTTGCCGAAAAGCGGAATCCTGAACGTACCGATTGCCGAAACCCGAGGTGTGACTCAAGCACATCAACCCGTGCAATTTGCGACTGACATTTCAGCCAGGTGCTGGAGCCATCTTCATGTTCAAATTTCAGTTGGATTTCTGCGTGTTCTCCCTGATCGGAAAAACACCACCCCCAGCCAAAAATCATTTGGCCATTAACGGCAACGGAATCAATTGCGTGGTGTAGCGCCATAGCATTATTTCTTATGACAAGGCACTTACAAGCTCGGCCCGCAAATCATCCACATGCTCAACACCGACGCTTAAACGCACCAGATTATCGGTCACACCGAGTGCAGCACGACGATCGGCCGGAATCGATGCATGCGTCATGATCGCCGGATGATTGACCAGGCTTTCGACGCCGCCGAGGGATTCGGCGCAGGCGAATAATTCGGTGCGCTCCATGAAACGGCGAGCTGATTCCAAGCCGCCTTTCAAATAAATGCTGATCATGCCGCCGAAGCCGTCCATCTGCGATTTCGCCAAGGCGTGTTGCGGATGCGAGGCAAGGCCGGGGTACAGGACTTTTTCGATAGCCGGATGCGCTTCGAGCCACGATGCCAATTCACCGGCGTTTTCGCAATGCGCTTTCATGCGCAGGTGCAGGGTTTTCAAACCGCGCAAGGCCAGGAAGCTATCGAACGGACCCTGGATACCGCCGACGGCGTTTTGCAGGAAGGTCATTTGTTCTGCCAACTCTTTGTCGTCACCCACCACCAACATGCCGCCGACGATATCGGAGTGGCCGTTCAAATATTTCGTGGCTGAGTGCATGACAAGATGCGCACCGAGTTCCAGCGGGCGCTGCAGAATCGGCGATGAAAAGGTGTTGTCGACGGCGAGACGAATGCCCCGTTTGCGGGCGAATTCGGCCAAGCGCGCGATGTCGACGATTTTCAGCAAGGGATTGGTCGGGGTTTCGCACCAGATCAATTTGGTGTTCGGTTTTACTGCCGCTTCCAGTGCCGCCATATCGTTCAAATCGACAAAGGTGAAATCCAGATTGGCCGAGCGGCGACGGACGTTTTCAAACAGACGATACGTACCCCCGTAAACATCGTCCATGCACACTACGTGGCTACCGGCATCGAGTGAATCGAGCACGGTAGCCGTTGCTGCTAGACCGGAAGCAAAGGCATAACCGTTTTCACCGCTTTCCAGCGAAGCGACGCAGCGTTCGTAAGCGAAACGGGTCGGGTTGTGGCTGCGGGAATATTCATAACCCTGATGCACGCCCGGACTTTGTTGCACATATGTCGAGGTGGCATAGATTGGCGTCATCACGGCGCCGGTGGAAGGGTCCGGTGATTGACCGGCATGAATCGCGCGGGTGCCGATTTTGTGGTTTTTGTTGGTGCTCATTTTAGTTCCGATGTTTGTTCGAGAGGTCGGGCCCAGAGGGCCCTCCTACGGTTAGGTTATTGCGAACGACGGCGCAGATAGTTCAGCAAATCGATGCGCGTAATCAGGCCCATGAATTTTTGTCCATCGACGATAATGGCGACATGGCCACGATCAAATACCGGCAACAGGGATTCCATCGATGCGGTCACCTCCAGCACATGCAATTTGCTGACCATCGCGTCACTAACGGGCAGCTGGAATTTCGGTTCGTCGCCGTACACATGCATCAGCAAATCGCTCTCATCGATGATGCCGACGATCTTGTCGCCGTCCATCACCGGCAATTGCGAGACGTCGTAAAGTTTCATGCGCTGATAAGCGACGGCCAGTGAATCGTTCGGACCGACTACCACCGTATCGCGCTGTGCATAGGGACGCAGAATCAAATCACGCAGATCGCCATAGGTTTTGCGTTCGAGAAAGCCGTTATCCAGCATCCAGTAATCGTTGTACATTTTCGACAAATATTTATTGCCGGTATCGCAGACGAACACCACCACTTTTTTCGGCGTGGTTTGCTCTTTGCAATATTTTAGTGCCGCGGCGAGCAAGGTGCCGGAAGAAGACCCACCCAGCACGCCTTCCTTCATCAGCAATTCGCGGCCGGCGAGAAAACTTTCCTTGTCGCTAATCGCGTAGGCCTTTTTCACTCGGGTGAAATCGGAAATGCTCGGCAGGAAGTCTTCGCCGATACCTTCAACCATCCAGCTTCCGGATTTCGTGCTGAGCACACCTTCGTTGATGTATTGCGTCAGGATCGAACCGACCGGGTCGGCCAGAATCAATTCCACTTTCGGGCCGTGTTTGGCAAAAAAACGCGACAAGCCAGTCACCGTGCCGGAGGACCCGCAACCAAAAACAATGGCGTCCATATCGCCGTCCATCTGCTGCCAGATTTCCGGGCCGGTGCCCTGCTCGTGCGCATCGGGGTTATCGGGATTGCCAAACTGATTGATAAAATACGCACCCGGAGTTTCATTGGCGATGCGTTCGGCCATGTCCTGGTAATACTCCGGATGGCCTTTGGCAACATCGGAGCGAGTGAGGATGACATCGGCACCCATCGCGCGCAGATTGAAAATTTTCTCGCGGCTCATTTTGTCCGGCACCACGAGGATCAGCTTGTAGCCTTTTTGCTGAGCGACCAACGCCAGACCAATACCGGTATTGCCAGCGGTGCCTTCGACCAGCGTGTCCCCGGACTTTATTTTTCCGGCCTTCTCGGCAGCGCCGATCATTTTCAAACCAATGCGGTCCTTGATCGAACCCCCGGGGTTGGTGCACTCAAGCTTGAGATAAATCTCGCACAGGCCGGCATCGAGATGCTGGGCTTTGACAATAGGAGTATTGCCGATCAGTTCAAGAACACTTTGATGCACCGTCATAAAAAAGTCTGGGTTGGATTGACGGGCTATTGTAACCTGCGGCAGGCCGGCATTGCCTTGCGCTGCAGCATGGGAAAAAGTTGCGGGTGGCGCACCCAACGAGGATGAGCGCGCCACCACGCGGGTGAATCAGTTGGCCCTGCGGTCGAATAAACGCGTCAGTTTGTCTTTGGCGTGGAGTTTTTCTTTTTTCATTTTTACCAAAGTTGTGTCATCAATGGGAAGCACACCCAACTCGGCATCAAGAACCTGTCTATCGAGTTGGCGGTGTCGGTTGAGCAAGGTGCGAAATTCCGGATCGCTTTTTACCATTGCCTCAACATCGGACGGTGGTTGACTTTCAAACATCGTTGACCTCCATGCAAAAACGCAAACGCCCCGTCGAAACGGGGCGCGTGGACTTCAGGTGGGACAGGTTTTTCTTGCAGTCGATATCCAGAATAAGACGCACTTCAAGTTGTGCGGTGCTTTTGCGGTAATGGACTTTTCCTGCTTGCATCAGACTGGCCCGGTTCGCCATGAGACAACAGCGCCTCATGGAATATTGACGCTACTCCTGCGTTTTTGGGCTCGCAAGCACTTTCTTAAGTGGCTGTTTTTATTGTGTTTTATAGCTGAACGGGGTGTGTTCACCGTTCTGTTCACAAGCCTTGAAATTCAAGCACTTAGGGATGTAAAACTTTTGCTAAGGCCTATAAGTGCTTGAATAATATGATTAATTTACGATGATTTCGACACGGCGGTTGCGCGCGCGGCCGGCCGCGCTGCCGTTATCGGCCACTGGCTGGGCCTCACCCTTGCCACTCGCCTTCATACGGGCCGCCGAGAGTCCGCCGGCTCGCAAAGCTACCGTCACGGCATTGGCCCGCTTCTGCGAGAGCGCAAGATTGGCAGCATCGGGGCCTTGGCTATCGGTATAGCCATCAACACGAATCGACCCGTTACTGGCACGAAGCGATGCCGCCAATTTGTTCAAGCTGCTGATAGCAGTAGGCGTGAGCGTAGCGCTGCCACTGGCAAACGAATTTCCGGCCAAGATATACACGGTGCTTGGACCACGGCGCGCCATCGGCGGCAGGGCATCGCCGTCACTGACATTGTCCGATGCCAAAAGACTGGCGAGCTCAGCTTCCTTTTGCGCCAGCTCGACTTCCCGGGCCCGCGCATCGGCAAGTTTGCGGGCTTGCGCGGCCTCTGCGCTGGAGAGCTGGGCATCGGAATCGGACTGCTCGCGGGCGCTGCGTTCTTCTTCAATCGCCAAGGACAAACGCTCTGCCTCTTCCTGTCTTGCCATGTTCTGCAAGCGCAATTGATCTGCCTCGCGCCTGGCCATTTCGGCATCGCGTTGCGAGGCTTGCAACATGATTTGATCGCGCTCGCGATCGAGTTGTTCTGCCTGATTTACCAGCAATTCTGCCTGCGCGGCTAGCTGCGCGGTTTCTACCCGCGTCATCGCAATCCACAAGGCCTGCTCACGTGCCTTGCCCTTGGCGGCCATCAAGGCGTTAACCGACTGGCGTGCTCTCAATCGCTCAACACCGGCCAGATCGCCCAGCGCAGGATCCGCGTCCAACGCCGACAAGCTGGCGTTCAAACGATCAACATCGGGATTGGGCCTTGGTGCGGCAAAGCTTGCCGTACTGATGCACATCAAACACAGCAACAAGATCCGGCGTAGCGTGACATTGGGCGTGCTCATTTCAGCGCTCCGTATTGATTAACAACTGTCGACGCAGATCGGCATTGCGTGCCGATTTTTCATCGATCGACAAACGGGCATTAGCCAACTCGGCCTGCGCCTTGGCCAACTCGGCCATCACCTGGGCACGCTTGGCCAACGTGGAAGCATCGCGGTATTTGCGTTTATCACTGAGAGCCTGCGCTTCGGACCATTGTGATTTGGCCGATGCCAGCGTTTGCGCGGCCGTTCCGCGCGGCGATAAACGTTCTGCTTGGTTAATGGCGGTCTGCGCGGCCGAAAGCTCCATCACAGGGGGGTCGGCAGCCAAAACTGTGGCGCTGGACAGTAAAAGCAGCAATACCATATGGATTTTTAAAGTAGATAATGTCATAAGTATTTTTGGACAGATGCTGGCGCTAAGGCTATTGTTATAGCAGAACGCGGCTGAATCAACGAGACATACAGGGGTTGGATATGGATATTGGATATTTCCTTAAATTGATGACCGAAAAGAACGCCTCGGACATGTTTTTGACGACCGGAGCGCCGGTTTACATCAAAGTCGAAGGCAAACTTTATCCCCTCGGCAATACCGGTCTACCGGCCGGTATGGTGAAGAAAATCGCCTACTCGCTGATGGATGAAGGTCAGGTTCCCACCTTCGAACGCGATCTCGAATTCAACATGGCCATTGCCGTGAAAGAAGCCGGCCGTTTCCGGGTGAATTGCTTCAAGCAACGCGGCGAAGTCGGCATGGTGATCCGCGCAATCAAAAGCGAAATCCCCAGTATCGATCAATTGAAATTGCCGGAAGTGTTGAAAGACATCGTGATGGAATCCCGCGGCCTGGTGCTGGTGGTCGGTTCGACCGGCTCGGGCAAATCGACGTCGCTGGCAGCGATGATCGATCACCGAAATTCCAGCAATACCGGCCATATCCTGACGATCGAAGACCCGATCGAATTTTTGCATCGCCACAAGAAATCCATCGTCAATCAACGCGAAGTTGGTCTCGATACCCATGCCTTCCACAACGCATTGAAAAACGCGATGCGGGAAGCACCCGATGTCATTCTGATCGGCGAAATTCTCGATGCCGTCACGATGGAATCGGCGATTGCCTTCGCGGAAACCGGTCACTTGTGTCTGGCCACGCTTCACTCCAACAACGCCGACCAAACGCTGGAGCGTATCCTCAACTTCTTCCCGGAATCGGCGCATAAAAATATTCTGATGAACTTGTCGCTGAACCTGAAAGCGGTCATTTCATTGCGATTGGTGGTCGGCAAGGACGGCAAGCGTCTGCCCGCGACCGAAGTGTTGATCAACACACCGATGATTCGCGATTTGATCCGTCGCGGCGAAGTACACGAAATCAAGGAAGCGATGGACAAATCACTTCAGGAAGGCATGCAAACTTTCGACCAATGCCTGTTCCGTTTTTACAAGGAAGGCAAGATCGATCTGGAAGAAGCGCTCCGTAAAGCCGATTCCCGCGATGGCCTGGCATTGAAGATTCGTCTGGCCGAAGGTGGCTCCGGCGAACATGATCCGTACGCCGAGGTGTACAACACTTAGTGCGATCGGCTTGTCACCACAAGATAAAAAAACAGCACCTTCGGGTGCTGTTTTTTTGACCCACGGGAACCCACTTCGCCAGTAGATGAATTAAAAAATGAAAATAGACGTCGACCCGACAAACGAAGCACAAATCAGGGCCTTATCCAGGAAGCACTGCACCGATATCTTTAACAAGACGAACTCGTTTGAGGAGTCCTGTCGTGCTCAGGAGTATATTCTTCGTACCTATATCGATTCCCTGCCAGAAAATATTCGGGATAGTTTCTATGAGGCCTATGCCACCGAAGCGGACAAATGTGCCGTCGAATTTGAGGTAAAGCGGATTGCAGAAACCGTCATTACCGACACGAAGAAGCGGAATCGCAAGTTGGTATTCGTGGCACTTGCCATCATCGTTCTGACGGCAATAATCTTCCTGTTACTGCGTAGTGCTGTCTAGTTCGAATAACTAGCCGCGCGTTAGGGCGCGATCAGATCAGCCAAACGAAAACGATGCGGATCCCGGAAGAATAGCGAATGAAACGGCGTCGCCTTTTTATCAAACGGCTTCCACTCACCTTCCTTCTGTGCGAGCCGGTCCGCCATCGCCCATAACACCGCGGCGTTGGCTCCCATGCCCAGATGGGTGGCGCTGACTTCGATGTTCTCGGCCATATGGTGATCCGGTGCCAAACTCATACGCCAATTCACGATGCCGTCGGTTTTGCTCATGATCGACGTCGTCGGCACACTTGGCTGTCCGGCCACCAATTCCATCAAGCGCGGATCGTCATGACGAAAACCGCTAACCAATTCAAATATCCGCCAAGCGTTGGTGCCTTTCGGGTGTCCGGTAAGCGGCGAACCCAACGTCACCACCGACCGAATCCGTTCCGGCATTCTCAACGCGAGTGCATTGGCCATCGCGCCACCCAGCGACCAGCCAACAATGCTGATTTTCTGGTCATGCTCGAACTGCATTTGCCGTACTTTCTCGACCAGCCCCTTGATCACATGATCTCGTGGTCCGAAATTGAGACCCTGATCCCATTTGTAGGCGGCATAACCCATACGATCCAGATAACGACGAATCGGATAGGTACTGCGATCACCGGCTCCCAAACCTGGCAGGACCAATACGGGATGGCCATCGCCCTTCGGGGCGTTTTTCAACAATGGCCACGAAGCAAGATACGAGCCCCACTCGATAACTGCGCGTCCTTCCAAAGCCATACACAGCAATGACGGTGGCTTTAGCGACTGATGTGTTGTGGGGCGTGCGACGGGGGCTTTCATTCGGGCAATATCTCTTTTAATTCATGAAGTGAACGTGACAGGGCAGCAGCCAGTGCTTCGGGTTTCCGGACAATATCGCCACAGGCAGTAATCCCGAATTCCAGCGAGCCAGCATAGCTTTGTACCGTAATATTCAAAGCCAAACCGTGCGTCACTATCGATATTGGATAGTAATGTCTCAACTTAGCCCCGGCTAGGTACAGGGGAATCGGTGGCCCGGGCACATTGGAAATAGCAACATTCGCAAGAGGCGGCAATCGTTCGGCGATTCGGCCACTGGCCCATAAGCGCGACAGCCCCGAAGCCCAGATCGGCGCCGCCAAACCCGGGAAGTCGGTAGGAATCATGTTCTTGAACGTGGCAACGCGTTGTTTGATCTGTGCCGTCGATGCGCGAATGGCCTGCAGGCGTTCGAGTGGATCGGCAATATCGGTCGCCAATAAACATTGCACCATCGAAACCTGATTATTCGAATCGGTATTGCCGCTTTCACGCAGCGACACCGGCATGGCGGCAATCAAACTTTGTTTCGGCAATTGTTGCGATTTTTTCAGCATCTCGCGCAAGGCGCCGCCGCACATCGCCATCACCACGTCGTTCAAGCTGACATTGAAACCGCGGGCGACACGTTTCACTTCATCGATCGAAACCGAAACGGTCGCAAAACTTCGAGTGCTGCTGATTTTCTGGTTAAACGGTGTCCGCGGCGCCAGCAAAATACTGTCACGCAAGTTTTTCATCTTGCTGGTCGAGGTCATTTCGCCGGCCAGTTTCAATGTGCTCGGCAAGGCCCGCAGCAGTTTGGCGAATTGATTAACGGTGGAACGCACCGCTGTTTGGGTCACATCACGTTTACGCAAACGCGAAGTCGGCGTTGCATCGTCCAGTTTTTTCTTTGCCGCTTTTTTCGGTGCTTTCGCCTCGATGTCGAGCAATACCTGCGCCAATGCAACGCCGCCCTGGCCGTCAAGCAAAGCATGATGAATTTTGGAATACAGCGCGATCACGCCTGGCTCGACGTTTTCGATCACGACGAATTGCCACATCGGTAATTTCCGGTCCAGCAAGGCGGCATGCAGTTTTCCGGCCAGGGCATTCAATTTGCCCGCCCCGCCATTGCC
>JAYUWO010000121.1:0-4871 GCA_043753545.1 Arenimonas sp.
GACTTTCCGTAGGCTTCGAATGCGCCCTGAATACTACCTGCTTCCGCCATGAAATCCTTGACGAAGCGCGGACGACGATGGCCGCTGTTCATACCCAGCATGTCGTGCAACACCAGAATCTGCCCGTCACAATGCGGCCCGGCACCGATTCCAATGGTGGGAATCTTGATGCTGCGGGTAATTTCTTCGGCCAAACCCATCGGCACGCATTCAAGCACGAGGCAGTCGGCACCGGCGGCCTCGACGGCTTTTGCATCGGCAATCATTTTTTTTGCAGCATCGCCTTCGCGACCCTGCACCCGATAACCGCCCAGCTTCATGACTGATTGCGGCGTCAAACCGAGATGAGCACAAACCGGAATATCTCGTTCAGCTAAAAACGAAATGGTTTCCAGCACATGGCCCGCGCCTTCAAGTTTCACCATGCTGGCTCCACCTTCAGCAATCAGCAATGTGGCGGCATCCAAGGCACGTTCTGGTGTCGCAAAACTTTGAAACGGCATATCGGCAATCAGCAATGCACTACGAAGGCCTCGCGCCACACAGGCGGTGTGATACACGATGTCATCTACCGTGACAGGCAGGGTGCTGGACTTGCCTTGCATTACCATGCCGAGTGAATCGCCCACTAAAATCACATCCAGTCCGGCAGCATCGATAGCGCGTGCGAAACTTGCGTCGTATGCCGTGATGGCGACTATTTTTTCACCCGTGGATTTCATCTCGCGCAGTTTCGGCACGGTAAGCTGGGGGCGGCGCGCGGGCTTGGCTTGATCTGCGTACATGAATACTCTCTCTAGGTTTGCGCTACTCTAAAATCTGGATGCCGGAAACGTCGAGTTTGGCCAGACAATCTTTCAGGCTGCCCTGCCCCGGAATTTCAAGCTCGTTTACCAATTCGGACAATGGGACCAATACGAATGCGCGTTCGTGCATATGCGGATGCGGAATCTGCAAGCGTGTTTCATGAATGACATCATCGCCAAACATCAACATATCCAGATCCAGCGTACGTGGTTGCCAGTGATCTTCCTTGCTTCTTACCCGACCAAAGCGCACTTCTATTTCCAGCAATTTCTGGAGCAGGATGATCGGGTTTAAACGCGTTTGCAGTTCTGCAACGCAATTCAGAAAATCATCCTGCTCGGTATTTCCCCAGGCGGGAGTGCGATAGATGCTGGATTGCCGACGCAAAGTGGTTTGCGGAATTTCATCCAGTGCGAACAGGGCTTCCATCAAGGTGGTTTCCACTTCGCCTTGATTGCCACCCAGCCCGATAAATACCCGTTTAGGTTCGTTGATCATGTGCCAACTTCCTGTGGTGATGGTCGTGGTTTTCGACGTCTGCGTTTCTTGGGAACCGCCGACAAATTACCGAGTTCGGAATCCTGCACGGTTCGTTTCGATTCCAGCCGTGATGTAAGTGCTTCGGGACTTTGTATCTGGGCTTCGCGCCAGAATGCAACATCCTCTGCCACTTCCGGCGTACCACTTAAACGTAGCTCGAGGAAATCAAAGGCCGCACGGAAACGCGGGTGCGATAACAAACGGAACACACGCTTGCGAACACGTTGCGAGAAACGCGATTGCAATAGCCAGATCTCCTGCATCGGCAACGAGAAACGGCGCGGCAGGGCAATACGCTCTGCCTGATGCAAAGTCACGCGGTCTGCAGCGCGTTGCTGCGCGACTATTGGATCTACGCCGGTTTTTTGCAGTATCGCCAGCTCACGGCAATAGGCCGGCCATAACAAGGCGGCAAACAAGAATGCCGGGGTGACCGGCTTTCCTTCGGCAATACGCAAATCAGTATTGCGCAAGGCCTGCAATACCATCGCACGTAAAGCCCCACTACTATTGGTATTGAGTGCTTTCGCGGTTTCCGGAAACAACACATTCAGCAAACCGTGACTTTCGAGACCGAGAAAACTTTTCTCTGCATGACCTGATAAAAACATTTTCAGGCATTCATCGAACAGGCGCGCCGGTGGCGCATCGCTGACCAGGCTAGCGAGTCGTGAAATCGGCTCGGCAGCCGATTCGTCAATGCGGAAATTCAATTTTGCCGCCAGACGGATTGCGCGCAACATGCGGACCGGATCTTCGCGATAACGCGAATCCGGGTCACCGATCAATTTGAGCACGCGTGCGTTTACATCTTCGAAGCCACCGACATAATCGCGCACCGAGAAATCATCGACCGTGTAATAAAGCGCATTGGCAGTGAAGTCGCGGCGAATCGCATCGTCTTCAATCGTGCCGTAGACATTGTCGCGGAGTAGACGACCGCCATCTTCGGTTTCGCGGTCGCCACTTCCATCGTCGGAATTGGCGCGAAAAGTCGCGACTTCGATAATTTCCTGGCCAAACATGATGTGGGCCAGGCGAAAACGCCGGCCAATCAACCGGCAGTTGCGGAACAAACTGCGAACCTGGTCGGGAGTCGCACTGGTGGCAACGTCAAAGTCTTTGGGGTGACCGCCGATGAGCAAGTCACGCACCGCGCCGCCCACAAGATAGGCGTCAAAACCGCCTTCACGTAATTTATAAAGCACACGCAAGGCGTTGGGACTGATGTCCTTGCGTGAAATACCATGGCCGTCTCGCGAAATAACGCGATGATCAAGTTTCAGGCCGGGATGTGTGGTTTCTTCCATTAAGAGTGCTCGACACCGGAATCCTTCCGGTCTTGGACGCCGTTTGGGCGTTGCTATTCAAGCCCGTTATACTACCGACTGTGCCGACGCGAGGCTATGCAAGCAGGCTCAAACCTGAAAATCTCGGTGTTGTGCTTATTTAAATCAAATACTTAGGCCGAAATATTGGCCCACGATCGGAATACAAACCATGCCATTTGTCGTTGTTGAGAACTGTATCCGCTGCAAATACACCGATTGCGTGGAAGTTTGTCCGGTCGATTGCTTTCACGAAGGCCCGAATTTCCTGGTGATTGACCCCGACGAGTGCATCGATTGCACCCTGTGCGAACCGGAATGCCCGGCCAAAGCGATCTATCCGGAAGATGATGTGCCCGCCGGTCAGGAAAGCTACATCGCGCTGAATGCCGAGCTTTCGAAAGAATGGCCGGTAATCACTACCCGAAGCGAGCCATTGGCAGATGCCGCCGAATGGGACGGCAAAACCGGCAAGCTGGAATTCCTGCAGCGCTGATGGCGGGTATGCAATTACTGCGATCCAAACTGCTTTCGACAATCCGCACCGTCCCCGACTGGCCCAAGCCAGGCGTGCAATTTCGCGACATCACGCCACTCTTCCAATCGCCACAACTGATGGCAGAAGTCGTCGAACATTTTGCCGACCACTATAAAGGCCAAAGACTCGATGCCATTGCCGGCATGGAAGCTCGCGGTTTTATTTTGGGCGCAGCCCTGGCCCATGCGATGCATTTATCGTTTATCCCGATCCGCAAGAAAGGCAAACTGCCTTGTCGAACGCTGTCGGAAGACTACGAACTGGAATACGGCACTGCGACGGTCGAAATCCATACCGATGCTTGCCGACCCGGAGACCGGGTTTTGTTGGTCGATGACTTGATTGCAACGGGCGGCACCTTGCTCGCAGGACACAAATTGCTGCAACGCATCGGTGCCGAAGTGATCGAAGCGGCGGTCATCATTGATCTACCTGAACTGGGCGGCACCGATAAATGCCTTGCGAGTGGATTGTCGGTGTATTCACTAATTCGTTTTAACGGGGAATAAAAAAAGCGCCCGAAGGCGCTTTTTTAAACATCGACAAGAACCGAAATTATTCGAGACGCGATTTCAGAATCCCCAACAAACGCGATGCCGGTGAATTGGCGGCGGCAGGACCCTCTGAGGTGAATGCCGAAATGCGGGTGGCTTCACCGGCCGACTCGGCACGAATCAGGTAATTCAAACCCTGGTAACGAACGTCGTAGCTTCCCAATGCCTGGGCGCTGCTGGTGACCGTGACGCCTTCGATACGGTTCAATGCCAGACCCATGCGACGCCAGGTGCTTTGAAGCTCATCGTTGACGGTAAAGCTTTCAACGGCAGCCTGGCCCTGACTCTGTGCAGTCGTGCCTTCAACGCTTGGAACCAATAACGCATTGGTGGTGCTGGGCGCATCCAGACCGGGCGGAATTTCAAGTTGATTGAGTTGCTTGCTGTTTTCATAGCCAACGCGTTTTTTCAGCCAGCTGCAGCCAGTCGTAGCCGACACCATGACAACGGCTAATGTCAGCCAAATAAGCGAGCGCGTAACGCGAGGTGAAACGATCATTGGATTCTTCTCCTGATGGCACGAAGCCGTTATTTTCAATTCAAGCTGATTTCAAACTATGGGTAATTCTAACGCTTTACAGAGCTCTGTCATGCTTTCTGCGCTTTCACGGTGTGTAGCCGAGAGCGGCAACAGAGGCAAGCGCAAACCAAGGCCGCAACCCAGACGGGCCATAACGGCCTTGACCGGGATCGGGTTGGGCTCACAGCCAAGAAACTCGTAAAAGCCCTGTAATTGCTGATCCAGCGCCATGGCTTCAGCTAGCTCGCCAGCCTGTAAATGACGGCATATCTTGCTAAAAGTTCCTGGCACGGCATTCGAGGCGACCGAAATAACGCCGTTGGCACCGCCGGCAATGGCCCGTACGAAGGTCGGGTCGTCGCCGCTAAGCAGTGAAAAATCGGCAGACGCCAGTGGGTACAGCGCATTCCAGCGCTCTTCATCTCCGCGCGCTTCCTTCAATCCTATGATATTGGGATGTTTGCAAAGACTGTCCACCGTTTCTGGCTGCATATCGCAACCGGTACGGCCCGGCACGTTATACAAGACGACCGGTAAGCCGCCTTCATCCGCCACCACTTGATAATGTTCGATCAAGCCGGCCT
>JAYUWO010000122.1:0-4823 GCA_043753545.1 Arenimonas sp.
TCAAAGTGCGATTGAAGCGGCGGATTCGCGAACCGATTTGTCGCTGCGAATCCGACTACAGGGGCTGGCACCGGCCAGTGCGATTCCGGACGAAATGCACATGGAAGAGCAACCAGTGGACATCCCCTATGATCCGGATGTAACAATCTAGGGCACACATGTAAAGACGGTTACGCAATCACTACGGCGAAATGTGATGGGAGAAAACCATGAGCGACTTACTTCAACCAACAAGTAGTGATTGGAAGCATATGAACGTGAGCTCCGGCAAATTTACAAGACGTAACGAGCAAGCGCTTGAACGAGGCTGTCATAGGCTGAGGTCACAGGCTACTATGGGCGTATGCGCTTAATCATTAGGCACTTTTTGTGCGCCCTGACATTCATGCTTGCGAGCGTGCCAGCGGTATCCGCCCTGGAATTGGGTGCAACCGATGATGCCAATTTCGAAACCGTCGGTGATCGCAGCAGCATCTACGATGGCGTGGTCACGGCACTTGCCCAGGATGCCGCCGGTTTTATCTGGATCGGAACGCCCAATGGTTTGATCCGGTTTGATGGTTACCAATTTCGTCGCTATGCCTTCGACCCGGCCGATCCGCATTCGATTGGCGGAAATTTCATACGGGTTTTATTGCTGGCCAGCGATGGCAAGCTATGGATTGGTACCGATGCCGATGGAGTCTCGGTGTTCGATCCGGCGATGGGTCGTTTCAGCCGCTACATGAATGATCCAAAGGATCCCGGCTCGCTGCAATCGGGAAGTATCCGCTCGCTTGCCGAGGGCAGCGACAAGGAAATCTGGATTGGGAGTACCGGTGGCGGGCTGAGTCGTTACCTGGCGTCCACGGGAAAATTCCAGCGCTTTGACAAAAATGCAGATCAGGCGAGTGCGCCCGATGATGACCGGATCGCTTCCCTGCATGTGGATGCCAAGGGAAATCTTTGGATAGGCACCTGGAGTGGATTGAGCCGTTTAAAACTTGGCAGCAGTACCTTCGAAGCCATTTACTCAGACGCGACACCGGGCAGTCTTGCAGGGAAAACCATCCGCACCCTTTTCACGGCGAAAGATGGCCGCCTGTGGATCGGCACCAACGATGGCGAAGTCATCATCATGAATCCTTCCGATGCCATGAACATGGCAAACGTGCAATCACGGCACATGATTGGCGGAACCATTTTGTCGATGTATCAGCCCACCCCGAATCGGATGTGGGTTGGCCATACCAGCGGCATCGATGTTTACGATTTATCGGGCCAGCAACTGGTCCGCTCGTTCCGCAATGACCCCACCAACCCCGATAGTCTGACGGCCAGTGAAATTCGCGCCTTGCTGATGGATCGTGCCGGTAGTTTGTGGGTTGGAAGTTTTGGTGGCGGTATCCAGCGCGTGAATATGGCCGATGACAGTTTTCGTGTCATCCGCCAGGAACGCGGGTCAAGCGATTCCATCAATTCAATCAATGTGCTCAGCGTTACCAGCGTGCTGGAATTAGCCAACGGCCAGCTTTGGCTGGGTACGGCCGCCAATGGCGTTTCGATACTCGACACGTCACTCAAATCAATCTCAACCCTGCATCAAAAATTGCCGGGCGAACGACTCAGTGACGACATGGTGACTGGTCTGGCGCAAACCACGGCCGGCACGGTGTGGGTGGGCACCGAGCGAAACCTGTTTCGCTATGTCGACAACCAGTCCGGATTACGACGTGATGCTGCGAGTGACGGGTTGCAGGGCGCATCGGTTCGACGATTGTTGTCGGGAAAAAGAGGCGAGCTCTGGATTGGTAGTACCGATGGTTTGTTCGTGCTTGAGGCAGACGAATCTTCGATTACGCGTCTTGCTGATACCCGGGGTAAAACCATTTCGGGCTCGGTCAATACCATGGCTGAAACCGCAGATGGCGGGATGTGGGTAGGAAGCAATGCTGGTCTGTATTTTCGCCCGGCCAATTCACGCCAATTGATCCAGGTCGAGTTTGAAAAAGACTTCGAGTTATCACATATCTCGGTGGTTGGATTGTTGGTCGATTCAAAACAGGGCCTATGGGTGGACACGCCGCATGGCTTGCATCGGATGCTTCGCTGGAATGGTAAGCAGGCCGCCTTTGACTCAATAAGCGCTCGCTACAAAATTGCCGGCGGACCTTATGGTGCCAATTTGCTGGAGGATGCACAGGGAAGGATCTGGACGCATAAATTTATTTACGATCCGGCACGCAACTCCGTATACGAATTAAATCGCGCCGATGGCATTTTCTTTGGCACCGGCTGGTTTCGTTCCTATGCGAAAACACGCGATGGAAAATTCCTGTACGGCGGCAGTCAGGGTTTGTTGATTATCGATCCTGTGCGTTTCAGGCCATGGGCCTACGAGCCGCCGATCGTAGCGACAGAACTCAGAATTAATGGTGAGCGACAGTCACTTGCCGAATTGTCGATCAAGGGAATCCATTTATCGCCGGAGCAACGCAGCTTCAGTCTCGAATTCTCGGCGCTGGACTTTACCTCGCCAAGATTAAATCGCTATTCATTCCAGCTGGTGGGGGAGGATGAGAACTGGATGGAAACCGATTCAAACTTGCGCGTTGCCAGCTACGGTAACTTGTGGCCGGGAAAGTATCTATTGAAGGTGCGCGGAAGCAACCGCAACGGCGTATGGAGTGACAAGATTCTCGAGATTCCCGTTGAAGTAAAACCGATGTGGTGGCAGACCTGGTGGTTCTTTCTCATTTGCGGCGTGCTGGCGGTTTCGCTGATTTTTGCAATGATTCATGCGCGCACAAAGTATCTGCGGAGCAAGCGCGCCGAACTGGAAGAAAAAGTGCTTCAGCGCACGAACGAACTGGAAACTATGACCCATGCGCTTGCCGATAAATCGCGTGCATTGGAAGAAGCCAGTCTGGCCGATCCACTGACGGGGCTGCGTAATCGTCGTTTCTTCGATCAAAATATCCAGGCCGATATAGAAAATTGCTTGCGCCATCACGATGCGCTTACCGATGGCCAGGATTCACCGGACGGTAATAAAGGGCTGGTGTTTTTCCTTATCGATATCGATAATTTCAAACAGGTAAACGATATCCAGGGGCATGCAGCCGGCGATGCTGTCCTGGTGGAAGTGTCCCAGCGATTAAGACATGTTTTTCGGGAAGCCGACTATCTGATTCGTTGGGGCGGAGAAGAATTTCTCATCATTACGCGTTCCACCGCCGCCGAAGATGCCCACATTCTTGCCGAGCGGGTGAGATCGCATATTGTGGATAATCATTTTGATCTGGGTGATGGCATTAATCTCACCAAATCATGTTCGATTGGCTTTGCCTGTTTTCCGTTCATTCCCCATGCTCCGCGTGCGCTGGGTTGGCACGAGATCGTCGAGATTGCCGACATCGCGCTTTATGCGGCGAAGCGCGCTGGCCGTAACGGCTGGGTCGGAATTTCCGCAACGCAAAATTGCCAGCCGGATAAAATAATCGAGTTCATCAAACAAGACATCATTAGCCTGATCAGCAACGGTGAATTAAATGTGGAATCCAATCTCGACGTGAATGCGGTCACGCAGGCTTGGGTGCATGCCACTTCCACTGCCCATCGTGACGAGATATTCAGGCCGACGTAGGGCGATTCATGAATCGCCCCTACGCCACGTGTATTTCGTGATCTTCAATCTGGACGATATTACCGGCAACAATCTTGCAGGTTTTGCGTATGCAATATCGCAGACTCTAAGAGTATCGGGCCAGTGGTCGGCCTGCGCAACTCACTTGTCTGCCGGGTCCTGTTTTTCAACTCTTTCAACCAATGCATCAAATGCACTCGAGACTTGCTCTTGGGTGAAATTGCAGTGGCCTTCTCCTACCGAAGGCAGAATCAAAAGCTTGTCACTTTTTCCTGCATTGCTAACCAGAGCGGGATAAAATTTGGTAAAACGAGGCGGAATGGTTTGATCGACCTGATTTGAAAGCAATACAATCTGGTCATTGATCCGGCCACTTAAATTGGCATTTTGTGCAATATAAGTGATGGCATCGGGAGCGCCGGCGTAGCGCCTGACCCCTTTGTTGAAAGCGCCATCATCGCCAAATCCGGAATAGACAGTGTTTGTGTTATCCACCGGATGTCCTCCGGCTCGATTTTGCACTTCCCTGAGTACCATGTAGTTCAACATCATGGCACCGGCCAAAGCAGCACGTGGAATTTCAAGACGCTCAACCAGAATAAGTGTGTTCGCTTCGCTTTTTGCGAGTGCTGCCTCGATAACCGCCGGATCTACCATCGGCGGTGCGGCTGGATCGAGCAATCCGTTTTTGGGCAACATCAAAGCATCGGGAAAGAAATAATCCAGTGCTACAAGCGGCGTGACGATGCCATCATCAAATATGACGGATGCCGGTACATTGACGCCACAAATGGCAAGCGCGCCATCATAGCTTTCGTCATGATTCTCAACAGTTGCAAGCGCCAGATGGGCGCCAAGTGAGAAGCCATAAGCATAGGTCTTTTTGGGCTTGCCGTAAGTTGACGCGAAGTGTTTACGAAGTTGTTCGATTTCCGGCAATGCCTCTGCAACGGCCCAGCCTTGTTTTGAAACAGCACTGGCGGCAACGGCATATCCTTTTGCCAGAAAAATGGGTGCCAATTCATTCTGTGGCCAAGCATCGGCGCGAGGCATGCCGACGGGCTCGTATCCGTGCATCAGCATGACCAAGCTGCCATTCCAGTTCGCGGGAATATCAATTCGATAGGGTGCGTTCTCGATCACGCCACTTTTGCCAATGGCTTCTTTCGATTCGTTAGAGGGTGCTGCTTTTAAATCG
>JAYUWO010000123.1:0-14457 GCA_043753545.1 Arenimonas sp.
CGCAAAACGGCGCATTGATGGCCGGCGATATCGATGTCGATAAAGCCATCGAAGCTGCGCGCAAATTTCCCGGCTTGAAAGGCATGGATTTGGCGAAAGTGGTCTGCACGCGCGAACGTTATGTCTGGACCGAAGGCGAATTGGATCTGGATAAAAACCAGTTCAAGCGCGTCGATTCCAAATTCCATGTGGTGGCCTACGATTTCGGCGTGAAGCGCAATATCCTGCGCATGCTGGCGGATCGTGGCTGCAAAGTCACCGTGGTGCCGGCACAAACATCGGCCGAACAAGTGCTGGCAGAAAAACCCGACGGCATTTTCCTGTCGAATGGTCCTGGCGACCCAGCACCATGTGATTACGCTATTGCTGCGATCAAACAATTTATCGCCGCAAAAATTCCGATGTTTGGTATCTGCCTAGGCCATCAGCTGCTCGGCTTGGCCTCGGGTGCGCAAACATTGAAAATGAAATTCGGTCATCACGGCGCGAATCATCCAGTCATCGATCTGGATACTGGCAAGGTGATGATCACCAGCCAAAACCATGGCTTCGCGATCGACGAAAATACAATGCCGGCCAATGTCCGCGTGACGCACCGTTCTTTGTTCGATAATTCCAACCAGGGCATTGCCTTGACCGACGCACCGGCCTTCAGTTTCCAGGGCCATCCCGAAGCAAGTCCCGGTCCGCACGATGTCGCCGGTTTGTTTGACCAGTTTGTTGCAATGATGGAAGCCCGCTAATGCCAAAACGTACCGACATAAAATCCATTCTTATCATCGGCGCTGGTCCGATCGTGATTGGCCAGGCTTGCGAGTTCGATTACTCCGGCGCACAAGCATGTAAAGCATTGCGCGATGAAGGTTATCGCATCATTCTGGTGAACTCGAATCCCGCCACCATCATGACCGATCCGGACATGGCCGATGCGGTGTATATCGAGCCTATTAATCCTGATACCGTCGAGCGCATTATCGCGAAAGAAAGACCCGACGCCTTGCTGCCGACGATGGGCGGTCAAACCGCCTTGAATTGTGCATTGGATATGGCCGATGCCGGCACGCTGGATAAATATGGCGTTGAATTAATTGGCGCTTCGCGTGAAGCCATTCGCATGGCAGAAGATCGCGAATTATTCCGCATCGCCATGAAAGAAATTGGTCTGGAGTGCCCGAAAGCGGAAGTTGCCAGGACATTGGAACAAGCGATCGAAATTCAAACAAAAGTTGGTTACCCCACCATTATTCGTCCAAGCTTTACTTTGGGCGGCAGCGGCGGAGGTATCGCCTACAACAAAGAAGAACTCATTGAAATCGTGAAGCGCGGTCTCGATCTTTCGCCAACCAGTGAAGTGTTGGTCGAAGAATCTGTACTGGGCTGGAAAGAATTCGAAATGGAAGTGGTTCGCGACAAGGCGGACAACTGCATTATCGTGTGCTCGATTGAAAATCTGGACCCGATGGGCGTGCATACCGGCGACTCGATTACGGTCGCACCGGCACAAACGCTGACTGATAAGGAATACCAGCGTCTGCGTGACGCATCGATTGCCGTACTTCGCAAAATTGGTGTTGATACCGGTGGTTCCAATGTGCAGTTTGGTATCAATGCTCAAGATGGCCGTGTCGTTGTGATCGAAATGAATCCACGGGTCTCGCGTTCATCGGCATTGGCATCGAAAGCTACCGGCTTTCCGATTGCGAAAATTGCCGCGAAATTATCGGTTGGCTACACGCTTGATGAGTTGCGCAACGATATTACTGGCGGTGCAACACCTGCTTCGTTCGAACCAAGCATCGACTACGTAGTTACAAAAATTCCACGATTCGCCTTCGAGAAATTTCCGACTGCCGATGCACGTTTAACCACGCAAATGAAATCGGTCGGCGAGGTGATGGCGATGGGCCGCACCTTCCAGGAATCCCTGCAGAAAGCCCTGCGTGGACTGGAAATCGGCAAAGTGGGGCTCGATCCTACCGGTGATGCTGAGCTCGGTGAGGATGGTTTGCTGAAAATTCGTCGCGAATTAAAAGAACCCGGCCCAGAAAGATTATTCCAGGTGGCAGAAGCTTTTCGTGCCGGCATGAGTGTGGATGATGTATTCAAATTAAGTTTCATTGATCCATGGTTTTTGGATCAAATGGAAGACTTGGTTGCGATGGAAAAAGCCACCGAAAAAGCCGGCCTGCCGAGCCTCGACAAGAAACGCATGCGTGAACTCAAGCGTGCCGGGTTTTCCGACGCTCGCATCGCACAGTTAACCGACACCGACGAAACGGCAATACGTACTTTGCGTCGTGCCTTGGGTTTGCGCCCGGTTTACAAGCGCGTCGATAGCTGTGGCGCCGAATTTTCCACCAGCACCGCTTATATGTATTCGACCTATGAAGACGAATGCGAAGCCGCACCGACAAATAATAAAAAAATTATCGTCTTGGGCGGCGGTCCGAATCGGATCGGGCAGGGTATCGAGTTCGATTACTGCTGTGTTCACGCCTCGCTGGCTTTGCGCGAAGATGGCTATGAAACCATCATGATCAATTGCAATCCGGAGACTGTATCCACCGATTACGACACCTCTGATCGCTTGTACTTTGAGCCAGTCACGCTGGAAGACGTTCTGGAAATCGTCGATCTTGAAAAACCGGTTGGCGTGATCGTGCAATATGGTGGGCAAACGCCGTTGAAGTTATCGCGTGCGCTTGAAGCCAACGGCGTACCGATTATTGGTACTTCACCCGATTCAATCGATTTGGCTGAAGACCGCGAACGCTTCCAGCAGCTGATTGAAAAGCTGGGTCTGATCCAGCCTGCTAACCGCACGGCGAGAACGCAGGAACAGGCCATCGCATTGGCCGATGAAATTGGTTATCCGTTGGTTGTCCGCCCCAGCTATGTGCTGGGTGGCCGCGCGATGGAAATTGTTTATAACTCGGCGGATCTGTCGCGCTATATGCGTGAGGCTGTAAAAGTATCTAACGACTCGCCAGTATTGCTGGATCGTTTTCTCGATAACGCCGTTGAAGTTGACGTCGATATCATTGCCGACTCGGAAGGCAATGTTCTTATCGGCGGCATCATGGAGCATATCGAGGAAGCCGGTGTGCACTCGGGTGATTCCTCCTGCTCGTTGCCGCCTTACACCTTGAGTGCCGAGATGCAGGATAGATTGCGCGTGCAAGCCGCCGCGATGGCGCGTGAGTTGAAAGTGATCGGCTTGATGAATACGCAATTTGCGATTCAAGGCGAAACCATTTTCGTGCTGGAAGTGAATCCGCGCGCCTCGCGTACAGTGCCGTTTGTATCAAAAGCCATTGGGGTGCCTTTGGCAAAAATTGCCGCGCGCTGTATGGCGGGTCAATCGCTTGCTTCACAGGGAGCAACGAAAGAAATCGTGCCGGATTATTTTTCGGTGAAAGAAGCCATTTTCCCGTTTGCGAAATTCCAGGGCGTCGATCCGATTCTCGGCCCTGAAATGAAATCAACCGGTGAAGTCATGGGTGTTGGTAGAACTTTTCCTGAAGCTTTCGCTCGCGCCGAAGAAGCGGCCAATATCAAGGCGCCAAAAGTCGGCAAGGCATTTATTTCCGTGCGTGATGTCGATAAGCCGCGAGTCTTGGATGTTGCAAAAGCACTGGTCAGCCAGGGCTTTTCGCTGGTGGCCACCGAAGGCACTGTGAAATATCTTCGGGAGCAAGGCGTCGAGTGCGTTCGTATCAACAAGGTGCTTGAAGGTCGTCCGCATATCGTCGATTTGATCAAGAATGGCGAAATCGCCTACATCATCAACACCACGGAAGGTAAACAGGCGATTCAGGATTCATTTTCAATTCGTCGCGAAGCCTTGCAACATCGTTTAACCTATTCGACGACCATACCCGGTGCTCGTGCGCTGGTACAGGCCATCGAATTCCGTAATAACCCACGTGTTTGGTCTCTACAAGAATTGCATAAGGAACTTCACGGATGAGAGCTCCGCTTACTGTTACGGGCGCTGCAAAATTGCGCGATGAATTAGAACAACTGAAATCGGTTAAACGCCCTGCAGTCATTCACGCGATTGCCGAAGCGCGTGCACATGGCGACTTAAAGGAAAATGCCGAATATCATGCTGCGCGAGAACAGCAAAGTTTCATTGAAGGTCGTATCAAATTGCTGGAAGGCGAACTTTCAAATGCACAATTGATCGATGTGAGCACGATTGCCGCAGGCGATAGAATCGTGTTTGGTGCCACCGTTGAATTAGCCGATGCCGATAGTGGTGATGAAGTCACATATAAAATCGTGGGTGACCTGGAATCGGATATCAAACAAGGTTTTATTTCCATTTCATCCCCGGTGGCACGCGCGATGATTGGCAAGCACGAAGGCGACAGCATTACGATCGAAGCGCCGGCTGGCAATCGCGAATTCGACATCATAGCGGTACGTTACGTAGTCTGATGGTATGTCTAACACAACGCTGACTTTCCTTTTGACAGAACGTCGGCGTTTTTCGGGCCAAAAACTGCATGCGAATATCGCTAAAGTTTTGGGTCAAGCCGATAAGCTGCCAATATTAAGTGAAGGCAAGCAAGCGCAACTCGAACGTCATATTTCAATTTTGCCGCGTAATGGCTGGCCGACTGCCGCATTGACGCGCCAACTTGATGCAAAAGACGCAGAATTAAACTCATGGTTACGAGCAGATCCCGCGCATGTTCGTGCAGAAATGGGGGTTGTTCGTCTATTGGCCTGCGGTGATTTGGGTTTGACGCAGACAGAAGCCGATGAACTTATCAAGCCGCTGAAAATACTATTCGGTGATATTGGGTTCCCGTTGTCGGCTCCGAACCCGGCGCGCTGGTACTTGATGTTGCCGAAGGAATCCAAATTGCCGGTTTTCGTGTCGCCAGATGAAGCCATCGGCGCTGATATTTTTTCGGTGTTTCCCCCGGATGATTCGGCCAAACGTTGGCGTACATTGCTCAATGAAGCACAGATCACATTGCATAATCATCCACTCAATGCCGAGCGTATCCAGAAAGGTTTGTTACCGGTTAACTCGCTATATTTCTGGGGTGGTGGTGCTTTGCCTGACCAGGTGAAATTCCATGCGGAAAACGTGATGAGTGATGACTTTGTTGTTAAATCATTGCTGCTGCATGCAGACATTGCGAACAAGGAAAAAAATGACGGTCCCGTCTTGCACGATCTCCGCACTCTGCGTGACTGGGGTTTATTTGAACGCGAACATTTGCTTCCGGCAATGGCTGAATTAAAAAATAAAAAATATCTATCGATCGTGCTCGATTTTGCCGATGGTGCCAGCCAAGAAATAAAGTCTTCTCAGAAATGGCGGTTCTGGCGAAATCCAATGCGTGATTTCGCGTGAGAATAAGACGCCGTCACATTCCCGAGCACGGCCCATGGCCGGCAAATATTTCTCCGGTACTGCAACGTATATACGCCAGTCGTGGTGTCGGAAATCCAGAGCAGGCCGAATTGAAATTGGCGAATCTTTTGTCACCCGATCAAATGAGCGGAATGGATATCGCGGTCGATCTGCTACTGAAGGCGATTCAGGCGCAAAAACACATTGTCATCGTCGGCGATTTTGATTGTGATGGCGCCACGGGTACGGCGGTTGCAATGCGGGGCCTGAAAATGCTGGGTGCCGAACAATTGAGCTACCAGGTGCCGCACCGCATCGTGCATGGCTATGGTTTGTCGCCGGCATTGGTCGCGCACATTGTTCCAATGAAGCCCGAGCTGATCATCACCGTCGATAACGGCATCGCCTGTCATGCGGGTGTGGCCGCGGCGAAGGCACATGGCTGGCAGGTATTGATAACCGATCATCATCTGCCGGGAGATCTACTGCCGGCAGCCGATGCTATCGTCAATCCAAACCTGCAGGGCGATGATTTTCCGAGTAAAGCATTGTCCGGTGTTGGCGTGATGTTTTATTTATTGCTGGCGCTCAGAAAAAAAATGCGCGACACCGGGGTTCTGGTGCAGCCGGAACCGGATTTGTCGACGCTGCTGGATTTGGTGGCGGTAGGAACCGTCGCCGATATAGGTGCGGGTAGTCACTGGATTACAACAATCGCCTTCTGGTGTCGGCGGGGATAAAGCGCTTCAGGAAGAAGCAATGTCAGGTCGGTTTGAAAGCACTGGCAGAAATATCCGGCCGTGAACTCGCGAGTCTGGTGGCATCGGATATTGGTTTTGCCATTGGTCCACGCTTGAATGCGGCCGGTCGTCTTGAAGATATGTCGCTCGGTATCGAATGTTTGCTGACGGATGACGAAGGCCGTGCATATCAACTAGCTGAAATATTGAACGGTATCAATGCCGAACGCCGTGGACTTCAACAACAAATGGTCGACGATGCCGATGCCTTGGTAGATATCGTATCGCTGGAACAACAGAGTCAGTCATCGGCATGGTGTTTCCATGACGAAAGCTGGCATCCCGGTGTTATCGGCCTGGTAGCATCGAAACTGAAAGAGCGCTTGCATCGACCGGTTGTGGCATTCGCGCCTGCCGATGACGGCAGCGACATTCTTCGCGGGTCTGCGCGATCGATTCCAGGGTTCCATATTCGAGATGCTCTCGCGGAAGTGGATACAAAGTATCCCGGATTGATTGAACGATTCGGCGGGCATGCGATGGCGGCAGGCTTAAGCCTAAGAAAGCAGGCTTTCGACGAATTTCAAGCCGCATTCAATGAAGTGGCCGAACAGCGTTTATCTCCCGAGCTTCTGAAAGCCGAGTGTTTAAGCGATGGCGGGCTACTGACCCATGAATTCAGCCGCGAACTGGCGGAAGATTTACGTTTGGCCGGGCCTTGGGGGCAGGGTTTTCCCGAGCCGGTATTCGATAATGTTTTTGAAGTGACGGAATGGAAAATTCTGTCCGAGCGCCATCTTAAATACCGTCTGCGTCTGGAAGGTACCGACTTCACCCTCTCGGCTATCCATTTTGGCGGATACGCCGGTGAGCAGCCCCCGGCTCGTTTGCACGCCGCCTATCAACTGGAACTGGATGATTTTCGCGGCCGCAAAGATGTCCAATTATTGATCCGTCATAGCCTTCCGGCCTGACGTAGGGTGCGCCCATGGCGCACCGCAGTCGTGTGAATAAGTTATACGGTGCGCCACAGGCGCACCGTATGCCTATTTTGTTACAATAGCGCTTTGTAATTTCAAATACAGTGAACCATGGAACTCAATCTTGTACGCCAGCGAATCAATGACCTGAAATCACGTCTCGATTCGCTCCGGGGGTATCTTTGACTTCGATCTAAAGGTCGAACGCCTGGAAGAAGTAAATCGCGAGCTGGAAAATCCTGCCATCTGGAATGAGCCAGAGCGCGCGCAGGCATTGGGCAAAGAGCGCTCAAGCCTGGAAAAAACCGTCAATACCATTCGTGAAAATACCGATGGTCTGGTCGATGCCGCCGATCTGCTCGATATGGCAGAAGCGGACAATGACGAAGAAACCGCGAATGCGGTGATTGCCGATATCGAAAAAATTGGCGAACGTGTCGACAAACTCGAATTCCGACGCATGTTTAGTGGTGAACTGGATTCGGCTAATTGCTTCGTCGATATCCAGGCCGGTGCCGGTGGTACCGAAGCCCAGGACTGGTCGGAAATTCTGCTGCGCATGTATCTGCGCTGGTGTGATTCGCGCGGCTGGAAAACAGAAATCATGGAAGCCAGTGATGGCGATGTGGCCGGCATTAAAGGGGCAACGATTCGTGTCGAAGGCGAATATGCATTCGGCTGGTTCAAGACCGAAATCGGCGTGCATCGCCTGGTCCGGAAATCGCCTTTCGATTCCGACAACAAGCGTCACACTTCTTTTGCTTCGGTATTCGTCAGCCCGGAAGTAGACGACACGATTGAAATCGACATCAACCCGGCCGACTTGCGCACCGATGTGTATCGTTCGTCCGGTGCGGGTGGCCAGCACGTCAATAAAACCGAATCGGCCGTGCGTATCACGCATATCCCGACCAATACCGTTGCTGCCTGTCAGACCGGCCGAAGCCAACATCAGAATCGCGATAATGCGATGAAAATGTTGAAGGCCAAATTGTTCGAATTGGAAATGCAAAAACGCAATGCTGAAAAAAATGCGCTTGAAGCCACCAAGTCGGATATTGGCTGGGGTAGCCAGATCCGCAGTTATGTATTGGATCAAAGCCGCATCAAGGATTTGCGTACCGGCGTTGAACGTACCGATACCCAAAAAGTATTGGATGGCGATATCGATGAATTTGTCGAAGCCAGTTTGAAAGCAGGACTGGTTGCCGGTGCTGCACGCGTTGGTTAATCGTGATGAGGAATGGTGGGCAATGCCCACCCTACGAATCGCATTATTTTTAAAACGGTTATCGGGATAAAAAATGACAGACGAAATACAGCCCATTGATGAAAACCAATTAGTTGCCGAACGTCGTAGCAAACTGAATGCTATCCGTGAGCAGGGCGTTGCTTTTCCAAATGATTTTCGTCGCGCCGATTATGCCGGTGATTTGCAGGCCGAGTTTGCTGATACAGATCAATGGACTGCCGAAGCACTGGCTGCTTCAGAGCGTAGCATTCAAATTGCCGGTCGCATGGTACTTAAACGCGACATGGGCAAGGCCAGCTTTGCCACCATCCAGGACATGACCGGGCGCATGCAATTATATTTGCAAGCCAGCACGCTGGAGCAGAGTTACGATGCCTTCAAGTCATGGGATATTGGCGACATTGTTGCGGTTGAAGGCTCCTTGATGCGGACCAAAACCGGCGAGCTTTCGATTAAAGCTACGGCCATTAAATTGCTGACAAAATCTTTACGGCCATTGCCTGATAAATTCCATGGCTTATCGGATGTTGAACAGCGCTACCGGCAGCGTTATGTCGATTTGATCGTTAACCCGGAAGCACGCGATGTTTTCGTAAAACGCTCAAAAATCATTTCGGCCATGCGTGGCTGGTTGGATGCACGGCGTTTTCTGGAAGTGGAAACACCGATGATGCATTACATTCCCGGCGGTGCTGTCGCCAAGCCTTTCACCACGCATCACAATGCGCTCGGTCTGGATTTATTCCTGCGTGTGGCACCTGAGCTTTATCTGAAACGCCTGACTGTCGGCGGTATGGAACGCATTTACGAAATCAATCGCAACTTCCGTAACGAAGGTGTTAGCACCCGCCATAATCCCGAATTCACCATGCTGGAATTGTATGAAGCCTACGCGACCTACACCGAAATCATGGACCTGACTGAAGGCGTGATTCGCGATATCTCGAAGCAGGTTCTCGGTACTACCGAACTTCAATGGGAAGGTCACGCTATCGACGTGGGGCCGGCATTCCGTCGCTGGTCGATGACCGATGCCGTGCTGGAACACAATCCCGAAATCAAACGTGAAGATCTTCGCAATATCGAAGTCATGACCCAGCACTCCCAACGTTTGGGCATCAAGCTGAAAAAAGGCTATGGCTGGGGCAAGATTCTGCTGGAAGTATTCGAAAAAACCGTTGAACACACCCTGATTCAACCGACTTTCATTACTGATCATCCGGTCGAAGTCAGCCCACTGGCACGAGCCAACGACCATGATGCCGAGCTTACCGATCGCTTCGAGTTGTTCATTAACGGCAAGGAAATTGCCAATGGCTTCTCCGAGTTGAATGATGCCGAAGACCAGGCGGCCCGCTTTCAGGCGCAGGTCGACCAAAAAGAGGGCGGCGATGACGAAGCCATGCATTACGATGCGGATTATATCCGTGCCCTGGAAATAGGCTTGCCGCCAACGGGCGGTTTGGGCGTCGGCATTGATCGTCTGGTCATGTTGCTGACCGATTCAGCCTCGATCCGCGATGTGCTGCTTTTCCCTTATATGAGGCCGCAATCGCACTAAAAGCCCGTTATACATCATGGGTTTATAAGGGGCTTTTCATGTGTGCCATGACAAGCGTATGCTGGATAAAACTGGATAGCGAGCAGCAAATGGAGTTGTTATGCATGTCATGATCGTGGATGACCAAGCGTCGCAAAGAACCTTGGTAAGAAGTATCGTCAAGGACATCAGTGAATCCATCAAGGTTTCCGATGTGGCTGACCCCGTACAGGCACTCCTGTTGTCCCAGAAAGATCCGCCCGATATGCTGATTCTCGATTTCCGCATGCCTAAAATGGACGGGCTGGAGTTCGTCAGACGCTTTCGTCGCCCGCTGTCACAACGCGACATTCCGGTCATTTTCATTTCCGTCGTCAGTGATGCCGGTGTCCGCGAGGCTGCTTTGGGGGCAGGTGTGATCGATTACATCGTCAAGCCTATCCAGCCACTTGATTTCAAGGCCAAACTGAAGAACCTGATCGAAATGCGCCAGCATCAGGTGTCGCAAAAAAACCGAAGCTATCTGCTTGAGCACCAACTCAATACTGCATTGCGTGATATCGAATACCGTGAGCGCGAGCTTTTTTTGCGCATGGCCAAGCTGATTGAAATGCGGGAAGCAAAACCGCAGGCACATACAGAGTTATTGCCTGCCTGTGCCGTGTTGCTGGCCGAGGCGATCGGGCTTGAAGAAGACGAAGTGCGTAATCTGGCAAATGCCGTTTTATTGCATGACATCGGCAACGTTGCGATACCCGATACGATTCTCAACAAGCCGGAACCCTTGTCCAAGCACGAGCGCAGCGTGATGCAATCGCATACCGTGCATGGACACAGCGTGTTGCAGGGAAGTAAAAACCCGCTTTTCCAAATGGCAGCGGAGATCACACTCAGCCATCACGAACACTGGGATGGCAGCGGTTATCCGCAGGGTTTAAAGGGAATTGAAATTCCCATCGCGGCGCGAATCGCTGCCGTGGCGGATATGCTGGATGCCCTAACCAACGCGCGTAGCTACCGTGCTGCTTATGAATTCGACGAGGCGCTGGAAATTCTCCAGGCTGCCGCCGGGGCAAAGCTGGATCCCGAAATTATCAACCTGATGATGGCGCGCCAGTCGGATTTGCTTGCCATTTACAAGGCGGCGCAGAATTTAAAACCCAAGGCTCATTAAGCCAGGGGGTCGGCATGTCGGATCTTTTTCGCTATCTGAAGAAACAGTTCAACAACCGGCCGGATACGGAGCACCAGCAGGCGTTCGTTCGCTTAACCATCGCGGCGCTTATCCTGATTTATCTGATCGGCTTGCAATGGCAAGACACGGGTCATGCCGATAATGACTATTTCGTTATTTCGGTAATTCTGTTGGAAAGTCTGGTCGGACTATTCCTGCTATTTGCCATCGCCATGCAGCCAGGTGTGTCGCACACGCGACGTTGCATCGGCATGGTGGCAGACTATTTGACGCTCGCCATCTTTCTCAGTATCAAAGGCGAGCTGTTGTCTCCGCTTTATGTCGTGTTGCTATGGGTGACGATCGGCAATGGTCTTCGTTATGGCACGGGTTACCTGTTGACTGCTATCGGCCTGTCTCTAATTGCTTTCGGTTTTGCAGTCATGGCCGAACCCTTCTGGCGTTCGATTCCCCATCTCACCTTTGGTTTGATCGTCGGGCTGGTGGCGATACCGGCCTACCTGATTCCATTGCAGAAGCATCTGCGCTCGGCCATCGATTCGGCCGTGCGAGCCAACGAAGCAAAAAGCCGTTTTTTGGCGACCATGAGCCATGAATTCAGATCACCACTGAACGGCATTCTGGGCATGGCGGATTTGTTGAATCGCAGCAAATTGTCGAATGAACAAAAAGAATCGGCGGAAATCATTCTGATCTCCGCTCAAAGTTTGTTGTTACTGGTCGACGATGTTCTTGATATTTCCGCGATCGAGGCCGGCAAACTGACCCGGAACGAAGTCGATTTCAGTCTCAAGGAATTGTTATCCAGAATCCGGGCACTTATCCAGCCCCACATTGCCGATGGAAAACTGGATCTCGTAATCCAGTCGTCCGAGGATGTGCCGGATAGTCTGCATGGCGATTTAAATCATCTGACCCAGATACTGCTGAATCTGATGCACAACGCGGTGAAGTTCACCTCGCAAGGGGAAGTACGATTGCAGGTGATCCGGACGGCGAAGGGAATCGGCCCGGTACCCTTGCGTTTCTCGGTGCGTGATACCGGTATCGGAATTCCGGCGGCAGATAAAAGCCGGATTTTCGATGCTTTTGAACAGGTGGAATCCGGCCCGGCAAGACGTTATGGCGGCACAGGCCTTGGCACCACGATCGCCAAGACATTGACCGAATCAATGGGTGGCAAAATCGGCCTCGAGGAAAACATCGGCGGTGGCTGTCATTTCTGGGTCGATATTGAACTCAGGGAATCCAGCAATCTCGTGGAAGTAGCGAATGCCAATCACGCGGCTAATGTCATATCGCTCGAAGACCCCTTCGTCAGGCACAAAGCGCGTGTAAGGCCCCAGCATATTCTCGTTGCGGATGATCAGGTGACCAATCGCATTGTGTTGACAAGAATGTTGGAGCGGGGCGGGCATAAAGTCATTTCCGTCGCCAACGGTGAAGAAGCATTGGATGCATTGGCGGTCGGTGATATCGATATCGTCATTCTCGACATGCACATGCCGGAAATGAGCGGTTTGGATGTATTGCGGCAAGCCAGGGTGATGCAAGCTGGCCGCAAGCAAATACCGTTCATCATTATCAGTGCCGATGCGACTCCGGCGTCCATAAATCAGGCGCTCGAAGCGGGCGCCCATGCCTATCTAACAAAACCCATCGTGGCGCACCGACTACTGGATGCCATTGCCGACGCACAGAAGGCCAATGTTGGAGACGAAGCCGTGCGTCTGCGCTTGCCTGCGCCGGTGCTTCCCAAATACCGTGCATCGGTATTGAATGATCTGGCATCGATGCAACTGGGTAGTGAATTTCTGCACGATTTCGTCGAGCAATGTTTGCGGGATATTGGCCAGTGCCTCTCCGATTTTCAGCAAAAATGTGCCGAGTCCGATTGGGATGGAAGTCGTGATGCGGCCCATGCACTGAAGGGTATCGCAGACAACCTTGGCGCGGAATCTTTGTCCGAGCAATGTAAAAACATCATGCGCGCCAGCAATGAAATGTGTAAGCGCGACTGGCGCAAGCAAAGCGCCAGTCTTGAAGCCCTGATCATTCCGGCGGCGAGTTATGCCCGGGCCGAAGTAAAACGTCTGGCAACAGCGTCGACGAAAACTGGTCAACCAGGCGATGAATAACCCGTTGTCGAGTTGCTAGAAAACGCTATTGCGAAGCTCGACGTGTCTGCGCATTGATCAGTCTTTCCATGGTTTTCAATCCGCGATCGTCAAGTCGCATGGCGGCATCAACCCATTCCGTTGTGACGGCCAGTAATTGTTCGAGGCTGACGGGCGCACAGGCATTGCGGACGGTATTCAGCGATCGCATTGCGTTCCCCATCCGGTTATGTTTCTTGATTTGATCGTTAGCAGCTTGAATGCCATCGCCTTTTTCGACCAGAATATCGACAATCCCCATCTGGTATAGCTCTTGGGTATCGTAAATTCTGGCATCCAGCATCATCCGTTCAGCACGTGCCGGTGGTACGCGCCGCGTCAGGAAAGTATAGGCCCCCATGCCAGGGAACAAATCAAACAAGACTTCCGGGAACCCCATTCCGCAGCCTTTTTCGGCAATGATGGTATGGCAGCAAAGTGCGGCCTCAAATCCGCCCCCGAGAGCATCGCCCTGAATCACCGCAATGCTGTGCACGCGGTCTTCGTACAAGCGAGAAAAGTTGTAGGCAACTTCTACGCAAAGTTTTGCGTAACTCAATAATTGGCCACGGTTACCTTGCTTGATAAGTCTATGGAATAGACTCAAATCGCCACCTAAATTAAAAACATTGGCATCCGAGGCGAGTACTAAATGATGGATGCGGGCTTTGGGGTCGTTGTCGGATGCAAGTTGCTGTCGAATATGTTCCTGACTCTGCTTGAGGCCATTGAGCAGATCGATGGAAAAGCAGGGGTGGTAATTCGCAGAAGGTTCGGCATGCATGAAGCACCAGTCGGCGCTTTGGGTTTTATGCGTTTCATGACGAACAAAGGAGGGGCGGTCACTCAGCTGTAAGCGTTCGAGAAGGGACATTATCGACTCCGATATAGAGTAGTGCAGAGGGGGGGGTGGGCATCCAAACTTGAGGGCAAGCTGACTATACACCCGCTCTTTTTACACTGCACAAGCCCCATAAAAAGAAAGCCCGGCGAGCCGGGCTTTCTGTCTATGCATTCCGATTCAAGTGGCTTTGGGAGCATCCCTGAGTTCGCGACGCAGGATTTTACCCACGTTGGTCTTGGGTAGTTCGGTTCGAAACTCGACAAGCCGGGGGAGTTTGTAACCTGTCAGGTTTTCCTTGCAGAACGCTTTTACCTGTTCGGCAGTAAGGGATTCGTCTTTCTTGACGATAACTACTTTCACTGCTTCACCTGACTTT
>JAYUWO010000124.1:0-14339 GCA_043753545.1 Arenimonas sp.
CCCCGCGAAAAACGCCGTCTGGTCATGGATATTGGCGGCGGCTCAACCGAATTTATTATTGGCGAAGGTTTCGAAGCACTGGAACGCGAAAGCCTGCAAATGGGTTGCGTTGCCACGACCAAACGTTTTTTTCCGAATGGCGAATTGTCGAAAAAACGCTGGAAGGAAGCACAGACGGAAATAACTGCCGAGTTCCAGCAATTTTCCGCCGCCTACCGCGAACGCGGCTGGCAGGAAGTGTTTGGTTCTTCCGGTACGATCAAGGCGATAGGCGAGATTTGTACCGAAATGAAATTGACGCAAAACGTCATTACCGAAGCCGCGCTCAAGCAGGTGAAAGAACAACTGCTGCAATTCGACAACATCGAAGACATCAAGCTACCGGGACTTCCGGCAGATCGACGCCCAGTGATTGCCGGTGGCTTGCTGATTCTCGATGCCGCTTTCGCCGAACTCGATATCAAACGCATGCATATCAGCGACGACGCCCTGCGCGAAGGCGTGCTGTACGACATGATTGGCCGACGCAGTGAGCGCGACCCGCGTGAATCTTCAATTCAAGCACTTTGTGCCCGTTATGCCGTCGACATGCCGCAAGCTGATCGTGTTGAAAAAACTGCACTGCAATTATTTAATGATGTGGCGGAAGACTGGCTGCTCGATGGCGAAGAATTACGATTGCTTGGCTGGGCGGCCCGGCTTCATGAAATGGGCCTGGCCGTTGCCCACAGTCAATACCATACACATGGGGCCTATCTGGTTGAACATTCCGATATCGCCGGATTCTCGAAAACCGAACAGCAATTTCTGGCTGCCTTGATTCGCAATCAACGTCGCGGTTTCAGCAACAAAAGTATCCAGGCACTGCCCGACCGTCTGGCAAAATCGGCCCAACGTTGTGCCATTCTGCTGAGGTTGTCCGTTCTGCTGCATCGCAGCCATGTTGGCGATGCAGTACCCGACCCAAAACTGCAAGTCACCGGTAATAATTTGAAATTGAAGCTGGAAAAAACCTGGCTAAAAGCACATCCGTTAACACAATCGGACCTGCAGTCGGAGAGGGAATATCTCGATGAAATCGATTACAAATTGACGCTTGCCTGAAGCAAATAGCAGGCGTGACTTTGGTAATGATCGACATCATTCAAAGCCACGCCAATGCAATATTCAAGTTTTCTTGAGCTGTACCTGCCCTTCTGCTGCCACTCGCTCCGCATCAGGCCTGACTGGCGTGATACCTGGCCGTGGAGGAAGATTCGATGGCAATTGCACATTCCACGCAAGTCCGAAAAATTCCAACAATTGAATGAAGCGATAACCGGGATCGGCCTGCCCCGGATACAGGCCATGGCGTGCCGAGCCTGGAAATGCATGATGATTGTTATGCCAGCTTTCTCCCATCGTAGGGATTGCCGCGATCGGCACATCGTGCGCCTGGATTCCTGCATCATCGACGAGCCAGCTTTGCGGCCCACGCGTGTGCGCGAAATAAGAGATAAACCAATGCATGGTCGTGCACGCAGCGACACGAACCAGCACGCCCCACACGACCCACGACCAGCCGCCGAAAAAATACAGCACGAGAGCGATCGGTATCTGGTGAAATTTCCAGGTCCGTTCGAGAAATAAATGGAAAGGATCATCACCAATGCCGGAGCCGGGATCAAAACCGGGCGGCTTGTCGAGTACGAGTCGGCAATGCAGGTTCCACCAACCATCCTTGATCAGGCCATGACGATGGGCCAGAAAGTCATGGCAATGTGGCTGGCGCTGCGCCCAGTCGCGCGTGTCGTGGGTTCTGATTGTCCAAATCGGCCCACCCATACCGACAATCGCGCCCATCCATGCCAAAAATCGTTCAAGCCATTTTGGACATTGGAAACTGCGATGGACAAGTCGACGGTGGAAACCCACCGAATGTCCTGCGCACAAAGTCGCCGCAGTAAAAACGAGGAATACCAAAAAGGCACTCCAGCTGAACATCAAGGGTCCGAGTATCAGGGCGGAAACAAGAATACTGCCATTCCAAATCGAACGAACAGGGTCCCAGACAACCTTGCCCTCAACCGGATTTACTCCCGGACCAAGAATGAGTGAATTCACTTTATAAGGATCGCGTGAAACTTTGACTGCTTCCATTCTCATACCCTTCTAAACAAAAATTCTTTTCGCATCAACACTTCATACTTTCCCGGGAGCACAAAAGCATCTGTCATCGGAAACCGGCAATCAAGACAAGCGCAAGCAACAGCAACGGAACGACGATCAATACGAACGAAAGCCCGACAAGCCTGATATACGCGAACCAATCCATTGCTGTTGCACGCTCTGGCGCTGAAGGCGTAAAACGTTGTTGCAGTTCGTTCACCGGAATTGAAAGTATTTCTTCCGACAAATCGGTTGAGTAGAGCGTAGTGCCGCGACGACCGCGAATAAATGCCAAAAAAGTTTGACGCGGTACTAAAACCGCACCGATTGCTACCAACGGAAGGCAGAACAGTGTTGCTCCCGGGTGCGGAAATCTTCCTGCCGCAAATTCCCAGGCGGCCATCTGTATCTCGCCCGTTGGGGTACACGGATAACCCAAAAGCAAATGATGTGCATCGTGCTTGTCGATCGCACGTTTTCGCCATTCAAAATTAGGCAGCTGGATGCCGAGGCGACCAATTCCCAGGTACCAGGTCGCAGCACGGGTATTGGCAAGATGATTAGCCGTCATGAATCCCGGAATCAGTTCGCGTAGCGTTTTACTTCCATCGACGATCACTGCATCTTGCACAGAGTCATTCATCAGCGCCCTTTGTCTCTGACTTCAGTAGTCCGCCATAGGAAAATATTTCGCCCAATAACGGCAATGCGAAACCGGCATGAAACCGATATTGATCAGCTTCAATCTTCTTGTAGGCCTTGACCCTGGGTAAAACCCACAAGGGCAGTTTGAAGCCGCGGTAACGCGCAGCAATCACATCCCAATGCCAGCCGCCGTCCACAATTTCGACACTCAAGGTAAATTCGAGCGCATTGGTGCGCTCAAGCCAATAGCCGCTTGGCCAGCTACCGACCGGTTCGAAAATGGAATGCAGCGAAAACGAATGATCAAAACTTCGCTTCCACGACATTTGCGTTTGGTCATGGACTATTTCGACATTGATGTGGTGTTCGCCCGCCGTATCCGGTATCCCGAGATGGCGTGCAAGCCGGCGTCCAAAAATTCCGGCAATCCCTTTGCTAAACGAAAATATGACCGGGCCGTGTAGTCGGCTGCTTTGTTTATGCAAGGCTTGCAACAACGGATGAAAGTGTCCGAAGCCATCGCCAAACCAGGCAACCGCTGCATTTTCAGCCTGTGTTTTCGTACTGAGCATGCCCACTTATTTGCCTTGTTCCGGCTTGGCAATTAATTCCGCACTATAGTGCTTTAGATTATCGATATAGCGGATACCCATAACCTTCAGAACCAGATTGCGGAGTGCTTTGCCGATGGGGTAAAAAATGCCTGCGCGTTTTGTAGTACCGAACAAAAAATAATTCATCCGGTTAAATATTCCCGAGCGCGTACCAAGCAATGTCAGAATCTTGATCGCTTCCGGCCCGTAGTAAGTCACATTGCGGAATTTGACCACCATGCCCTGATCAATATCGAGCCCGGCTGCGGTAATCTCATCCATCAACGGACCTGGCAAGCGCGCATCTACCAGATGCAATTTGCCTACTGCGTCGTTTATGCGTGCGTATTTGCAATAGGCATTGCAAATAGGGCAATCGCCGTCGTAAACCAACCAGACATCGTCTTTACTGATTTCAACCTTCGTCATGACCTGGCCCTCTTGATTTGAGTACTGGAAATTTTCTCTTGTTGGGAGTATTCTACACATTAATTAACTAATTAGTTAACTATATATGCAAATTGACAATGTATTTGAAGCCCTGAGTTCCACCCCGCGCCGGAAGATCCTGGCGTACCTGTCCGAGACCTCCTTGACTGCCGGCGAGATCGCGGACCGGTTTGAAATGAGCAAGCCGGCGCTATCAAAGCACCTGCAAATCCTCGAAAACGCTGGTCTCGTCAGCAGCGAGAAAAAAGGCCAATTCGTCCATTACAGCCTGGCTGACAAAAACATGCTGGCCACCTTGCATACATTCCTGACCACGTTTTGCCCAGTCGGCGGTCCGCTCAAGAAAGAAAGTGCTGCCATCGCAAAGTCCAAAAGCAAAGAAAAATAACAAGCCCGCATTGAAGGAATGACATGCCCACGATCAACAACGAGATTTACGACCACGTGCATCCAACCTGGTGGGAAGAAGACGGCTTCATGTCGCTGCTCCGCACTGCGGTCAACCCACCGAGGTTTGAATACTTTCGTAATGTGCTGATTAACCGCTTGCGCATGGAACCAAACCAGCTGCGCTTACTGGATGTTGGCTGCGGCGGTGGACTCTTGTCTGAACCCTTTGCCGCCCAGGGTTGCCAGGTAACCGGCGTAGATCGTTCGATACCAACTCTCGCGGCAGCGCGGGCTCATGCGCAAAAATCCGGACTGGCCATTCAATATCTGGAAGCAAACGCGGAATCACTGCCGTTTGATGACCAGTCTTTCGATATCGTTTGTTGCTGCGATGTACTCGAACATGTCGATGATATGGATCGGGTTATCAATGAAATATCACGCGTACTAAAACCCGGTGGTATATTTTTCTTCGACACGATCAACCGAACTCTCCGAAGCAAGTTGGTTGCCATCAAGCTCGCACAGGATTGGCGCCTCACCCGCGTGATGCCGCGCGACGTCCATGTCTGGGACAAATTTGTCAGGCCCGAAGAACTTGTCGACATGCTGGAAAAACACGGCATGCAGAAATGCGAACTTGCCGGTCTGTCGCCGGCAACCAACCCGATGTCTGCAGTGAGTGCATTAAGCGGACTACTGCGAAACAAATTGGGAAAACTGAGTTTTGCCGAACTCGGCAACAAAGTGAAACTCAGACAAAGCAAAGATCTGTCAATTTCCTATATGGGTTATTCGCTAAGGTCTTTGCGTAAATAATTTGGCACGCCCGAGGCATCTTGCTTGCACAGATGCCGCGCACACTGAGCGCATGAAAACCTGGCAGCACCTCGATTGATTACCGCACTACCCCCATCGTTGCCAGCACGGCATTGATCTCGCCGTAGCTGTATTGCTCACCCAAAAACTGTTTAATCGGCCCAACGGCAGAACTGTCACTGAATTGCAGAATAGCTTGCTTGATCGACTCTACTTTATCGGCGGCAACAAGATCGTTCAAAGCGACTTCGCCGGTAGCCAAAAATCGCGCCAGATGACCTTCGATCGTGCTTTGGCTCAACTTGCGGTCAACGGCGATCTGCGAAATAGCTACGCCTTGCCGGAACATGGAAAGCGTGAGTTCAAAAGTACTGTTGCCATCGTTATAATGGCGCAGGCCGGCTTTTCTTTCGCGTTTGTGAATTTTACGATCGATACGTGACTCAAGTTGGTTTTCTTCGCAATACGCCGTGATGACTTCAAGACATTCCACACCATATTTTTCAAACTTCACGTCACCCACGCCGGATATTTTCAGCATCTGTTCCGAATCCTGCGGCAGATACGTAGCCATTTCGATCAGGGTGACATCGGAAAAAATAACATAAGGCGGCACATTGTCGGCGCGGGCAAAAGCGGTTCGTACGACTTTCAGTCTTTCGAATAAATCCTGGAAATAATCGTGGGCTTCCTGCTGTCCGTGTGTACTGGTTCTCTCGTCTTCATCCACGACCTTGACCAGTTCAACGATAGTTCTCCCTTTCAGCACATCGCGGCTTTTATCGGTCAGCACCAGCGTCGGGTACTGACCGTTGGTCTGTTCCAGATAACCTTGCTCGATCAACTCCCGGAAATAGGCCAGCCAACTGGTTTTTGGGATGTTGGCACCAATACCGTAAGTCGGCAACTGTTTGTGTTGGTCTCGCATTTTTTGCGTTTTCGCACCTCGCAAAAAATCGACAAGATAGGTAAGTCCCATGCGTTGTTCCGTGCGATAGACTGCGCTCAATGCCTTTTGGGCAATCACCGTGCCGTCGAATCGTTCGAAGGTTTTCAGGCAGTTGTCGCAATGCCCGCATTTTTCGGCACTTTCTTCCGAAAAATACTGCAGCAGGAATCTTCTGCGGCAGGTTTTCAAATCGCCGAACTGCGCCATCACATTCAGCTTGCCGAGCATGATGTCGGTCTGCTCGGCATTGCCCTCCACTTCGGCAAAAGTCTTTAGTTTTTGCACATCTCCATGGCTGAAAAACAGCAAGGCCTCGCTTTCAAGTCCGTCACGACCGGCGCGGCCGGTTTCCTGATAATAGCTTTCGATATTTTTCGGCAAATCATAATGCACGACGAAACGCACATTCGACTTGTCGATTCCCATGCCGAAAGCGATCGTCGCGACCATTATTTTTACTTCGTCGCGGAGAAACAATTCCTGGTGCTTTTCACGTTTTGTTTTATCGTGTCCGGCGTGGTAGGCAAGCGCGTTGAAGCCGTCATTGCGCAGATCTGCCGCCAGGGTATCTACCGAATTCCGGCTCAGGCAATAAATAATGCCGCTTTCATTCCGGCGCTTGTCGAGATAATCGAATAATTGGGTGTAGGTATCGCGCTTGGGTTCGACCCGGTAAAAAATATTGGCGCGGTTGAAACTCGATGCAAATACTTCGGCATGTTCGATATGCAATTTTTCGAGGATATCCTGCCGCACCAATCTATCTGCCGTTGCCGTAAGTGCTATGACTGGCACCGCCGGAAACCAGCTTTTCAGCCTGCCGAGCTGGGTGTACTCGGGACGGAAATCGTGGCCCCAGCTCGAAATGCAATGCGCCTCGTCGATGGCAAACAGTGAAACACGCAGGCTTTTCAGGAAATCAATAAATTGCCCGCTGCTTTGAAGCAGTCTTTCCGGTGCGATATATATTATTTTGACATCGCCACTACGAATCGCTGCAATCACTTCTTGCTGTACGGCACTTTCCTGACTTGAATTGAGGAATGCCGCTTTCACGCCGTTCAATCGCAAGGCATCGACCTGATCTTTCATCAAGGCAATCAGGGGCGAAACCACGACAGTCAAACCGTCCTGCATCAAGGCGGGAATTTGATAACACAGGGATTTCCCGCCGCCGGTCGGCATCAATACCAGGCAATCTTTTTTCGCCAACACGCATTCCACTGCGGCTTGTTGATTCATGCGGAAATCGTCGTAACCGAATTGGTGCTTGAGAATTTCCTGGGCGCGGGCGATAGGCATGTGTGGCTTTTGTCGACTTTTGGTTAGTGGAGTGATGGTAACAAAAGCACCATGGTGCCGATGTAGGAGATTTTCCATAAATGATGTGGGAATAAACTGAACGGCGAGCAATCGTATTTCGCCTGACAATCACATAAGTAGCATAGGAAATAGGTTAAAATCACATACATGAACACAAGATCTCCGTCCATGTTATTCACCGGCTTGCTGCTGCTTGCATGCATTTTTATTGCATCGTGTAGTACTGATCCCCAAATCCCGGCGGAAGCAGTCACCGTGCAAGAAGTTCAGGAACCCACAAAATCGCTGCAAGACACAGTAGTTGCCAGTGAAGATGAAGTGCTAACGTGGGATGAATCAGCCGACAAAAAAAAACCGTCTCCCCAAAAAACTGATACGGATCAATAACGCCGGGCGTTGTGTGCCATCTCTCCTCTACGGTAGAAATCAGCAAAGACTTAGCAATTAGCCCCCCAGCAAATCTCACGTCATCATTCTGTCACGCCAATGACACAAGGCTTGCACACTGGCTGCGCACACTGCGTGCATGAAAAACTATCAGCACATCGAATTGATTACCGAAACCTACCCACCGGAAATCAATGGCGTGGCATTGACGGTTCAGGCACTCGAATACGGCTTGCGAAACCTTGGCCATCGCGTCGGTTTAGTCAGGCCGGAGCAACATGATGAATCACCACGCCATCATCAGGATTTGATGTTGGTCGAAGGCGCACCGATTCCGCGCTATCCAGGCTTGCGATTCGGCTTGCCCGCTCGCAAACGTTTGATAGCGCGCTGGACCGCGCAACGTCCGGATGCCATCTATATCGCGACCGAAGGCCCATTGGGTTGGTCGGCGATGCGGGCCGCACGCAAACTGGGCATTCCGATTGCGACCGGATTCCACACTCGGTTTGATGATTACGTCGGCCGCTACGGTGCCGGTTTTTTATCACCTTGGGTACTCGCGTGGCTGCGGCGTTTCCATAATCGTGGCGATGCCACATTAGTTCCGACTACAGAGCTGGCGGAATCATTGATGCAGCAAGGTTTCCATCATGTGCAGCATCTAGGTCGCGCAGTCGATACACGGCAGTTCAATTCACACTGGCGTAATGAAAACTTGCGTGCCAGCTGGGGCTTGAAGCCGGGCGATCTGGCGGTGGTGCATGTTGGTCGGCTTGCGCCGGAAAAAAACATGCCGCTCGCGGTGAAAGCATTTCGTGCCTTGCAGGAGAAAAGGCCGGATGCCAAATTCATCATGGTCGGTGATGGCCCGCAACGTACAAATTTGCAATCGGAAAATCCGGACTTTATTTTCGCCGGCATGCGCCGTGGTGATGACCTCTCCCAGCATTACGCCAGTGCCGATATTTTCTGCTTCCCCAGCCTGTCGGAAACCTTTGGCAACGTCACTCTTGAAGCCATGGCATCCGGCCTCCCTGTCTGTGCCTTTGATTACGGTGCAGCCAGGGAGCATTGCAAAGATGGCTTGCACGGACGAACCGTGGGGTTCTCCGAGGAGCCTGCTTTCGTGAAAGCTTTCGTCGAATTGGCAACGCATCCGGATCTGAAAAAAATGGGCATGTTGGCCAATGAATCGGTACAACACCTGCATCCGGAGACAGTAGCAAAAGCATTCTCGCGTTTATTGCATGAACTTTCCGACTTGAGGAGCGTGGCATGAACATTCGGGTGAAGCATTTTCTACATCAGGAAAAGCAATGGTGCGTGTTGGCCAACACTTGGGCCGAGCAAAAAAGCGTACGTCGCTATTTCCAGACTATCAGCCGGCTCGGCGATGGCCTGGTCTGGTATTTGTTGATGGCCGTCATCATGCTGGTCGAAGGCGCCCGTGGCATTCCGGTATTTCTTCATATGGCAGTGATGGCAGTCACCACTGCCCTGCTCTATCGCGTATTGAAAAAATGGACAAAACGTCCACGTCCGTTTGCGAAAGATGCCCGAATTCACGTCTGGACGGCACCGCTGGATGAATTCAGTTTTCCATCCGGCCATACCTTGCATGCTGTGTCGTTCACGTTAGTCGCCCTCGCTTATTACCCGATACTGGCACCGGTGCTGGTACCCCTGGCGATCAGTATTGCGCTGTCTCGCGTTATTTTGGGCCTGCATTATCCGAGTGATGTATTTGCTGCAACGGTGATTGGATCGCTGTTGGCGTGGGGTTCATTTTTTATTTTCTAATTATTTGTTTTCTCTCTATGTGGGAGCTGCTTCAGCAGCGATTGAATGCATGAACTTCGAAATTGTTGGCTTTGGAGAATGCTTACAATTTCAACATGAATTGACTCTTTGGCAATCTGCAGGACCTTATCGTTGCTAAAGCAGCTCCCACAAAAAAACGCCATCTTTCGATGGCGTTTTTGCTTTCAAACTGCCGGTACGTCCTTCTTGCCGACGTTATACCAATCAATTTTCCGAGTCACGACCATGATGGCAGCCAGTATGCCGAACAGCAGAATGGAACCCATGACCAACGCATTGTCTTCCGAGACAAGAAGTGCATAAAGCGCAGCGTAAAGCGTGGTCAGCATAAATGAGAAACTTAACCCCCTCAGATAGCTTTTTAGCACCGAGCTTAAATAGACGAACAACAAACCAATGGATGCCGTACTGGCAACCAGATAAGCCACGATAAAGGAAGTTTTTTCGCTCAGGCTAATCAGCAACAGAAAGAAAATCGCCAGGCTCATGCCGACCAGCAGATACTGAATAGGATGAATGGCGAGCTGCTTGATCATTTCGAACATGAAGAAACTGACGAAGGTCAGGCCGATAAACAAAAATGCATGGTCGAGTGCCCGCTCGCTGATCAAATAGATATCCACCGGTTCGATCAGCTTGATATCCAGACTATCCAGCAAAGCAGGGTCCATCCTGGCGCCGTATTGCGATTGCGCACTCGTGGACAAGGAAGAAATGTCCCAGACCGCCGAAAAATCCTTGCTGGTGATTTTGCTGGAGCGCGGCGAATGTTTTCCGCCAAAGCTGGGATGCTGCCAATTGGAACCCAGTTCGACGTGATTGCTTTCTGCAATAGGGACAATCGATATCGACTCAGTGCCGGCCAAGGAAAAATCCATATTCACCATCAGGGATTTGGACTCGCCCTTTGCCAATCCATCGATATAGGCATGTACTCCCGCGTATTCGCTGTGGCTGCCGGCCCCCTGATCCAACTTGAGTGTTTTTCCAGACAAGCTCAGTTTTGGCTTGCCAACCAATCCACGAACATCGCTAATCGCAAAACTCAGATAGGGTCTTCCGATCGTCCGCTTTATGCCGTCATCAGGCAGCACCGGTGAGACAAAATCAAATTGCGAGTTCAGCTTTCCCTGCCATTCGTAAACACGCACTTTGTGGATACCACGTACCCGATTCGAGGTGACAATATTTCCCTTGATATCGAGTGTTTTCGGGTAAAAAATCCATTGTCGGTCGCGCCGCTCGTTCCGGGTTTCGTAGAGTCCCTGTTCGTTTTTCCTAGTTATCGATTCCTCTTCAACGAATGGAATGACGAGCACGGGGCCGGCGATTTTTTGTTCACCTGCATGCGTGGCAATGACAGACCTTACCGCTTCTGCCCGGTAACTCTCGCGCTTGTCGATCACGCCGCCTATCATGAATAAAACAATGAGCAACACCAGTGAAATAAAGCCCACGATCAGGCCTTTCATAATAAAACTAAGCTGAGACATAAGAACTCCGGGTTTTGAATGCCCGGCCAGCTTGGGAGTTGGCTGTGTGCAGCGAATGCAGTCTGTGTGTGTCGTGTGTGAAGTTAGTTTCTGGCGACAGCAAAGCTGGCCAGCACACCACCTTCGGGCAAATTGGCCAGTGTGATATCGCCTTTATGTGCCAGCGCCACTTCCATGACGAAACTCAGGCCCAGCCCGCTGCTGCGTTGGCCGGTGTCGGGCCTGGGTAGTGAATAAAAACGTTCGAACAGACGGTCAGTCGCGTAATCGGGAATGCCGACGCCCTGATCCCGAATTTTTACGCAACATTGGTTTTGGTCGATTTCGATACTTAATTTGATCACGCCATGCTCGGGTGAAAAATCGATCGCGTTATCCAGAATATTTTGCAGCGCCTGCGTCAACAGGAATGCATCGCCTTGAACTTCGGCATCGATGTTCAGGCCTTCACTCTGCCACTGGATTTTTTTATGGCTTTGCTTTTTATTCGTTGCGCTCTCAAAATCATGCAGTACCTTCCGACACAGCTCTGCGAGGTTTACAGACTTCTTGTCTATCTCATTCTGGCGATATTCGACCGACGCCAGTGCCAACATCTTGTCAATCATTTCCGACAATCGGGTGGACTGGGTCTTGATGTTATCCAGAAATTTGACGCGGTCAATTTCAGCCGGATTTTCTTCCAGGATTTCCGAAGCGCCGCGAATTGCCGCCAGCGGGCTTTTCATTTCGTGTGTCAGGGTTTGCACGTATTGCTCGACGTATTGTTTTCCGTCCAATTGTTTGCGCATCGTATCGAGCGCATTACCCAACTCGCCCATTTCATTGCGGCCCAAGTCCGGCAATACCGCACGCTCGCCTGCCGATACGGCTTTCGCATATTTTCCCAATTTATCGAGCGAGCGAGTAAACCAGAAGGTCACCGCAAGACCGATCAGGAAGGACACGCCAATCAGGATGGAACCCTGCCTGACGATATTTTTCTGGCTCTGCTCGATGAAGGGCTGGATGCTGGCATTGGGATTGGCCACCGACAAAACCCCGATCAATTTATCGCCATCCATAATCGGCGCTGCCACATACATGACCGTGCTGGTTTCATCATCCGGATTACTGCGTGTCGATCTGGCTCCGTATTGCCCGCGCAATGTCAGATAAATATCGTTCCAGCGGGAGTAATCCTTGCCGACATCCTTGTTGTCTGAATCAAACATTACCTTGCCTTTGTCATCGGTAATGATGATGCGGTAATTGAATACTTCCTTCATGTACTCGGAAATGCCAGCTTTGTATCGCGATGTTTTTGCCGAACTTATTGCCCGGGAAAATTCTCCATCGGCGATGACGCCATTCTTCAGATCATTGGTGGCAAGTTGTGCCAGCACGTTGGCGGTGTCTACCAGACTCGATTCCATCGATTGGCGCACGCCGGGTTTCACCTGATTCACGAAAACCTGCAAAATAAAATAGGCGGCCAACCCGACAATCAGGAAATATCCAAGAAAGATTCGAAAGCTGATTTTCATTTGGGATGATTGATCGAATACCCCATGCCGCGATGGGTTTGCAAAACGTCGGCGGAATCTACAGCACGCAACTTCGCACGCAAGGTCTTGATATGGGTATCCACCGTGCGATCGGCGGTTTCCAGCGCATCGGCCCATATGTCCTGCATCAACTTTGCCCGCGAGAATACTGCTCCTGGCCTCGCCAGCAATGCAGCCAGCAGCAGATATTCATAGCGGGTTAAATTTAGTGCTTGTCCGCAATATTCAATTCGCTGGCCCTGCACATCATGCTTGAACTTGGAATTGGCTTCCGGGGAAGCGGGAGTTAGCGATGATGCACTGCGTCGCAGACAGACACGGACTCTCGCCACCAATTCACGAGGTGAAAACGGCTTGACCATATAGTCATCCGCGCCCATTTCCAAACCCAGTACGCGATCGATTTCACTGCCGCGTGCGGTCAGGAAGATCAAGGGAATCTGGCTGAATTTCCGCAACTCGCGACAGACATCGAAGCCGGTTTGATCGGGCAAGCCGACATCGAGAATCAGCACGTCGAATTTTTCCGATTGCAGCAAACCCAGGGCTTCTCGCCCCAAGCCGGCGCGCATTACATCGAAACCTTCGGTTTGCAATGCATAAACAATCGCATCGGCAATCGCAGCTTCATCTTCAACTAATAAAATACGGGCCATGATTCTATTCGTCCGTTTCCGAAGCTTCGGCCTGCGCCTTGGCTGCATCCCAACACACGGCACAAATAGCCTGAAAGCCGGCCTGCTCAAACCACGTTTCGCTGAATTCTTCTTTCACCAATTTTTCTTCGCAATCATTGCACCAAGCATCGGGACGCGCCTGATCACTATCATCGCTCCAGAAAAAACCGACCGACTCTTTCGACAGCAGAATATGCCGGCACACCAAGCCGATACCTTGCGTGCCGTGTTGTCCGCAAACGACCAATCGAGGCAGCTTCACCATTAGCGCTTCTTCTCTTCTGCAATCCACTGTTGAATACGCTGCTCTAGTAAGGCCATAGGCATGTCACCACCGGTCAATACCCTGTCGTGGAAACGACTGAGATCGAACTTGCTGCCCAAATCGGCCTTTGCTTCTTCCCTCAAACGAACGATAGTGTTCATACCAACCTTGTAAGCCAACGCTTGTCCCGGCATGACGAGATAGCGTTCAATTTCCGCCACGACATCCGTTTCTGGCATGCCGGTTTTTTCCCGCATATAGGCGATAGATTGTTCACGCGTCCATTGTTTGGAATGCATCCCCGAATCCACCACCAACCTTACCGAACGAAACATCTCGGCCTGCAAACGACCAAGATTATCCAGTGGTTGTTTTTGATAACCGATTTCCCAGGCTAGCCGCTCGCTGTAAAGCGCCCAACCTTCGGCATAGGCTGTAAACGGCAAGAGTTTCCGGAAGGTGGGAACACCGGTCAATTCCTGCTGGATGGTTTTCTGGAAATGGTGACCAGGAATTGCTTCGTGATAAGCCAAAGTACGCATGCCGAATTTAGCCACTTCGCCGGTGCTGCGTAAGTTGATGTAGAAGATGCCCGGACGCGAACCGTCGAATGCCGGCGTATCGTAGTAGGCACCGGGCGCGGTTTTTTCCTTGAATACCGGGATACGTTCGACTTTCACACCCTGTTTGGGGCGCACGTTGAAATATGGCGCAAGGCCCTTGTCGATTTCGTCAATCATGGACTGGAAATCTTTCAGGATTTGCTCGCGCCCTGCATCGGTATCGGGATAGAGCTGATCGGGGCGGCGGGAAATTTCATCCACGCGCT
>JAYUWO010000125.1:0-4738 GCA_043753545.1 Arenimonas sp.
CCAAAAGTCGCCCTGATTGAATTTCGCGTCCCAGTGACATCGCCGAACATCATCGAATCCAAAAGTTTCAAGCTGTATCTCAACAGCTATATGCAAACCCGCTTCGCCGACAGTGAAATCCTGCGTCTGCAAATGGCGCGGGATTTATCGCAGGCAGCCGGTGCCAATGTCAGCGTGATGCTGGTGACGGTGAATGCCGTCGCCAATGCGGACATCGAAGTGCTGCAAGGCACCGTGATCGATGATCTACCGATCGACATTAATTCGTACGGCCCGCCGAATGCCGATTTTCTGCAAGCCGATGCGGCTGCAGTGACCGATGAAATTCTGGTCTCGCATTTGCTGAAATCAAACTGCCCGGTCACCGGTCAACCCGATTGGGCCAGTGTACAAATTGCCTATCGCGGTCCACGACTGGATCGCGACGGTTTGTTGCGTTACCTGATTTCCTATCGCGAACACAATGAATTCCACGAGCAATGCGTCGAACGCATCTTCGTCGACATCCTGCGTATGTGTTCACCGCAACGCCTGTCGGTGTATGCTCGCTACACGCGACGCGGCGGGCTGGATATCAATCCGTTCCGCGCCACACACGGGCTGCCGAATCCCGGCAATCCGCGTACTGCACGACAATAATCCCGGGAGTTTTTATGCGTTCGATCCTTGTTGGCGGTTTGGCTTGTTTGCTGGTGCTTTTTGTCGGCGCTTGCAAGCCCGAAGCAACTGAAAAAACTGGCGTCGCCGATGCAGCAAAACCCGTGCCCATCGAAGAAAAATCCGATGGCCTGTTCGGCGGCATTTTTTCCGACGAGCCAAAAGCACCGGTCTTGGACTTGGGCGAATTCAAGTTGCTCGAGATCCAACTGGGCACCTCGCTCGATTCGGACAATCTGGTTGCTAGTCCGAAAACGAAATTCGCTACCAAAGATAAAATCTACGCCAGCGTACTCAGCACCGGCAAGCATCAAGGACTCAGCATCAAGGCCAAATGGACAGCACCGGATGGCATGTTAATCGCAGAAACCGAACAAGCTTTGGTGCCGACCAATGGCACCGTGAGTACCTTCAGCATCAGCCATGATCAGCCTTGGCCTATCGGTGCCTACACACTCGATATCATGCTAAACGGTTTAGTTCAGCGCACAGTTAGTTTCGAGGTCAAATAAGCGCTTTACCGCATTGCGGCTTAGCCGTGTCGGCGCTATGGTGTTTGTCCGTCCTGCAAATCACACGGCATCGTGTTGATAAGGGGCAAGCTTCTATAGGAGAGCATCATGAGTGGCGACAAGCCGAAAGCAGATTTTTCCGGTGTGACCGGTGGCGTCAAATCGACGGCACCGATTACCAAGAAAGCGGATTTTTCCGGCGTGACCGGTGGCGTGCAAAGTACCGCACCCATTACCCAGCCCGAACACAGCATTTATGTCGTGAAAAAAGGCGACACCCTATCGAAAATTGCCAAGGACCATTACGGCAAATCGAGCAAATACCACGCCATTTTCAACGCGAACAAAGACATCCTGAAAGACCCCGATCATATTTATCCGGGCCAGGAACTAAAATTACCGAAACTCACCGATTAAGCGACGCAATATCTTGGAGAACACAATGTCTGTAACAAACAAAATTTTTATCGCTGCCAGTCTCATGCTCGCACTGAGTGCCTGCAAAAAAGAAGAGCCGGTAGTCGTTGTACCTGCACCTGCACCGGTAGTGCTTGAACCAGCCATGGTACCAACACCTGCTGCCGTGACAGTTACCGCCGTCTATCTGGGTACTGCCGTTGGCGCGGATCAAAAGGTAATGACGTCATCGACAACTTTCGGCACCAAGGATGTCATCTATGCCGCCATCAACACCAAAAACGCGGGGAAAGATGTTTTCCTGAATGCGAAATGGACCTACCAGGATGGCCAGGTCGTGCATGAAGAAGGTACACAGATTTCACCTGAAGGCGATGCCACCACCAACTTCAAGTTAGCCAGCAGCACTGCGTGGCCAACGGGCAAGTACAAGGTGGACGTTTCCCTGAACAATACACCGGCGCAAACGGTGGAGTTCGAAATCAAATAAGATTTCGACTTTGTGTAAGCGAGAAACGGCGTGTCATCGACACGCCGTTTTTTTGTCTGCGTTATCATGTATGCATGATCCATCCCTGCCAACAATGCGGCGCCTGTTGTGCCGCGTTTCGCGTTGCTTTTTACTGGGCTGAAGCACAGCCGGAAAATCCCGAGGGCGTGCCTGCCGAACTGGCGCTGGAAACCCGGCCCAATATGCTGGCGATGCGCGGCACCGATGGTCCGAATATTCGTTGTATCGCCTTGCAGGGCAACGTCGGCGAGCGCGTACATTGCACGATTTATTCGCAACGGCCCTCACCCTGTCGCGATTTGAAAGCCAGTTACGAGGATGGCAAACACAGTCCGCAATGCGATAGCGCAAGGGCCAAATATGATTTGCCGCCGCTCACGCCGGAAGCTTGGTCAGCAGCGTAATATCGCTGAGAGGCAATGCATTATTTGTAAATTGCCATTGAAATTAAAAGAATCGTCATTCCCGCGCAGGCGGGAATGACGATATTATTTGAAACTATCGTAAACCGAGCGTTCTCATGATCCAAACCCAGCATGTACCTTCCTATTACGCCGCAACCGCGCATCCGCAACCGGACAGGCCGGCATTGATGGGTGACATCGAAGCCGATATCTGCATCGTCGGCGCAGGTTACACGGGATTGTCGGCCGGCCTTCATCTGGCCGAAGCCGGCTTCAAGGTCATCATTCTAGAATCGGCAAAAATCGCCTGGGGCGCTTCCGGTCGCAATGGCGGACAAATCGTGCACAGCTACTCGCGCGACATGGACGTAATCGAGGCTCGCCACGGTAAAGACACGGCGAAAGCCTTGGGCAGCATGGCGTTTGAAGGCGCCAAGATCATTCGCGAGCGTATCGATAAATATAAAATCGATTGCGATCTGAAAGACGGCGGCATTTACGCGGCGAAGACCAGAAAGAAAATCCACGACCTCGAAGAACATAAAAAACTTTGGGAAGCCTACGGCAACGACCAGCTCAGCCTGCATGATAAAGACGAAGTGCATCGCTTTATCAATACCGATACTTACGAAGCGATTCTGGTCGACAAAAGCGGCGGCCATTTTCATTCGATGAATCTTGCGCTCGGCGAAGCCACTGCCCTGGAAAGTCTGGGCGGCGTCATTTACGAAAATTCGCGTGTCACAAAAATCGAGCGCGGCAACAAAGCGGTGGTCCGTACCGAACATGGCTCGGTCAAGGCCAGCTTCGTCATTGTCGCCTGCAATGCCTACATCGGTGATCTGGAACCAAAACTGTCGCAAAAAACCATGCCCTGCGGCACGCAAGTCATCGCCACCGAACCACTGGGCGAAAAATGGAAAGACATCATCCCGTCTGATTACTGCGTCGAAGACAATAATTTTCTGCTCGACTATTATCGGCTGACCGGCGACAGACGTTTGTTGTTCGGTGGCGGCGTGATTTACGGAGCACGTGATCCAAACCATGTTGAATCGATTATCCGGCCGAATCTGGAAAGAACCTTTCCGCAATTGCGTGGCATCAAAATCGATTTCGGCTGGACCGGCAATTTCTCCCTGACGCTTTCGCGGCTGCCGCAAGTGGGGCGGCTATCGGACAATATCTATTATTCGCAGGGCTGCTCGGGCCATGGCATCACCTTTACCCATCTGATCGGCCGGGTGTTATCGGAAGCCATCCGCGGCCAGGCCGAACGTTTTTCCGCCTTCGAAAAATTGCCGCATTATCCCTTTCCCGGCGGCCGGGCATTCCGGGTGCCATTCACCGCACTAGGTGCCTGGTGGTACAACCTGCGCGACAAGCTGGGCGTGTAAGTTACGGATTTATCGGCGCATCGACATGGTCGCTGGCGCCGATCCGCAACCAGCGGTCTGCCTCCTGCACACTGCCAAAGACGCGGCCTTCGATGCCGCGTTCCATCGCCAGGATTTCGCCTTGTTCGACGATTGGCAAATCCTCGACGAAGGCGTCGACAAACGCGACCCGGACATTTTCAAAACCGAGCGCAATAATGCTGTCGATCATCAAGGTCATATCCCGTTCGCCGTGATATTTTCCCAAGTGCTCAAACACCAGTAAACGTCGGGTGCCGCGGGCATGGACCTGTTCGGCAATCGCCATCCAGTAGGCCATGCTGATATCGAAACTGTCGCTGGGTCCGCTGACTTCGGCATACAGGTAACTGCCCCGGTCTTCAAATACTAATTGGGTGTTTTCGGGAAGCTTATGCACGGCAAACTCGCTCGGGGAGAACCGCTAGTTTACCGTTTCCCGCATCCGTTTTCCCTTTCGGGCCCGTATTCCGATTGACATGAAAACTGGAGTAAAGTGTTTGCCTCTATCCGGGCCAGAGTCGATGCCAAATTTCTATCAGCAAACATTGATCTGGCAGAAAGAAACCATGAGCGCCGCCGGCAGTGATGTCGCGACGATCATCCATCTTTATTGCAAGTTCCTTGCGGATCAGGACATTCATTTGTGTCGCGCCAACGTTGCACTGATGACCCTGCATCCGCAAATTGAAGCCATCCGTTTTGTCTGGCACAACACCGTCATCACTCCGGACCCGGTTCCTTCACCGACGATGTTTTATAGAAAAGTGCACTATCTCGACGACTGCACAATCGACGAAGCACATTTGACCTTTGGCGCGA
>JAYUWO010000126.1:0-14120 GCA_043753545.1 Arenimonas sp.
CGTAACCGATTACGGCGCCTTCGTTGAAATCGAACCAGGTGTTGAAGGTTTGGTCCACGTTTCCGAAATGGATTGGACAAATAAAAACGTCAACCCATCGAAAGTTGTCCAGTTGGGCGACGATGTTGAAGTGATGGTGCTGGACGTCGATGCAGAGCGTCGCCGTATCTCGCTGGGTATCAAACAATGCGTTCCTAATCCATGGGAAGCGTTTGCCGCCATCTTCAAGAAAGGCGACAAAGTCTCCGGTCAAATCAAATCGATCACCGATTTCGGTATCTTCATTGGTTTGGATGGCGGCATCGATGGTCTGGTGCATTTGTCCGATATTTCCTGGAGCTCGACTGGCGAAGAAGCCGCTCGTAACTACAAGAAAGGCGACAACCTGGAAGCCGTGGTTCTTGCGGTTGATCCAGAACGCGAACGCATTTCCCTCGGCGTCAAGCAAATGGAACAAGACCCAATGGGTACCTTTGCAGCAACGACCCAGAAGGGTGCCATCGTTACTGGTACGGTTAAAGAAGTGGACGCTAAAGGCGCCACCATTGAATTGTCAGACGGCCTTGAAGGTTATATCAAAGCCAACGACATCGCCAAAGAGCGCATTGAAGATGCTTCGCAGCATTTGAAAGTGGGCGATACGGTAGAAGCCAAGTTCATCGGTATGGATCGTAAGGGCCGCGTCATGCAGCTCTCGATTCGTGCCAAAGACGAAGCTGATGTTGCCGAGTCGATGGCTGAAGTCAATAAATCGGCGGATGCATCTTCGGGCACCACCAAGTTGGGCGCGCTCTTGCGCGAGCAACTGAACAAAAGCGAATAAGTAGTACCTGCGATGGTCCGGTCTCCGGGCCATCGTTCCTTCATGGAGTCGAGTTTATAAAATGACGAAGTCAGAACTCATCGAAATTCTTTCAAAGCGCCAGATGCATCTGAAAGCAGATGATGTCGATATGGCGGTGAAAACCATTCTGGAAATGATGAGCAATGCATTAGCCGATGGCGATCGCATTGAGATTCGCGGCTTTGGCAGTTTCTCCCTGCATTTCCGTCCACCACGTCTGGGTCGTAACCCAAAAACCGGCGATTCCGTTGCGTTGCCCGGTAAGCACGTCCCACATTTCAAACCAGGTAAAGAATTACGCGACCGCGTAAATGCCTCTTTGACTGCTGTCAAAAGCTAAGTTGTTTTCAGGTAAGCTGTTCTCACCTGCGGTGGAATGACAGATGCCATTACTCAAAACATTAATCGCGCTCGCTTTCATCATCATAGGTATCGTTTTCGGTGCCTTGAATCGTGATGTTATGCGCATTGATTTATTTTTTACGACATTGCAGGCCAGCATCGGTTTAACCGTATTGCTGGTTTTGCTTTTGGGCTGTTTGCTCGGCGGTTTGGTGGTGCTTGCTACGGTCGTTTGGCCGATGCGCGCTAACCTGGTCAAGGCTGAAAAAGCGGCAATCAAGATAGCCGTGGAAGGAACCAGTTCACCATGATGACCAATGCAGCCTGGCTGTTGATGATTCCTGCCGCAGCGGCGGCTGGCTGGTTGCTGGGACGGCGTGGCGGCGAAATCAAAAGCGGCAATCAGGTGATGCGATTGTCCAATACTTATTTCCGCGGCCTGAACTACTTGCTAAATGAGCAACAAGACAAAGCCATCGAAATCTTTCTTCAGATTGCCGAAGTCGACAAGGACACCATCGAAACCCAATTCGCGCTCGGCCATTTATTTCGGCGCCGCGGTGAAGTCGATCGCGCCATCCGCATGCATCAAAGTCTGGTCGCCAAACACGGTTTGAGTGAAGACCAGAAAACCCGCGCGGTACTCGCACTAGGCGAGGACTATATGCGTGCCGGTTTGCTGGATCGTGCCGAAACGCTGTTGAATGATCTGGTCGAGATGGGGGTATTTAAGCCGCAGGCCTTGCGACACCTGATTTCGATTACCCAAGCCGAACGCGATTGGTACAAAGCCATCGAATACGCGCAGAAATACGAAGAAGTCGGCGGCGAATCGATGACTAAAATCATCTCGCATTTTTATTGTGAACTGGCCGACCAGGCGCGTTCGAAGGGTGACAACAAGGAAGCCCGCAAACTGATTGCCGATGCCTATACCGCAGATAACCAGTCGGTGCGTGCGGGCATGCTGGAAGCACAAATCGAGTTGTCTGAAAACGATGATTCCGGTGCCATTCGCGCGTTCGAACGCGTTGTGCGCCACGATTACGAATATTTGCCGGAAGTGTTACCGGCATTGTTGGCCAGCTATAAGCGTAATGGCGAAACTACCCGGGCACGAAGCTTTCTGCTTGAAATGACCGAGCATTACGCTGGTGTGTCACCTTTACTGGCTTTGTCGGAATTGATCCAGAAAGAAGAGGGCGTCACGGCAGCCTATACATTTCTGGCGAAACAGTTGCAGCAGCGCCCATCCGTCCGGGGTGAGGCTGCGTTGATTGACCTAAGTCTCTCAGAAGGTCACGGAGATCCGCAGGAAGCGCTACGTACCGTGAAAACCATTACCGACCTTCTGGTTGTCCATACGCCTGGCTATCGTTGCCAGCGCTGCGGCTTCAGTGCGCGTGCGCATCATTGGCAATGCCCGAGCTGCAAAAACTGGGGCACGATCAAACCGCTGCTCACTTCGGCAAGCTAAATCATGTTGCTAAGCCTCGGCTTGGGTATCGGCATCTGGTTATTAACGGCGCTGATCACCTGGAGCTGGATCAGATTCGCCAAAGCCAGACAGATTCAAGACGGCCCCGAACGTCGTCGTCTGCATGATGCTTTCACACCGAGGGCAGGCGGTATAAGTATCGCCTTGGTGATGCTTGCGTCATGTCTGGTGATATTTTTCTCAGTTGCACATCGAAGCACACTCTGGCTTCTGCCTATCGCAGCCATTTTCCTGTTCTCGATATTGGGTTTTTGGGACGATTTGAAGCCGATACGTGCCGGCAGGAAGTTGATGCTTCATCTGCTTGCCGTCACGCTTTTATGGTTGATGTGCAAGTTCCTGCTATCAATGGATTCCCTGATGGCCGTTGTCGTTGCCATTGCGTATTTGACCACGGTGAATATCTGGAACTTCATGGACGGAAGCAATGGCATGGTCGGCATGCAGAGCCTGTTGATGGCCATCGGCTTTATTTCCCTTGGTTCTTATACGGCAGCGACTTACTACTACGCATTGGTGCTTGCAGTTGCTTGCCTCGGATTCCTGCCATTCAATTTTCCCGTGGCACGGATTTTTCTGGGTGATGTGGGAAGCCATGTTCTGGGGGCTGCGGTGGTCGGGCTCGCGATTCTTGCCTATTCCGAAAATCAATTGACGGTTCTCGAAATTGCCTGTCTGCTGTCGGCTTTGTGGATTGATGCCGTACTGACGTTTATTCGCAGGGCTTTTCGTGGTTTTAAAGTGACGCGGCCGCATCTAAGCCACTTATATCAATACGCTATCCGTAGCGGTAAAACCCATGGTGCCATATGCGGCTACTACGCCGGCTGGACAATTGTCGTCATCTTGGTGGTTGGCCTGAGTCGCGATTTATCCGAGCTTGGTCAACGAATTGTCTTGATGGGGCTTATCGTGATGGGCGCCGCCACGCATCAGGGGTTCAGGCTTTTTGTATTAAAATCGGCACGCAACCCGAACATCCATAAATCAGAAGCCTGATGCCGAAGTCCTATCGTATTTCCTATCTGCTACCGCGTGCGTTGATCGTCCTGCACGATTTAGCGATGACCGCATTGCTGTGGACCGGGTTGCGTATGTTGTACATCAACGGAAAAATCAATGTCGTTGATGCCTCGTTCCAGAAAGAGTTGTTGGCAGTCGTATTCTTGCAAGCCATCATGCTTTGGTGGAGTGGCCTGTATCGTGGTGTCTGGCGCTTCGCCAGTGTGCCCGACCTGATCAATATTTCGCGCGCGGCGGTGTTTGGCCTTTGCGTCATTTTGCTGGCCTTTTTGCTGGCGGGCAGTATCTCGAAACTGCCATTGCAGACGATTGTGCTTTATGTGCCAGGCCTGGCTGTGTTTCTTGGCGCACCGAGATTGATATATCGCGTATGGAAAGATCAGCGCCTTGCATCAAAACAAAACGATGCCGCACGCGTGATAGTAGCCGGAGCAGGACGCTCGGCAGAAATCTTTTTGCGCGATATCCATAGCGATGGGCGTTATCAGGCAGTCGGTTTGCTCGATGATGATCCGCAATTGAAAGGCCGAAAAATCCATGGTGTGAAAGTGCTGGGTCGTCTTGACCAACTGGCGGAAATAGCGCGGGAAACGGCAGCCGATCTTTGCGTTATTGCCTTGCCGACGGCGCAGACTCGTGCCTTTCAGCGTGTTGTATCGATTTGCGACGATGTTGGTATGCCATTTAGAAAGCTGGGTCGATATACCGATTGGTTGAACGCACATGACCCTATCCAGCTAAATGAAGTGGCCATTGATGATTTGCTGGGTCGAGAGCCAATTCAATTCGATTGGCAGAATATCGGTCGCCAACTGGGTGGTAAATGCGTGTTGATTACCGGCGCGGGTGGTTCCATCGGGTCCGAACTTGCACGTCAATGTACACAGGCGCGTGTCAAAAAATTAATACTGCTTGAGCGAGCCGAGCTTGCACTGCTGGAAATTTGTGAAGAACTGGCCGTTCTCGATCCGGGTCTGGAAGTGGTCCCCTTGCTGGGTGATTGCGGCGACAAAATTGTTTGTTTGCGCGCCATGCAATATGGCATTCCCGATTATGTGTATCACGCTGCCGCCAATAAGCACGTGCCCCTGCTGGAAGGGCAATTGCGCGAAGGCCTGAGGAACAATGTGCATGCCACCGCAACGCTTGGCGAGGTTTGCCGTGACCACGGTGCACTGCATTTTGTATTGATATCTACCGACAAGGCGATCCAGCCTGTCAGTATTCTCGGCGCCACGAAGTTGATGGCCGAGCGGATATGTCAGGCCATTTTCAGCAATAGTGCAACCCAATTGAGCATCGTCCGGTTTGGCAACGTACTCGATTCTTCCGGCAGTGTTGTGCCAGCGTTTCGTAAACAAATTGCGTCGGGTGGGCCCGTTATGGTTACCCATGAAGAGGTGACGCGATACTTCATGACGATCCCGGAAGCATGTCAATTGATATTGCAGGCATTGAGCATGCCCGAGCCTGATGCCGTCATTTACACGCTTGATATGGGTCAGCCGGTTGCGATCAGCGAGCTGGCCGAGCAGATGATTCGACTTGCAGGCAAGCGGCCCGGTATCGATATCGAGATCCATTACACAGGTTTGCGCCCAGGCGAAAAATTGCATGAAAGCCTTTTTCATCCGGACGAGACCTATACGCAGACATCAAACCCGCGAGTGCTGGAAGCCAAACCTCGACCGATCGAGATTAATAATTTTTTGGAACAGTCAGAGCGACTGGCGCAATCTTTGCGGCACGGGGACGACGATTCGGAGTTGCTTGTCCTGTTACGCGAGGCGGTTCCTGAGTACACTGGTTAACAATTAGGTAAACATTTAAATCATGACGAAACGTATCAGAAAAGCGGTTTTCCCCGTTGCAGGCTTAGGCACCCGATTCCTTCCGGCAACCAAAACGGTACCGAAGGAAATGTTGCCCGTGGTGGACAAGCCACTCATTCAGTATGCCGTGGATGAAGCCATCGATGCCGGTTGCGACACCATGGTGTTCGTCACCAATCGCTATAAGCATTCCGTTGCCGATTATTTCGACAAGGCATACGAACTTGAACAAAAACTTGAGAAAGCCGGAAAGTCGGAATTGCTTGCATTGATTCGTGACGTGTTGCCGCGCCATGTGCGCGCCGTGTTTGTTACACAGGCGGAAGCGCTGGGTCTTGGGCATGCCGTTTTATGCGCCAAGCCGGTCATTGGCAATGAGCCTTTTGCGGTTTTGCTGGCTGACGACCTTATCTTCAACAAGGGCCACGGCGCGTTGCGACAAATGGCAGATTGTGCCGAACGTGAAAACGCCAGCGTTATTGCCGTGCAAGATGTGCCGCGTGAACAAACGGGAAGCTACGGAATAGTAGCCACCGAGAGTTTTCATGATCGGCAAGGCGTTATTTCCGCCATCGTGGAAAAACCGAAACCCGAAGTGGCCCCGAGTAATCTTGCCGTTGTTGGACGTTATGTCTTGAGCGGCCGCATTTTCGATTTGCTTGAAAAAACCAAGCCCGGTGCGGGCGGTGAAATTCAGTTGACTGATGCCATAGCAGCCCTGCTGAAAGAAGAAAAAGCCCTGGCCTATCGATTTGAAGGTCGCCGCTTTGATTGCGGAAGCCGTATCGGCCTGATTGAAGCGACCATTCAATACGCGCTGGATCATGACGATCTGGCCGATGCGACCCGTGAATACATGAAGCAGGCTTTGAAAAACTAAGTAGGTCGGGCCCCGGCCCGACTTGAGCAATATCACAATCTGTAACAGCGTCGGGCCAGGGCCCGACCTACATGAAAACAATCGGCCCGCAAAGTTATTACACCGCCACCGCAAATCCGTCGTTAGTCAGGCCAAGTCTCGATGCAAAAAAATCCGCGACGGTTTGCATCATCGGTGGCGGATTTGCCGGCATCAATACAGCACTTGGTTTGGCAGAGCGTGGCATCAAAAATGTCGTGCTTTGCGAAGCAAAAAATCTGGCATTCGGCGCATCGGGACGAAATGGCGGATTTGTTTTCGCCGGATTTTCGCGTGGACCAGAAAGCCTGTTGAAAGATCTGGGTCCGCAGGCCGCAAAGCTATTGTATAAAGGTACGGTCGATGCCGTTAACCTGATTCGCCAGCGAATTCATCAATACGAAATCGATTGCCAGCATACCGATGCCGGCGTGTATTGGGCGAACTGGTTTCGCGATCAATCCATACTCAAGGATTTCCAGAAATTACTTTCGGATAATTTTGATACCGAATGGGATTTTGTGCCGCAGTCGGAACTGAAACAACTGGTTCACAGCGAGCGCTATAAAGACGCCTTGTACGAAAGGAACTCCCTGCATTTTCATCCGCTAAATTACGCGATGGGTATCGCAAAAGCCGCAGAAGCCATGGGTGTTCAGATTTACGAGAATACTCCAGCCGTTGATCTGCAGAGAACAGGCGAGGGCTGGTTAGTCAAAACGCCTGAGGGAGAAATTGAGGCCGAACAAGTCGTGTTGGCGTGTGGCGGTTATCTGGCAAATTTGTATCCAAAAATCGATTCCTCTGTTTTGCCGATAGCCACCTATGTCATGGTGACCGAGCCGCTAGGTAATCGCATGCAGGAAATATTGCAGACCAAGGCAGCCATTTACGACACGCGTTTCGCATTCGATTATTACCGGCCATTGCCCGATTCCAGATTGCTCTGGGGCGGGCGCATTTCCGTGCTTGATCGTTCACCGGAAGCCGTTAAGACATTGTTGCGTCGTGATTTGCTGAAGGTTTTCCCGAAACTGGCCAATGTCAAAATAGATTTTGCCTGGTCGGGTTTGATGAGTTATGCACGACACGAAATGCCGCAAATTGCCGAACTCGAAAAAGGTCTTTGGTGTGGACAGGCATTTGGCGGCCATGGTGTTGCGCCTACGACATTTGCAGGAGAATTGCTGGCTTCTGCCATTGCCGAAGACGATAAGCGTTGGCAGGGCTTGTCGACGTATGGCTTGGCATCAGCCCTGAAACCAGCCGGATTCGTCGGTGCCCAACTTACCTATTGGTGGTTGCAGGCGAAAGACAGTTGGAAAGACAGAATGGAAGCAGGCTAGCAGGGTGGGCACGGCCCACCATTGCGCACAGGCGGGCCTTGCCCGCCCTACCGAGCTACGTCCCACTTCCGGCTGAAAATTCGTTATGCTCAATAGCCAGTCCGGAGTCTCAAATGTCTGCAATGCTTGCCCCTGAACTCAACGAACACCTGCATTGGCTCAATTCCGAACCGCAAAGCCTTGCCGGTCAACGAGGTCGAATATTGGCATTGGTATTCTGGAATGCAAGCTCGGTTTACTCGCAAAACATGATCGACGAACTCGCGCGTATCAAAGCAAGACACCCGTTGGGTTTGAGCATACTTGGCATTCATTTGCCGAAGTTTGACGCAGAGATTGATGACCGTGTGGTCATGAAAGCATTGAATCGTCAACGCATAAACTTTCCCGTTGCCAATGACCGAAACTGGATAACCTGGCAGCATTTCGGCATTACGCGTTGGCCTTCGGTGGCTTTGATAGATAGTGAAGGTGTTGTCTGTGACATCGTCACCGGTGACGATAATGGCGAAGTACTTGAAAGAAGAATTGCAGAATTGATCGATCAGGCGTCCAGCAGTCATTCGCTGGTTGAACACCCTTTTCGCCCCAAAAATTCCGAAGAAAAAACAGCCCTTTTATTTCCTTCGGGCTTGGCCGTCACCGATACCCACCTATACGTTTCCGATACCGCGCATCACCGGGTACTGGAATGCACGCATCAGGGCCGTATCCTGCGGGAATTTGGTACTGGACATCCGGATTTAAATGATGGTCCTGCCAATGAGGCAGCCTTTAATTCGCCACGCGGCCTTTGCCTGGTTCGTGAAACTTTATATGTCGCCGACACGGGTAATCACGCACTGCGTAGAGTGAACTTGATCAGCGGCGAAGTAGTAACGCTTTTGGGATCGGGCAAGCCCGGACAAGCCAAAGAAGGCGTGAGTAAGCATTCATCTGAAAATAGCCTGAATATGCCGTGGGGTCTGAGTGGCAGTAACGACAAACTTTATATCGCTCTGGCCGGCAGCAATCAAATTTGGGAGTACGAACTGGGTAATGCACGCATGCGTTTTATCGCGGGCACTGGCGATCTGGGAATTGCGGACGGCGCCTGTCGCAATGCACTCTTTGCACAGCCCACCAACGTAGCCCTCGTGCAGCAGACCCTGTATGTCCTGGACTCTGCTACCTCCTCGTTGCGTGCAATCCAGCTACAGCAAGGCATGGTACAAACCCTAGTTGGACACGGCTTGTACGAATTCGGCGACCAAGACGGAGAGCGTAGGGAAGCGCGTATGCAATATCCGCAAGCCATCGCACTAGATCCCAATTCCCCCGTGCTCTGGATAGCCGATACCTACAACGGCAGCCTTCGCAAGTTGCGGCTTGGCGGCGGCGGGATGACAACGCAGCAATTGCCCCATAGCCTGAATCAACCATCGGCATTGGCGGTTGGATCGGGTGCTTTGTGGATAGCCGATGCAGGCGCACATGAAGTCCTGCGTTATGACCTGAACACGGAACTGGTGGTTCGCCTTCCGATTGGGGAATGAGTTAAATAGTGCGAAAATGGCGGCATGATGACTGATGCACCTTCGCATGAAACTTTTGACGGTAAAGCCTACGTCCGGGATTTGACAACCGCCCCTGGCGTTTATCGCATGTACGCCAGCGACGATTCCGTGTTGTATGTAGGCAAGGCACTCTCGCTGAAAAAAAGGGTTGCGAGTTATTTTCTCAGCACGGTGTCGTCCACGCGTATTGCGCTGATGATTCGGCAAATCGCCAGGATGGAAATTACCGCTACTCGCACCGAAAGCGAGGCCTTGATTCTCGAAAATCAGCTGATCAAATCCCTGCGCCCCAGATACAACGTGTTGCTGCGAGACGACAAAAGTTACCCGTATATCCTGATTACCGATGAAACTTGGCCGCGACTGGCATTCCATCGAGGCCCACGTGCTGTTCCCGGACGTTATTTCGGTCCGTATCCAAGTGCCTCTGCAGTAACCAGTACGCTGGATCTGATGCAGAAAATTTTCAAACTACGTAATTGCGAAGACAGCGTATTTCGCAATCGATCCAGACCCTGCCTGCAACATCAAATCGGCCGTTGCACCGCACCTTGTGTCGGTTTGATCGCCCCGCGTGATTATGATGCCGATACAAAGCGTGCCGTATTATTTCTCGATGGCCGTAGCGGTGAAGTGGTAGATGACTTGACTCGATCAATGGAAGCAGCCAGCGCCAGTTTGCAATTCGAACTTGCCGCTTACCTGCGTGATCAGGTGGCCGGGATTCGCCGTATTCAGGCCAAGCAATATATCGAAGGCGAACAGGCGGATATGGATATTTTGGCTTGTGCCATAGACCAAGGTACAGCTTGTGTTTTGCTGCTTTCGTTTCGCAGCGGGATGAACCTGGGGACGCGTTCGTTTTTTCCGAAAACCAATGGTGTCGATAATGCTGGCGAAATACTGGATGCTTTTGTCAGCCAATATTATTTTGAACAGCGGCCGCCGCGTGAAATCATCCTGAGTCATGTCATCGAGGATGCCGAATTACTCGAGAAAGTGTTATCGAGCCAGGCGGGTAGGAAAGTCGAAATTAAAAGCTCGGTGCGTGCCGACCGTGCACGCTATCTGGAGATGGCAGCCAGCAATGCACTGTTGGCGTTGAGCACAGAAATCACCAGCAATGTTGCACAACGCAAGCGTCTTGAAGCCCTTCAGGAAATGCTCGGCATGGGCCATTTGCCGCAACGCATGGAATGTTTCGACATCAGCCACACACAGGGCGAAGCGACAGTCGCTTCCTGCGTCGTATTCAATGCGGAAGGTGCGTTGCGCAACCAATATCGCCGTTTCAATATCGATGGCATCACCCCTGGCGATGATTACGCCGCCATGCATCAGGCACTCTCGCGCCGTTTCAAGCGTGCGGTGGAAGAGGGCGTATTGCCGGATATTTTGTTTATCGATGGTGGCGAAGGCCAGCTCACACAGGCACGCGACGTTCTCAAAGAACTGGGCGTCAGTCAGGTGTTGCTCGTAGGCGTCGCAAAAGGTGTCGAGCGCAGAGCGGGTGATGAGCAAATTATTCTGCCGGATGGCCGTGTCTTGCGTCCCGGTGCACATTCACCTGCGCTGCAATGGATACAGCAAATTCGCGATGAAGCACATCGTTTTGCCATCACGGGCCATCGGGGTCGCCGCCAGAAAAAACGCGATGTTTCCAAACTCGAAGATATTCCCGGCATAGGTCCACGCCGCCGCGCGGCACTCTTGAAACACTTCGGCGGTTTGACCGCATTGAAAGAAGCGGGTGCCGAAGAAATTGCGCGTGTAGAAGGTGTCAATGATGCGCTGGCAGCGCGTATTTATGCCTCGCTACATGGGTTAGAATCCAAGGCGAACTTGCCCGTGACAGCACAGGAACCCCAGTGAATCTGACCATCCCCACCATACTCACCTTGTTTCGTATCGCCTTGGTGCCGGTATTGGTATTGGTTTTTTACTGGCAGCATCCGTGGAGCAATATTCTGGCCTGTGCCGTTTTTGTACTCGGCGCATTGACCGATTGGCTGGATGGCTGGATCGCCCGCCGCTACAACATGTATTCGGCATTCGGTGCATTTCTTGATCCCGTTGCCGATAAGTTGGCGGTTACGTTTGCCTTGTTTCTGGTAACCCAGCGGCATCCCACCGCTTGGATGGCATTATTGAGCGCAATTATCGTCGGTCGGGAAATTACCATCTCGGCATTGCGGGAATGGATGGCGCAAATGGGCGCTCATGGTTTAGTCAAAGTGGCGGCACTTGGCAAAATAAAAACCATCGTGCAAATGGTCGCGATAAGTTTTGTTTTATTTTACGAAGATCTTTTCGGACTTCCGATTTTTAAAATCGGCGAATGGTTGCTCGCAATCGCCGCAGCGCTAACACTTTGGTCGGGTTTTGATTATATTCGCGCCGCCTGGCCGACAATGCGTAAAGGCTGAAAGCCTGTATTGGCGCGCTCTTGTAACTTTTTTTAAAGAAAGGTGTTGACACAAAAGCGTCAATCCTTGAAAATATCGCTTCTCCGCGGGAATAGCTCAGTTGGTAGAGCACGACCTTGCCAAGGTCGGGGTCGAGAGTTCGAGTCTCTTTTCCCGCTCCAGTTTCAAAAAGCCTCGGTTCGCCGGGGTTTTGTTTTTTCAGGACGTGATTTTTTCTTGGTGTTTTTATTTACCAATAAATATTCATTAGGTTAAACTAAGTCCTGATGTTTCACCCTTGGCCGGGTGGCAGAGTGGTCATGTAGCGGCCTGCAAAGCCGCGTACGCCGGTTCGATTCCGACCTCGGCCTCCAAAATTCAGCCCCGTCAGGGGCTTTTTTTTGAACAAGTGGAACGTAGTAAAACATCTTTATTCGCCCGATGGTTTGCGGCAATATGGATACGCTGCCTGGGTGGCGAAATGGTATACGCAAGGGACTTAAAATCCCTCGACAGTGATGTCATGCGGGTTCGAGTCCCGCCCCAGGCACCATCTCCGGCTTCTTTTTTCTTCGCATGCCGTTATATTGTTCTCTGGCTTCAGGGGAGAACCACAATGCCGCCGACTCGTTACTGGTTTTTCATCTTCTGTCTGCTCGCCGCAGTGGTTTCTCTGGCGCTTGTTTTAATGTCGCCGACGTTTGGCTGGCACTATTTCCCTGCCATTCTTTTTTCTGGATTGGGTTTAGTCGGTACTTGGGATCTGTTGCAGACCAAGCAGGCCATTCGCCGGAATTATCCTGTGCTCGCACATTTTCGTTACGCGCTTGAATCGATCGGTCCCGAAATCCGGCAGTACTTCATTGAAACCGATACCGAAGAAAATCCCTTCTCGCGACAACAGCGCGCGATTGTCTATCAGCGATCGAAGAACGTGATGGACAAGCGTCCGTTCGGCACGCAAATGGATGTCTATGCCGACGATTACGAATGGATCAACCATTCCCTGATGCCGGTGAAAATCGATTCGCATGATTTCCGCATTACCATCGGTCACGGGCGTGCCAAGCCATATTCAGCCAGCGTCTTTAATATCTCGGCGATGAGTTTCGGTTCTTTATCCGCCAATGCGATTCGGGCATTGAATGAAGGCGCGAAGCGCGGCGGTTTTTATCACGACACCGGCGAAGGTTCGATTTCGCAATATCACCGCGAACGCGGCGGCGACTTGGTGTGGGAAATCGGCTCGGGCTATTTTGGTTGCCGCGATGATGCCGGTAATTTCAGCGAAGAAAATTTCGCCAAGAATGCCGCTAGCGATCAGGTCAAAATGATCGAGGTAAAACTCTCGCAAGGCGCAAAACCCGGGCAGGGTGGCATTTTGCCGGCAGCCAAAGTGTCTGCGGAAATCTCAGCTGCGCGTGGTGTGCCGATGGGGCAGGATTGCATATCACCGGCCAAGCACTCGGCATTTTCCACACCGAAAGAATTGCTGCTGTTTATCGACCGTCTGAGAAATCTTTCCGGCGGAAAACCGGTGGGTTTCAAATTTGCCGTTGGTCATCCCTGGGAATGGTTTGGCATTGCCAAGGCCATGCATGAAACCAATATTCTTCCCGACTTCATCGTCGTCGATGGCGGAGAAGGTGGCACGGGTGCCGCGCCGCTCGAATTTACCGATCATGTAGGTGCGCCATTACGCGAAGCATTGTTGCTCGTGCATAACACCTTGGTCGGCTTGAACCTGCGGCAACATGTTCGCATTGGTGCCGCCGGGAAGATCGTCACCGCGTTCGATATTGCGCGCACGCTTGCACTCGGTGCCGACTGGTGTAACGCCGCACGCGGCTATATGTTCGCGCTGGGCTGCATTCAGTCGCAGAGTTGTCATACTGATCGCTGTCCTACTGGCGTCGCTACGCAGGATCCGACCAGACAAAAAGCGCTGGTGCCTGAAGACAAAGCCACGCGCGTTTACTATTTTCACGAGAATACCGTTAAGGCACTGAAAGAGCTTGTCGCGGCAGCAGGTTTGCAGCATCCGGATGAAATAGGGCCCGAGCATATTATTCGCCGGGTCTCTTCTACAGAAGTGCGAGCGTTGGCGATGCTGCATCACTTCCTGAAACAGGGCGATCTGCTTGGCGATCAATTACCCAATCATCCGGCATTTCAGGCTTTCTGGAACGAAGCCAGCAGCGAGGCGTTTCAGCCCCCCAATAAAGTCAGGGCTCTCAGGGGTAGTAAGCTGCATTAAGCCCGTTTTTTATTGACCGAGCAGGCACTTAAACGTAAAATTCGCAGCCTCACCGGGCGGTTAGCTCAGCGGTAGAGCACTGCTTTCACACGGCAGGGGTCACAGGTTCAAACCCTGTA
>JAYUWO010000127.1:0-4696 GCA_043753545.1 Arenimonas sp.
AAATCTGCTTGAAGGCATTCTTGAGTTATCCGCGGATGAGTTCGAACACGGCCTCACGTCGAGCCTGAACGAGTTCGAACAACAGTTATTTAAATTTGCCGAACAGGCACGAAGTTCTGCGGTACAAACGCGCTGGCTTGAGGCGCAACGTCTGATTAAACGTACACGGCCTGATTTGATTCCCCGTTTTTTGATCGCATTGGAAGCTGAACTTTGCAGCTTGCGGGAGCCCTTCCAAGCCAAGCCGTTGTTCATGTCGCGCTTCGGCCAGGCATCCGGCAGCGAAATGTCGCTGGTGAATGACCTGGAGATGGACGAAGCCACGGTCATGACGGAAATTTCCAATCGCGCAGAAATGCGCAACAGTCTGCCGCTGTACTTGCTGGGTCAGCGCTTCGGCGTCCTGGCCGGCAAGCCGGCCTTCGATGCCGAAACTCTGCCGATCGGCCCCCAGGCCGTTTGCCGGATGCTTCGCGAAGCATCAGATTGCCTGGGTTTGGCGGAAGAGCACCGCCTGATGTTTTTCAAGGGTTTCGAAAAACAAGTGATGCCCTTGTACGGAAATTTGATCGAATCGGTCAATAATTATCTGGCAAAAAATAACGTGTTACCGAATTTACAATACGTACCGATACGTGCACGACCAAAATCGCAGAACATTGCTATTGAAAAAATTTCCGAAGGCACACAACAAGCCACGAAGAAAACCGAGCGCCAGAGCCTTGGCCTTTCCATAGATGATCTTCCGCATAAAAACACGGCCCGCTCATCGCTGCGCAACAGCGAGAGCCTGCAAAATTCGCTGCTTGAAAATGATTTGACTAAAGCAATGGCCAGCGACATGCATGCTGGCAATAATATTTCGTTCGGCGCTCAAGCGGCGGCGGGTTCCGACAAACAACCCACCGACCCTGACATGGCCAGTTTCAACATGATGCGTCAGCTGTTGTCCAGCCGAAAACAACTGCTCGGAAAATTGAATCCGGAAAAGATCCATGCAGGCGCAAATCATTCCCCGCCGGTACCCCTCGACTTACTTCAAAAAACCCTGCAAATGTTCCAAAGCAAGCCGGCAACGCCGGTATTGAGTGGCGGCAAGCCCGCCGCGCGCACTATCCAGCACGTGAAGCAGGATTTAATGTCGCAATTGCGGATGGATACGGGCAATCAGCAAGCGCCGGTTCTGCAGCCGGAAGACAGCGACACCATCGATTTGGTCGGCATGTTGTTCGAGAGCATCAACAAAGACGTCAAGGAAAACAGTCCAGCTGCGCAACTACTGGCCAAACTCCAGGTTCCTTTGATGCGCGTGGCATTGCAGGACAAGAGTTTTTTCACCAGGGAAAATCATCCTGCCAGACAAATGCTCGGCACCATCGCCGAGTCTGGCGCCTATTGGATGAGCGATGATGATGCCGACCCCGGATTGATGAGCAAGATGAATGCCGTCGTTGATCGCACCGTCCGGGAATTTGACGGCGACATGTCGCTGTTCCAGCAGCTCTTGCTGGATATCAACTCGCACCTGCAAATTCTCGGCCGCAAAGCAGAAGTCGCCGAGAAGCGCCACATTGAAGCGGCGCGTGGTAAGGAAAAACTTGCCATGGCGCGCGAGCAGGCTTCGCTGGCCGTCAGCGGCCTGCTGAAAGACCAAGCCCTGCCTCGTTTTACCCATACCTTGCTGAGTCAGGCATGGACCGATGTCATGGCGTTGACCGCACTTCGTTCAGGCGAAGATTCCGAGAGCTGGAAACAACATCTGCATGTCGCCGAGCGCCTGATCCAGGTAGCAAAGGCACCCCCAGGTCATTCTCCCATCTCGGCGGACGAGGCGCTGCAATTAAAGCAGGAACTGGAAAGTTCACTCACACAAGTGGGCTATCAAGAAGATGAAGCCGCCGCCATCACCGAGCGACTGATTGATCCGCAATCAGGCAAGGAAGGCGACTCCGCCAGTCGCACCGAACTTACCATGCGACTCAAATCACGGGCACGCTTTGGTGAAGACTCCAACGCCATACAAGCCAAAAAAACCAAACTGAGCACCGAGGAACAAACACGCTACGACCAATTGAAATCGATCGCATTCGGTACTTGGTTTGAATTTACTACCAACCAGCAGGGAGACCGCGTCCGTCGGCGCCTGGCTTGGTACAGTACAGTGACCGGCCACAGTTTGTTCGTGAATCAACGCGGCCAGAAGGTAGGTGAATATCATCTCGAAGCCTTGGCAAAAATGATGACACGCGATGAGCTGCATATCGTCGTAGAACAGACAGGTGGACTGATCGATCGTGCATGGCAATCGGTCATGAATGCACTGCGTTCATTTGCAGGCCAACCCGGCTCGGAGGACCCCGCACGATGAACAACGAATACCGCCGGGCCCGACGCCGTAAAGTCGGCTACAACGTAGAGGTTTATGACACCATGAGCGAAGAAGTGATCGGTCGCTTAACCAATCTGTCCGAAACAGGCATGTTGCTGATCATGCACAAGCCGATCACCAATGACGCCCTGTTTCAATTGCGATTGAGTTTGCCCGATGCAATGGGTGTGACGAAAAGCCTCGATATCGGCGCCCATGAACTTTGGTCGGATGAAGCCACCGCGCCGGGCCAGATTTGGACAGGCTTTCGTTTTATCGATGTCTCGCAGGGTGATGTGGCCTTCATCCGCGACTGGGTTGATTCACCGGGTGGCCATTACGTTTGACATGAGGCCGATAAAAAAAATCGCCCTGGCATCGGCTATCTTGTTGATGCTTGGCTGTTCAACATCCGATACCGATTATCAGGCTATCGCCATAGAAGGCAATGATACCCAACTGCTCGTGCGCGACGCTTCTACCAAGTCGATGCGAAAAGCTTCCCGATTGATTCATGACTTGCTGCAGAACCAGAATCGGCAGTCACACGCGTGGAAGTCCTCGGAATTACACACCATCAATTTGGCCTTGGCATCGGGGCGTAGTGCCGCCATCTCGAATGAAAACCTGCATCTGCTCGACATCAGCAAGCCGCTGTATGTCGCCAGCGATGCCTATTACGACCCCAGCATTGGCTCGCTCGTCAATATGTGGGGTTTTTATACCGACAAATTTCCAATCAGCAATTCCCCGCCGAATAGCGAACAGATTTCAGGATGGATGGCCAGTAAGCCGGCCTTTCTTGACATCAAAGTTGATGGGGAAACTATTTCCGCCAGCAACCCGAACACGCAACTTGATTTCTCCACGATACTGGAAGGCTCTGCAGCGATTGAAATCCGGCGCATTGCGGCGAAACATCAGATAAACGATGCATTGATAAAGATGGGTTCAGATCAGTTCACCATCGGCCACTCAACATCCAAGCCATGGACCGTGGTACTCAACGACCCCTTTGGTGGTGAATTGGGACAAATCGAATTGCAGGGAAATGAAGCCTTGTTCAGTTCCGGAAATTTCAATAAATTCCGGGTGGCACCGACGGGTTCGCGATGGGGCCACATCCTGAATCCGATGACGGGAAAGCCTTCCCAGGGTTCTGCCGCAGTGGTGGTGTTGCATCGCGATCCGGTACTGGCCGATGCCGCTTCTTCCGCCCTGATGGCCGCGGGCCCAGGCAACTTCGGCAAACTGGTGAAACGGATGAAACTTGCCTGCGCCATGATGGTAACCGAAGAAAACGAATTGTTGATCACCACGCAAATGAAAAAACGCATTGTTTTTTTTCGTGACCCGGTGCCGCTCGGCAAGCCGATTGCAAACGGTGAAAGCTGTGCTTGAATACTCTGAACGGCAGACATGCATCGTTTAATATCAACGTTACCGACACTCTCTAGAATCCGGCATTCGCCGATATCAAACACGGGAAAACCATGAGTCTTTACAGCGAGCACATCGCCACCGTTATCCGACGCGCCGACCTGGCCTTGGCTGCGAGTGATTTTGATCATTTAGTCGTTGCATCGGGTATCGAAAAATATCGATTTCTTGATGACATGCCCTACCCATTTAAACCCAATCCGCAATTCAAATACTGGTTACCGCTGACAAAGCACCCGCATAGCTGGATTATTCACACTCCCGGGAAAAAGCCGTCGCTCGTCTACTACCAACCCGACGATTACTGGCATGTGCCACCGAGTGCACCCGAAGGCGACTGGGTCGAACATTTCGATATTCACATCATTACCAGCCCGGAACAGGCATCAAAATTTTTACCACAGGGAAAGTCGGCGATTATTGGCGAGACCGATGCCGCCATCGGCGAATTTGCACCGAATAATCCGGCCGCCGTCATTCATCACCTGCATTTTCATCGGGCATTCAAGACGTCCTACGAATTAAATCTGATGCGCAAAGCGCAGCGAAAGGGCGTGAATGGCCATCTGGCGGCACGTGCCGCATTTCATGCCGGCGAATCCGAAGCGGGCATCAATCTGGCATTTTTGAAAGCGGCCGGACACACCGATAGCGATACGCCCTACAACAATATCGTCGGCCTGAATGAAAACGGCGCCACCTTGCACTATCAATACAAAAGCTTCGACAAACCGCACGAACACCGTTCCTTGCTGATCGATGCAGGTGCCGAAGTTGACGGTTATGCCTCCGACATTACCCGCACATGGGGCAATGGCGACACCCGCTTTACCGATCTTGTGAATGCCGTCGATAAAGAACAACTCGCACTTGCTGCAAAGGTAAAGT
>JAYUWO010000128.1:0-14052 GCA_043753545.1 Arenimonas sp.
CGGGCCTAGAAGGCCCTCCTACAAAACAAGATTCGTAGGAGGGCCTTCTAGGCCCGACCGAATGCAACACGAAGAATCACTCGCGCGCGGCTTGCTCGCGCAGATGCCTCGCCTGGCTTTCCCCGAGATACGAGCGGATCAGGCCGCGGGCGATATACAGCAGTGGAATCAAGGCAATCGCCGCACACATCTTGTAAATATAGTTGAGCGTGCCGACGGCATAGAACAACTCCATCGACCACTTTTGCGGACCAAGAACGAAAGCGATATACAGCACGACAAAACTATCGACCAATTGCGATACTGCGGTCGAGCCGGTGGCGCGCAACCAGGCTTTTTTCTCGCCGGTTATCCGGCGAATTTTATGGAAGACACTGACGTCGATTAATTGCCCCAGCATAAATGCCACGACCGATCCCGCAATCGTCCACAAGCCCTGGCCAAATATCACGGCAAAGGCCGCTTGTTGGTCGGGAACGCCCTGTGCGGTGCTGGCGCCGACCCACCAGCTTGCGGGCGCAAGATGTATGGCCGCATAGGCAAAAATAAAGCCGTAGATAATCAGGAATACCGCAAGCCAGCTAATGAAACGCACGCCGCGGCGACCGTAATATTCATTGACGGTATCGGTCATGATGAAAACGATCGGCCACAATAAAGTACCGGCGGTAAAATTCAACGAACCGCTTTGGCCGAATAAGTTCCACTCGAAAGCATTAAGACCGAGCGTATCTTCGAGTGCAAAAATCTTGACGCCGATGAACTCGGCCAGGACAGCATTGACGACAAAAAACGCGGCAAGAATGATGAATAATTTTTGCGAGCGGTGATCACCGATCATGAATCTATACCTTTGTCTCTGGCCGCGAGAACGGGATTTTTTCGGGGCTCATCGCGCCGCCGGAAATGATGAACGCCATCGCCTGGTCGACCGTCCAATCGGTAGGCGTGATCAACTCGACCGGCACCAGTTCGAGATAACCTGAAGTGGGGTTAGGCGTGGTTGGAACATAAACGGCGGCGATTTCCTTGCCGGTGACTTCATCAAGCAGAGTACGTGTCACAAAACCAATCGATTTCATGTCGCGATGTGGAAAATCGATCAATACGACACGCTGCGTGCCATCGGGCTTTTTCTGCAACAAATCGAGTAATTGGCGTGCACTACCGTAAATGGTTTTTACCAGTGGAATGGAGTTCATCAATACTTCAAACCAGACAATCATGCGTTGTCCGATCACGCGGCGGGCCAGCCAGCCGACGGCAAGAATAAAAGACAGCGTGAATGCAAGCGCGATACCGGTTTGAACCCAGGGTGCACTAAGCCAACCGAGATATTCCGGAGAAACTGTCGAAAGAGTTGTGGTAACCGGCTGGATGATCGGTTGGCTCATCCCCGAGAGCAAACTGAAAATAAATTTGAATACAATCCACACCAACCAGATTGGCGTGAGTGTGAGCAGGCCGGTAATAAAGAGTCGTTGTATTTTTTTCATGTGGGCATTGTAGCGGTTGGGCACGCCGCAAACGCATATACGTTTTTTATTTCGCCAGATCACTCAGGCTGACTTCGCGAACCAATCTGAAACCGACATCGTCGTAGCCGCGATCACCATTTTGATTGCTAGTGCGTGTGGGTGAAGCACTCGATGCATCACGCCAACTCAGGCCGGCAACGACGAACTTGCCGCTTCCCGCGCCATCGCCCAGCCATTCGCTTGCATTGCCTTGCAAATCATAGATTCCCAGCGGGCTGGCCGGTGTGCCGCTGCCTGTGGCAGTGCCTTTGTTGCCGCAGGAAATTACGCCCGCGCGGCATTGGTCACCAGCGCGATAGATGGCGACCGAGCGCCATTCGCTTTGCATCGGCAATCGATAATTCATGCCGGTGCGTTTACTCAGCCATTGGGCATACGCTCGTGCATCGGCATGGCTTACGCAGACCACCGGGTGTTCGTTGCTCTGGTTGAAGCCGGGTTTGTCCCAGGAAATTTTTCCGGAAAATATCGATGCAAATGCATTTCGGCAAACAGGGGTTGCACGATTCGTTGCAGCAGCAAAGGCGGCGTATTCACCTTTCGAAACTTCTTCACGCATCACCGCCAATCCGGTGCGGCCCGCGCTTGGAGCGCTGCTCAGCACCATGCTGGGGCCGGCCGCCTTGAGAATGTCTCCAGTGCGAATTTGGGGCATGGCGTTTGCCTTGGACCATGCCGGTTCAAGCAATTTTGTGTCGATGGCGAATTTGGCTGCCAATGTCTTGGTATCAGCAATGCCATCGCGATTCAGTTCGCTTGTATATTTTTCAAGGCGCGCCACGAGCAAAGGTGGTAAGCCATTTCTCAAAGCCAACCAGGATTTGCCCGTTTTGCGATCCGAATCGGTAGCGAATTTTTCGGCACGTTGATAAATGGCTTTGGCGGACTCGTCGTTTCGTGCTTTAAGCGCATCGTTCAGATTTTTTGCCAGGCCATCGATGACCACATCACTCAGGGCAGCGATGGCGGGGTTGGTGGGTGCGGCTTTGCGGGCGGATAACAGGGAATCAATCGCGTTATCGCCCGGAGGTGTACTCAGCCGGTTTTGTTTGATCTGCCGGTTTGCGTTGGCAATAAATTTGGCGCCCGGAACGGTTGGGTCGTAATCGAGTGTGGTGACAACGACGCTGGCTTTAACGCCGGCAAATGGCGAGATCGTGGCGGGAATCTCCGGCGCAGGCGGCAATTGGGCGGGTTTTGGTTCCACGGCCACAGGCTCTGGCTTTGGAGCGGGGACAACCGGTGCTGGTGGAGTGGTAACTACGGCTGATACCGGAGCATTCGCTTTTTCTTCGGTCACGAAAAAATCGTTTTTTTCGGCTGGCGTTTTGTCACGGTTTAGCCAGGTGTTCAGTCCAAAGCCGATCAAGCCAATGCCGGCGAGAGAAAGCAGGGCGGGAATCCACCATTTATTGCCGCCCAGGGACATCGGTTTTTTATCGATGGCCGCCGCTTGCGGATTCTTCTGCCGTGCCGTGGTTTCAGAGAGTTGATTCAATGCACTGAGCATTTGCTGGGCATTGCGAAAACGGTTCTCTGGAATTTTCGCCATCGCACGATCGATAAAACCCTGCCAGTGTTTTTTATCGGCGGACAAACGCGGAATCGGATCCTGTGCATGCATCAAGGCCAGAGCGAGTGGGTCGTTGGCGAGGTACGGCAAACGTCCTGTGACTAATTCATAAGCAAGCACGCCGACGCTGTACAAATCGGCACGGCCATCGACGGCTTCACCGCGGGCCTGTTCGGGAGCCATATAGCCGCCGCTACCTACTGCCAAGCCTGCAGTGGTGATACGGGTATTATCTTTTTTCGATAATGCAATGCCGAAATCGGTCAGTAAGGGACGATCGGCATTGTCGAATAAAACGTTTTCCGCTTTGACATCGCGATGCACGATGCCGCGAGCGTGGGCATATTCGAGTGCGGATAGCAAAGCGCGCAAAACTTCGAAAGTGCGAGCTTCGTCATTGGTGAAATCGCGTTGGCCCAAATGGCCCTTCGCAAGATAGGGCAGCACGTAATACATCAAGCCTTGATGGCTGCGACCGACTTCGTGAATCCCGACGATGCAGGGATGTTCGAGTTTGGCGATCGTGCGCGCTTCCTGTTCGAAGCGTTGCTTGCTGACTTCGTCGGCCAGTGCTTCCGGCGACATCACTTTGATGGCGACCTGGCGATCCAGCGATTCCTGGACGCCCAGATACACCTGCGACATGCCGCCCTTGCCTATGCGGCGCAACACCCTGTAGCCGGGTATGTCCGGCATATAGCTGGTGAGTAATGCAGAGAGTTCTTCTGGGGAAAGCTCTTCTTGTTGCATAAGGCCAATGGCATCAACTGTCAGGGCCCATCAGCATACTGCGCTGCGGCACTCAGGTGAATAGAATTGTTAAGAAAAGTTAAGAAAATCAAAAATGTGCGTTAAATCACACTTTTGAGTCGATGGATTCCCGGTTTTTTGCAGGTTTGAGGCGCACATAAATTTGTTTGCGCACTTTTGCGACAACATCGCCCTGACGGTCGATCACCGGAATATCAAACCAGCGCAGGACTTTTTCGTTGCCGGCAGCGGCCTGGCGCAGCTCGTTGAGCATGCTTTCTTCCAGCCTGAATTCGGCGGTGACGACACCGCGCCCGGGCTTCACGAATTCGATTTCGCCAGCCTTGTCCCACACCACATATTCCTTTCCAATGTTCCGCAGGATCATGATCATCCAGAACGGATCGGTCATCGCGAAGAGACTGCCGCCGAAATGGGTGCCGACATAATTCCGGTTATACCAGCGGCTTCGCAATTCGACCTTTACATAACGAAAATCTTCGTTGAATTTCGTTATGTGAATTCCGGTAAACAGAAACGGGAACCAGATATTCATGAGCAAACGCAGGCGTGAAGCTTTCATATGTTTTCAATCAATCAAAATAAATATGGATGTAGGTCGGGCCCTGGCCCGACGCTCTTTACACATTGCGGTATTGCTAATGTCGGGCCAGGGCCCGACCTACATTAAAAAAGTAGCGACGCCATCTTGCGGCGATATTGGCCGACCAAATCTTCGTCATCGATAATCCGGAACGCATCGATCAGGGCTTTGCGCGGCAGGCCATCCTCGAATGTCTTGTTTCGTTTCAGCATTTCGAGAAATTGTTCCAGACCGGCCTCGGTTTTGTTTTCAAGCAGATAATGCACGCCCAGATAATGCCTCGCACGGCAATCATCGGGGTTTGCCGATATCGCTTGTTCGAGTACCGATGAGGGCGGTGCATTTTTCAGTATCGCAGCAAACGCGAGCCTGGCCTTTGCCTTGATTGCGCGATCATCAATCGCCAGATTGGCAGGCAAGGCATCGAGAATTTTTTCGGCTTCCACATGGCCGCCGGTTTTTAGCAGGGCCAGCATTAAATCCAGTTTCAATTCGGCTTTGTCGGGCTCTGCCTGGATGGCGGCCCGTAAATCAGCCACTTCCAGCTCCGGGTCAATCTTGTCGGGAACAATTTCTTCTGGGGTTTCCGGCAATGCTTCTTTAGCGACAACTTCGTGATGCTTGAGGAATTCACGCAATTGATTCTCCGGCAGCGCGCCGGGAAAGCCGTCGACGATTTGTCCGTCTTTCAGCAACATCACGGTCGGTATCGATTTGACCTGGAAATAACCGGCCAGTTGTTGCTCCTTGTCTACATCGACTTTGGCAAGTAGAAAGCCGCCGTTAAATTCCACGGCAAGCTTTTCCAGTATCGGTCCGAGTGCCTTGCAGGGCCCGCACCATTCTGCCCAGAAGTCGACCAGCACGGGTACTTCCTTGGACTTGAGTATTACGTCCTGTTCAAAGCTGGCCAAAGCCGCGTCAAAAACAAAATTATCGTTCGTCATATGTTTTTTCTAAGTGTTGATGCCGGAGATGTATGGCTGATGATTTCGATTGCAAGTCACGGTGCGATGTTTTTGTAAATCACGCCGTCCTTCATCACAAAGGTGATTTTTTTGGTCAGGCTGATATCTGTCAGCGGATTGCCGGCAACGGCAACCACGTCAGCCTTGAATCCGGCTTGTATCTGGCCCAATTCATTCGGGGCAAGAATTTGTCCGGCGTTATAAGTGGCGGTTTGCAGGGCGAAATTGCTCGGCATACCGGCATCGGTCATATAAATAAATTCACTGGCATTATCGCCATGGGGACCCACGCCCATATCGGTACCAAAAGCAATTTTCACGCCGGCCTTGTAGGCACTGGTGAAAGTGCTCTGGATTTGCGAGCCGATGCGAGCCGCTTTTGGTCGAATGATTTCGGGATAGTAGCCGTCGATTTTCGCTTTGTCGGCAACAAATTTTCCCGCGGTAATCGTCGGCACGTACCAGGTGCCGCGCTCTTTCATCAATTTGAAAATTTCGTCATCCATATACGTGCCGTGCTCGATGCTGGTAACGCCGCCAAGAATGGCGCGCTTCATGCCTTCCTTGCCGTGTGCATGGGCGGCCACGGTGTATCCGTAGTCTTTGGCGGTATCGACGATGGCGCGTACTTCTTCGACGGTAAATTGCGGCGCGTCTCCGCTTTTGGCATAGCTCAAAACGCCGGCGGTCGCGGTGATCTTGATGACATCGGAACCGTCTTTGTAACGTTGGCGAACCGCCTGGCGGGCATCGTCTATGCTGTTGATGACGCCCTCGGTCGGGCCCGGCGGACCCACCAGATGCGATAGTTCGCTATTCAAACCATTGGTGGGGTCTGCGTGGCCTCCGGTGGTCGCAATGGATTTTCCGGCCGCATAAATACGCGGCCCCTGGATATTGCCCTGATTGATGGCATCGCGTAGATGCAGGCTGATGTCGCCACCCAAATCGCGAACCGAAGTAAAGCCGGCCTGCAGCGTTTTATCGGCGTAACCCACCGCCCGAAACGCGAAATCAATGTCATCCAGACGAAAGCCTTCCGAATAACTTTGCGGGCTCGACTGTTGTCCCATGTGCACATGCATATCGATGAAGCCGGGCATGCAGGTCAATTGCGAGAGGTCCACCGTTTGCGCACCCTCTATCGCTATTTTGCCTGGGCTCAGTGATTTGATCGTGTTTTTTTCAATCACGATCGTTTGCGCGCCGATTAGTTTGGCGGATTTCGAATCAAACACGTTGCCGCACTGGAGCGCTTTCAAATCAGCGGCTTGGGCAGGCAGGGCAGCGGCAATCAAGACGGCAAACAGGGTTGGACGCATGGTGGACTCCTAAAAAGTTGTTCGATATTAGCAGATGGCTCTCGAGTCGAATGGGACGCGATGGTACTCTAAGCGCCTGATTCTCGATAACTTTGAACCCATGTCCGACGTACAAGACCCCTACGCCTATACCCCGAAGACTTTAGAGACCGCTGCCCAACAGTATTGGCAGCAGACTCGTGCTTTCGAAGTGAAAGAAGACTCCGGCAAGCCGAAATATTTTTGTCTTTCGATGCTGCCTTATCCATCGGGCGCCTTGCACATGGGCCATGTTCGCAACTACACGATCGGCGACGTGATTAGCCGCTATCGCCGTATGTGCGGTTTTAATGTATTGCAGCCGATGGGTTGGGATGCGTTTGGTTTGCCAGCCGAAAATGCCGCGATCAAAAACAATACCGCGCCGGCTTCGTGGACCTATAAAAATATCGAGCACATGCGTGATCAATTGAAAGCTCTCGGCTATGCGATTGACTGGACCCGCGAATTTGCGACTTGCAAACCCGATTACTACAAACACGAACAGGCTATGTTTACGCGCCTGTTCAAGAAAGGCATCGTCTACCGCAAAAATTCGGTGGTGAACTGGGATCCGGTTGATCACACCGTGTTGGCGAACGAACAAGTTATCGATGGTCGCGGCTGGCGCAGTGGCGCGCTGGTGGAAAAACGCGAAATTCCGCAATGGTTTTTGAAAATTACCGATTACGCGCAGGAATTACTCGACGGTCTGGACACGCTGCAAGGTTGGCCCGAATCGGTCAAGACCATGCAGCGTAACTGGATCGGACGCAGTGAAGGTCTGGAAATCAAGTTTACGGTCGATGGCGGCAATGAACTAACTGTATTCACGACGCGTCCCGACACATTGATGGGCGTGACCTATGTTGCAATCGCGGCCGAGCATCCGTTGGCCATGCAGGCAGCAAAAAACAACCCCGAATTAACTGCATTCATTGACGAGTGTCGTCATGGCGGCGTTGCCGAAGCCGATCTGGAAACCCAGATCAAGAAAGGCTGTGCTACCGGTCTGTTTGCAATTCATCCGATCAATGGTGAAAAGGTTCCAGTCTGGGTCGCCAACTTTGTGTTGATGGGGTACGGCACCGGTGCCGTGATGGCGGTACCGGGCCATGACGAACGCGATTTTGAATTCGCGCATAAGTATTCGTTGCCGATCAAGCAAGTGATCGAAGTTGATAACGAAAATTACGACGCAAACCAGTGGCAAGTTTGGTATTCCGATAAAAGCCGTACCGATGCGAAAGTGATTAATTCCGGCACCATCGATGGCCTTGGCTTTAAAGATGCATTCAACAAGATTGCCGAAATTCTCGAGCCCATGTCGAAAGGCAATCGCCGCGTCAACTTCCGTTTGCATGACTGGGGCGTGAGTCGCCAGCGTTACTGGGGTTGCCCGATCCCGATGGTCTACTGCCCGAACTGCCAGGCAGTGCCGGTGCCGGAAGATCAATTGCCGGTGGTATTGCCGGAAGACGTTGCATTCTCGGGTACGAATTCACCAATCAAATCGAATCCGGAATGGCGCAAGACCACTTGCCCGCAATGTGGTGGTGCGGCCGAACGAGAAACCGATACCTTCGATACCTTCATGGAATCGAGTTGGTACTACGCGCGCTACACCTCGCCGGGTGCGAATGATTTGGTCGATGAGCGCGCGAATTACTGGTTGCCGGTTGATCAATATATTGGCGGTATCGAACACGCGATCATGCATCTGATGTATTTCCGTTTCTATCACAAGCTGATGCGCGATGCCGGCCTGGTAAAAACCGATGAACCGGCAACGAATCTACTCTGCCAGGGTATGGTGATTGCCGATACTTTTTATCGGGAAGATTCACACGGTGTGAAAGATTGGTTTAATCCGGCCGATGTCGAAACGGCACTTGATGAGAAAGGCCGCGCGATCGGCGCGAAATTAATTTCAGATGGACAGCCGGTAAATATCGGCGGCACCGAAAAAATGTCGAAGTCGAAAAACAACGGCGTTGATCCGCAAATCATGGTCGACAAATTCGGTGCCGATACTGTTCGCTTGTTCTCGATGTTTGCTGCGCCTCCGGAACAAAGTCTGGACTGGAACGAGCAGGGTGTGGAAGGCATGGCGCGTTTCCTTCGCCGCGTCTGGGTGCAGGTGCAAAAACATGTGGCGGAAGGTAAAGCCGGCAAGCTTGATTTGTCGCAATTAACGCCGGAACAAAAAAACATGCGCCGCCAACTGCATGAAACCATTCAGAAAGTGGCGGATGATTACGGCCGTCGTTATACCTTCAATACCGCGATTGCCGCAGTGATGGAATTCATGAATGCACTGTCGAAATTCGATGATCAAAGCGCCAACGGCCGTGCATTGAAGCAGGAAGCCTGCGAGGCGGTGGCCCTGTTGCTGAATCCGATTACGCCGCATACATCGCATGCACTCTGGCAGGCGCTGGGTCATTCGGAAGCAACGCTGGAAGATATTGCATTTCCAAAAGCAGATGTCGATGCATTGACGCGAGACAGCGTGAAACTGGCAGTCCAGGTGAATGGCAAATTGCGAGCTACCATTGAAGTGTCGGTGAATACGCCGAAAGAAGAGATTGAGCAATTGGCGAAGGCCGAGCCCAATGTCGAAAAACATATCGAAACCCTGACGGTGAAGAAAATCATCATCGTGCCGGGTAAAATCGTCAATATCGTGGTGGGCTGAGCCATCCGGAAAAGTCACAAGGAGCAGGAAAGCATGAAACGGATAATTTTCATCAGCACGTTGCTTATAGGTCTCACGGCATGCGGTTTTCATCCGCGTGGCAGCTATCCGATTTCGGATTCGGTCGGTGCCATTCGAGTGAGCAATAGCGACAGCTACAGTCCGTTGACCGACGGTCTTCAGACGGCCGTTGATCGTGCGAATGCAGACAAAACGAATGCTGGCGAAGGCGCCGCCGTCCTGAAGGTGCACTCGGAAAAATGGACGAACACCCCTCTGTCCATTGACGAGTCTGCCCAGGTGCGTGAATACATCACTCGCTATAAAGTGGACTTTGATTTGACCGCCGCCGACGGCGCGGTATTGCTTGAAAAACAAGCGATCGAACTTACACGCGAGTACACCTACGACATCAACGTGGCCATTGGTAATCCGGCCGAGCAGGAAGTGATCCAGCGTGAACTGCGTCGTGATATGCAGGCTGCGATTATTCGCCGAGTGGAAATCGTACTGCGCACGAAAAAATAGCGATCACCCGTAGGAGGCCGCTTGCGGGCGACGTTTTCGGGCCCAAGGGCCCTCCGACGTTCCGTTTTTTTATTCAAGGACCCAAGGCATCGCTTTAATGGAATTAAAGTTCAACTCCTTCGAAAAGCAACTGGCTTCCGAACCACTGAAACCGGTCTATTTGATTGCAGGTAGCGAGCCCTTGCTGGTCCAGGAAGCGGCCGACGCGGTTCGAACAAAAGCAAAAGCCGAAGGCTATAGCGAGCGCGAAGTGCTCGACGCCGATAATAATTTCGATTGGCAGTTACTTACCGGTGGCATGGCGAATCTAAGTTTGTTTGCCACGCGACGTCTATTTGATTTGCGTTTGCCGACCGGCAAACCCGGCAAGAGTGGCAGCGAAGAAATCCAGAATTTCTGCAATCGGCCACCAGATGACACCGTCCTGCTGATTACCAGTCAGGATTGGAGCAAAAGTCATGCAGGCAAATGGACCGACGCCATCGCGCGTGTCGGTCACGTATTGCCGATCTGGCCGATAAAGGAACACGAGCGTGAAGACTGGTTGCATCGTCGTTTGCGTAGCCGCGGTTTGCAAGCCAGTAATGCAGCAATTCAGGTCTTGAGTGATCGAGTCGAAGGCAATTTGCTGGCAGCGGCGCAGGAAATCGACAAGCTGGCCCTGCTGGCGCCAAATTCAAAAATTGAAGCCGAAGAAATGAATCGTTTCGTTGCCGACTCGTCGCGCTTCGATGTTTTCCGTTTATTGGAAACTGCACTTTCAGGCGATGCCGCACGCGTCGCGAAAATATTGTCGGCATTGAAAGCCGAAGGCGAACAAGTACCGGGGCTTATGCCGATGGTGGCGATGGATGTGCTGAAAATCTGTCAGCTCGCACGCGTGCAGGCGACCGGCGGCAACGTGATGAATGCGATGCGCGATGCACGCATCTGGGATAGCAAGCAAGCCTTGTATAAGCGCGCGATGGACCGACACAAGGCGGGGCGCTGGGAAATTTTCGTCGCCGAGTGCGGCAAGATAGATCGCGTATCGAAAGGCCGTGACAGTGGTGATGCGTGGTTGATGTTCGAACGATTGCTGATTGCAGTGGCGGAACCCAAGGCGCGTGGCCTGACGACGCAATGAATTTGCGACTGTGCTACGGCGGCACATTTGATCCGGTGCATGACGGCCATATCGCCGTCGCCGAATTCGCCCGGAAAACTTGCGATACCGACGTGTATTTCATTCCTTCGGCGGATCCACCACACCGGCAAAGGCCCTCGGCCACGGCGAGGCAGCGGGCCGACATGCTGGAAATTGCCATGGCCGGGAACGCGCATTTATTGCTTGATCTGCGTGAATTACAGCGTGCAAAACCTTCCTACACCGTGGATACCCTTCGCGAATTACGTGACGAAATAGGCGCGGAAGAGCCGATTGCCTGGCTCATTGGCGCCGATGCTTTTGCCCAACTGCACACCTGGCACGAGTGGGAGGCTTTGTTTGAATTAGCGCATTTTGTGGTGGCAGTGCGGCCGGACTATTCGATGCAATCGCCGCATTTCTCGATAAATGAACGTCTTTGCGATTCGCCTGAACACCTTAAAACAAGCCCGTCCGGGAAGGTTTTTACCCTGTCATGCCCCTTGCGTAGCGAGTCTGCGAGCGCGATTCGCCGTGCTTTGGCGGCCGGACAGTCGCCGATCGGCCTGAATCCGGCGGTTCAGGCGTATATTTTAGAGCATGGCCTGTACCCGAAAGCCTTATAATCACCACCATTCACCCGCCACGAGATAGTGCTTTGAGCTCACAAGCCCACGTAATTAAAACCAAAATGCCGACGCCGGCACCCGCACCGGAAGAGATATTGAAGCAAGTGCATGCCGCACTTGAAGAAATGAAAGCCAAAGATTCCATCGAAATCGACGTGCGCGGAAAAACCTCCATTGCCGATTACCTCGTCGTGGTCTCCGGAACTTCCACCCGCCATGTCAAATCGATTGCCGATGAAGTCGTGCAGTTTGCAAAAAAATGCGGCGTGATGCCACTGGGTGTCGAAGGCGAACGCGAAGCCGAATGGGTGTTGGTGGATTTGGGCGATGTCATCGTTCACGTCATGCTGCCGCGCGTACGCGAGTTCTATGCGCTTGAACGCCTGTGGACGGTGGGTGATCAACCACCCGATGACGAAACATAATTGTTTTTGTAGGAGCCTGCTCTGTGTACTGAGCGCAGCGAAGTACAAACAGAGCTGGCGATAAGCACTAATCAATGAAAGCCAAACTCATCGCCGTCGGCGAACGCGCACCGAACTGGGTTGCCGAAGGTTTTGCCGAATATCAAAAACGTTTATCGCACGGCCTGCCGCTGGATCTAGTGGAGGTTGCGCCAGGTATCCGCGGAAAAGGGCGCGACGCCGTACGTGCCACGTTTGAAGAAGGCCAGCGTGTCATCGCAGCCTATCCAAAAAATGCCACCATCATTGCGCTGGATGGTCGTGGCAAGTTGCATTCTTCGGAACAACTCGCGCAGCGGCTTGAATTCTGGCGTCAACAAGGTCGTGATCTGGTTTTTTTGATTGGTGGCCCGGAAGGGCATTCGCCGGAAGTGCTGTCGTCCGCGAATGAAAGTTGGTCGCTGGGTCCACTGACTCTGCCACATATGTTGGTGCGTCTCGTGCTGGCCGAACAACTCTACCGCGCACAAAGCCTGCTCACGAATCATCCTTACCACCGCGCGTAATTATTTTTTCGGCAGCATCTGCGGTTGTATGGTCGGCACCGATTTCTTGCAGGCACTCAAGGTGCAAATCAGTTTTCGCAGGCGCGGATTTGCCTGCGTCAAATAATGAAAAATAACGTTTTGCTCAACAGTGCCGCGAATGGCGCTTGCACCCGGGCCTCTCGCCCATATGCCGACATCGTCTCCACCATGTGATTCGCTACGCAGCGGTAGTCCGGCTTCCTGCATGAAATCACGGTCTTCGGTATCCACATTGCGCAAGTCGGGCCGTCCCTTGGCGGGTTGTACTCCGGCAACGTAGTGTGGAAATTTTTTGATGCCTTCAGCCTGCACGTTGCTCGCGCCGACGTAACCCGGTCCGTTGGCGTACGACAGTGTCGTGTAGGGAAGGCCGGTGGCATCAAGCGCGTAACCGGTGGATGGGCCTTCGCCGCTGGCACCGATCACTTTGCCAAGGATCGGATTGCCGCGAGCGGGGTAGCCGGCAAATGTCATCGTATGAGAATGATCGGCGGTGACGATAATCAAGGTATCCCGTTCCGATGTCATTTGCATGGCCGTGCGCACCGCATCGGAAAACTCGACGGTTTCGGTCAGCGCGCGAAATGCATTTCCGGCATGGTGAGCCTGATCGATTCGACCGCCTTCGACAACCAGGAAAAACCCATTTTTATTATTTTGCAAAACCGTAATGGCTTTGGCCGTCATTTCACTCAGACTCGGTTCGCCGGCACCGTCGTTCTTGCGATCTGTGGCGTAATTCATATGCTCTGGTTCAAACAATCCCAGTAAATGCCGGGTCTTTTTCAGGTCGATGGCATCCAGCTGATTTTTATTCCAGACGTATTTGCCGCCCGGATATTTATTTTTCCATTCGCCGATCAAATCCTGCTTGTCCTGACGAGCCCCCAGGCTTTCCTGATATTCCGGATCGCTGGAATCGGCAGGCGTAAAATGCAATCGGCCGCCACCGAGTGCTACTTCAATGCCGTCGCCAACATTGAAATCGACGAATTGCCGGGCAATGTCGCGACAGCCTGCCGCGACAGCGGTTTTGGGTAGATCGCTGTCATTTTCCCAGGTGCGTTCGGGTGTGTGTGCATAGGTCGCGGCCGGTGTTGCATGAGTAATGGATGTGTTGGTGACGATGCCGGTCGACATGCCGGCCATTTCCGCCAATTCGAATCCGGTAATCAGTCCGGCATTGCGGCTTTGTTCGCAATTCGAGCGATGGCTGGTCTGGCCGATCGAAAGCATGCCCTTTCTGGTTTTGATGCCGGTCATCATGGCGGACATCGTGCCGGCCGAATCCGGCGTCTGGCTATCGG
>JAYUWO010000129.1:0-4671 GCA_043753545.1 Arenimonas sp.
GGAGCGGCATGAGCCGCGAATGCCTGAAAGATTCGCGGCTTATGCCGCTCCCACGAGAAACATTGGCCCACATGGAGTAACGATGTTTTTCAAATAAACAAAAGCCGTCATCCCCGAATGCTCTTGTCGGGGACCCCGTGACTTCATGCATCAATGCAACGGCGCTGGATCCCCGCCTGCGCGGGGAAGACAATTATTATTGATGCATATAGTTGCCCACATACTATCTATGCTTACGTTTTCGGCAAAGTAACGCCGGTCTGCCCCTGATACTTGCCGCCGCGATCCTTGTAGCTGGTTTCACAAACCTCGTCGGACTGGAAGAACAACATCTGCGCGACGCCCTCGCCTGCGTAGATTTTGGCCGGTAATGGCGTGGTGTTTGAGAATTCCAATGTTACGTGGCCTTCCCATTCCGGTTCCAGCGGCGTGACGTTGACGATGATGCCGCAACGCGCGTAGGTGCTCTTGCCTAAACAGACCACCAGTGTGTCGCGCGGAATTCGAAAAAATTCCATCGTGCGCGCCAGCGCAAAACTGTTCGGCGGAATGATGCAAACGTCTGAGACTACGTCGACAAAACTGCTCGGATCGAAGGCTTTCGGGTCGACAATGGTCGAGTTGATATTGGTAAAAATCTTGAACTCGCGGGCGCAACGAACGTCGTAGCCGTAGCTCGATGTTCCGTAAGACACAATTCGGCTGCCGTCGGCACCATGCTTCACCTGGCCGGGTTCGAACGGTTCAATCATGCCGTGTTGCTCGGACATACGGCGAATCCACTTGTCAGACTTGATGCTCATAACTACTCACTATAGGAAAATTCTTGTCTATTTTTTTTCGGCCAAAGTAGCCATATCACACAAAGATTGACGCCCAGGACGGCTAATGTAGTCCAGCCGGGGCTTTTAATAAAATAATACAACTCAACCGGCACATACATGCCCGATGAAACCAAGCCCAACCAGCGCGCCCAGGCTCTTGTGAACCATAGGCCATAGGCTTCGACAAAGCGCAACACGGCATACGCAGCGGCAAATGCCATCAACAAGCCATGTCGCATATCGGCCGCATGTAGAAGCTCGATAAACCTGTGCGGCGCACCCAGGTTTTCATTCAAGTCGAGCATTCTGATCAAGGCTTGGCCGCCATGCTCCAGCACATGGCTTTGTGCTCGGAGAATTCCCAACCCGACCGACAAAATCACAATACCTTTGATGATGTCGATGATCGAAACGATACGAAGCCGCCTGCGGGCATCAAGCACCATCGACATTAGCGAGAGGCTCCCACGTTGAACCATCGGTAATGCCCAACAATTCGCCACGAGAACAGCACATCTTCTTCCTGGGTTCCCTGGCCAATATTGTGAATCACCAAAGGTCGGCTATCGAACAAACTTTTCTTGTCGGAAATAATGCCGATATGCGCGAGCCCGTTATCGAGGCGCCAGCTGACAATGTCGCCCGGCTTGTAACTATTGGAGACTTGCGGCAGATTCAACGCCTTGCCCTGACGTCTGAAAAACACGTCGAGATTCGGCACCCGACGATGATCGATATTGCTATCGGGCTTTTTCAGGCCCCATATTTTCGGATAGGCATAAAAATGCGTTCGCATATCCCGATGAACCAACATCTGAAAATCGACGCCGGCCTTCCGGTACGCACGAATCACGACATCCGAACAGACACCTCGCTCCAATGACACATCGCCCAGCGGATAAGCGATACGTGAATAGGCGGGATCGTAAGTCGTCGTCACACCAATTTGCGAGCGTGCGGCAGAGCTTGCTTTCAAAGCACCATTGGTTTGCGCCGAGCATATCGTCGCAGATAAAAACAGCCATGAAAAAAGCAGCGCGCGCATCAGGTATTTTGAATCACGATATTGGGGAAGCTGATTGATTTGTTCTTCGCCTGCAACGCCAATTTCGCGCCGATCTTGCGGGCGATTTCTCGGTAAATCAGTGCATTGGCAGATTCCGGATCGGCCGCCACCGTTGGCGTACCGCTATCGGCTTGCTCGCGAATCGACATTTGTAGCGGCAATGAACCCAGCACCGGCACTTCGTATTGTTCGGCCATTTTTTGAGCACCGCCTTCGCCAAAAATATGTTCGGCATGACCGCAATTCGAGCAAATATGCACTGCCATGTTTTCAATCACACCCAACACCGGCACTTCGACTTTCTCGAACATCTTGAGTGCTTTTTTCGCGTCAATCAGTGCGATGTCCTGCGGGGTGGTAACAATCACGGCCGCCGACACTGGCACCCGTTGTGCGAGCGTCAATTGAATATCGCCGGTGCCTGGCGGCAAATCGATAATCAGATAATCCAGACCCTGCCATAAAGTGGTCGTCAGCAGTTGCTGAAGGTATTGCGTGGTCATCGGGCCGCGCCAGATGGTTGGCGTATCTTCGTTGAGGAAGAAGCCAATCGACATCGCCTGCAGGCCATGACCCATCTTGGCGTGAATCGATTTGCCATCCGGCGAATCCGGTTTGCCATCCAGACCCAGCATCATCGGAATACTGGGCCCATGAATATCCGCATCCATGATCCCGACCTTCGCGCCTTCGGCCTGCAATGCCAAGGCGAGGTTGACGGCAGTTGTGGATTTACCTACGCCGCCCTTGCCGGAGGCAACGGCGATAATATTTTTTACTTCCGGCAGCGGCGTGAGTTCTTTTTGAACACGGTGGGCAGAAATTTTTGTGCCGATACTGACACTGATATTTTCGACACCGGCGAGTTGTCCGATTTTATCGCGGATCATTGCTTCCAGAGTGGCGTGCCATCCCTTGGCCGGATACCCCAACTGGATTTCTATCGCCACGCCGGCACCGTCCACTCCGACACCGCGGATGGCAGAACTGATATCGGTTTGGGTGTAGGGGTCTTGGATCTGCGCCAACGCGGCGCGCACGGATTCGGTACTTGGGCTCATCCGCGTATTGTAGCGAGGGGCAGCCAGCATGGATATTGAAACAGCTCAAAACCGCCCGCAGTCTGCGATAATTGCCGGATGAAACCGACCCCTACCCTTGTTACTACCGCTCTTCCCTACGCCAATGGCCCGCTGCATCTTGGCCATCTGGTGGGTTACATCCAGGCCGATATCTGGGTGCGCGCGCGCCGCATGCATGGCGCGACCACGCATTTTGTCTGTGCCGATGACACCCATGGCACGCCTATCATGCTGGCTGCCGAAAAAGCCGGCATGACACCCGAGCAATTTATTGCCGATATCCAGGCCGGCCACGAGAAAGATTTCGCCGCATTCGGCGTGAATTTCGATCACTACGATTCCACCAATTCGGCCGCCAATCGCCTATTGACCGAAGAAATCTACGCAAAACTGCAGAAACGCGGTTCGATCGCCGTTCGAAGCATCCAGCAACTTTTCGATCCCGAGCGACAAATGTTTTTGCCGGATCGCTACATTAAAGGCGAATGCCCGAAATGCGGCACGCTGGATCAATACGGCGACAACTGCGAAAACTGCGGCGCAACGTATTCACCGACCGATTTGAAAAACCCGCGCTCGGTTGTGTCTGGTGCAACGCCGGAGCTTCGTGATTCCGAACACTATTTCTTCCAACTCGGACAATTCACCGAATTTCTGAGCGACTGGATGAAAGGCGATGTCGCCAACAGTGGCGTGAAAGCAAAACTACGCGAGTGGATCGATGCCGGACTACGTGATTGGGATATTTCGCGTGATGCACCCTACTTCGGTTTCGAAATTCCGGGCGCACCAGGTAAGTTTTTCTACGTCTGGCTGGATGCACCGATCGGTTACTTGTCGAGCTTCAAAAATCTTTGTGCGAAAACGGATATTGATTTCGATCAGTTTCTCGATGCCGCCCGAAATAAAAACGGTGAAACCGAACTACATCACTTCCTCGGCAAGGACATCGTGAACTTTCATGGTTTGTTCTGGCCTGCGGTGTTGCATGGTGCGGGATACCGGTCACCGACTGCGTTGCACGTTAACGGTTACCTGACTGTCAACGGCGCGAAGATGAGCAAATCACGCGGCACGTTTATTCAGGCTCGAACCTATCTTGATGCGGGATTGAATCCGGAAGCGCTGCGTTATTACTTCGCGGCAAAATCCAGTGCCGGTGTCGATGATCTCGATTTGAATTTCGACGATTACACTGCACGAGTCAATTCCGATCTGGTTGGAAAATTCGTCAATATCGCCAGTCGCTGTGCGGGCTTTATCAGCAAGCGCTTTGATGGCAAGTTAAGTGCAGAACTTCCCGATGCCGATTTATATCAACGCAGCTTCGCTTCATTCGAAGAAATCAAAAGCGCCTACGAAGTCGGTGATTTTAATCAGGCAATTCGTTTAATCATGGCAATGGCCGATGAAGCCAATCGCTATATTGACGAGAAAAAACCCTGGGTGATTGCCAAACAGGAAGGTGCCGATGCAGAGCTGCAAGCGGTTTGCTCGCAAGGTATCAACCTGTTCAGATTGCTGGCCGCTGCTTTGCAACCCATCCTGCCGAATATTGCAGATCAGGCCGCCCGCTTTCTCAATGCACCGATAGTGCATTGGAATGACGCAGAAAAACCTTTGCTTGCACATCACATTGGCGAGTATCAATCGCTACTAACCCGTATCGACGCAAAGAGTATTGAAGCCATGATTGATG
>JAYUWO010000130.1:0-13945 GCA_043753545.1 Arenimonas sp.
ATGCACGAACGCGGCATCTTTCGTTAACTGCCAGCTATCCCGTGACGGAATCGAACGGTACGCATCATCTTTCGCCGAAGCCGCGATATTGATATTGACAGATGGCTTCATATTTTCGAGTGCCTTCTCGCCCCAATGCCCGGTCAATACGAAATCGACGGTTTGTTCCAGGCGCGCAAGATTCAGTGGCAGAAAAGCGGACAGGGTTGTGGCTCCGCCCTGCAGAAACAACACAGCATAGTCGTCGCTGATACCCATCAAATCGCGCAAATCACGTTCGGCTTGTGCGGCACAATCGATAAAGGCCTGACCACGATGGCTGAGTTCCATCAACGAAGCGCGTTCGTTTTTATATTCCAGTAATTCCGATTGAACCTGACGTAAAACAGCTTCTGGCAGTGCGGCGGGGCCTGCACTGAAATTGAACGCGCGCGACATAAATAATCACCATGGAAAAGTTAGCGGAAAAAAGCGAAGGAGCCAATGAACACTATCATGCTCACAAGCCCGCGCACACCCCATTCGCGCCCCATTTCAGCTCTTATTTTCAAACATTTTATAGAGCCTTTGCTCGAAATCCTGAGCCGACAAAGGCTTGTCATACCAGAAGCCCTGACCTATTTCGCAGCCCATTTCCAGTAACAAATCACGCTGGCCTTTTGTTTCAATGCCCTCGGCGGTGAGTACCAGGCCGAGATCTTTTGCGAATCCGATAATGGTTTTTACAATCGCGCGATGACGATGATTGCTTTCCAGATCGCGGATAAATACCTGATCGATTTTCAGCGCATCGAACGGCGATGCCGCGAATGATTCGAGAGAGGAATACCCGGTACCGAAATCGTCTACTACAAGACCAACACCAATATTTTTGACATCCATCAGGCGTTCGACGGCCATTCCGCGGCCTTCCCGAAAGACATCTTCGGTAACCTCCAGACGCAGGGTGCTGGGCGGCAATACATAACGCTCGAGTACCGACCTGACTTCTTCGAGAATCTCGGATGAGGTTAATTGTTTCTCATCGACATTGACGTTGACAAACAAATCATAATGTCTGGGGAACCGTTGCCGCCATTGCGAAAGCTGGAATGCCGCTTGTTCCATCACCCAGGCATCCAGTCCGGAAATCAATCCCGTCTCTTCGGCGATTCTGAGAAAATCATCCGGCATGAGCAAGCCACGGGTTGGATGCAGCCAGCGAACCAGGGCTTCGGCGCCCAACACATCGCCGTTTTGCAAATTCAAGATCGGCTGAAAATGCAGCAGGAATTCATTCCGCTCGAAAGCGACCCGGAAATCATTTTCGAGCTCAAACCTTTGTTTCGCCTGCTGATGCATGCCGTCGTCGAAAATAACGAATGCCGACTTTCCGCCCACCTTTGCCCGATACATTGCGGTATCGGCATCACGGATCAATTGGTCCGGTGTCAGATACTCATCGCGCCCAACCACGACGCCAATACTCGCTTTTGAAAAAACCGACTGCCCGCCGACATCGAAGGGTTGTTCGAAAACTCGCAAGACCAGACGTGCCAGTTTTCTCGCCTGGGCTTCATCGCAAGCACCCAGCGGCAAAAGCGTAAATTCATCACCACCATAACGCGCAATGGTACAAAGGCCACGCAATTGGCTTTCCAGACGGCGTGATATCTCGATGAGCAGACGGTCGCCGGCGTTGTGGCCCAGACTGTCGTTAACCCATTTAAAGCCATCCAGATCGAGAAACAGGATGGCGTAATCGTAATTTTCGGAGGCAATTGCCGAGCGAATACGGTCGGCCAGTTGCAGGGTGAAATACATCCGATTCGGCAGACCGGTGAGTGAATCGTGGGTGGCGTGAAAACGCAGTTTTCTTTCGGCTTCTCTTTGCTTCGTTACATCCAGCATGGTGCCTGTACGGTGCCGCTCACCATCCAGCATTACCTCGCCAATACTGGCGTGGACATACAATCGCTGACGGTCTTTCCCGATCAGGCCGACATCGTATTCCCGATCCACCGATTCGCCCGCCGCCAAACGATTGAAGCGCGCAAGCACGCCTTCAATATCTTCCGGGGCAATGAATTCCAAAATCTGCTTGCCGAGAACTTCGGACTCTTCAAAGCCGGTCATATTGAGCAAAGTCTGATTGCAATACACCAGTTTCGTATCTTTCAGGATAAACACGCCCACCTGGCTATGTTCGACCAGAGTGCGGTATTTACTTTCCGAACTGGCAAGCGCCTGCTGCATGCGTTGCTGCTCATCCACATCCACCAATGAGCCGGCAAAGCTGCTCGGGTTTCCCTGTTCGTCTCGAATCAAGCGGACACTGGCACTGACCCAGCGACGGTCGCCGTTACTGTCTAGCAATTGGGTAATGTGCTCGGTGAATCCGCCCTGGGTTTTACCTAGATGCACCAGATATTCGCGCTCTTTCGGATCAGCATAGACCTCGAGAGTATTTTTGATGCGCTGTTTGAGTTCTTCGACGCTTTCATATTTCATCATCTTCGCCATCATCGGATTGGCATTGATGACCGAACCATCCAGCGCACTTTCAAACAAGCCGCTTGGCACGTTCTCGAATAATTCCCGATAACGACGCTCGGCTTCCTTCAAGACCGTCATATGACGGCGCTCATCCGTCACGTCCCGCATGGTACCGGTAGAAGCAATCACTCCATGATAATCGACCGCGGCTGCACGCACTTCAAACAGGCGAGCGGAACCATCCTTGCGCTGTAAATGCACTTCATACATTTGCAAACCGCGATAGCCACTTTCGCGCTCGGCCTTTCTTTGCGCCTGATCGTTCAAATCTTCGGAAGCAATTAATTTCATGTAGGCCATGCCTACAAGCTCTTCCAGTGAGTAACCCAGCGCGTCGGCGAGCGCCTTGTTGGCAAATTTCACGATCCCCTGCTGAATCAGGTAAACACCGTCGCGGCTATGTTCCAGCAACACCTGATAAAGGGCTTGCGACTGCTTGAGCGAGTACTCTGCCTCGACTTGATGGGTAATATCAGTGATCGATCCTTCCTGAAAGATCAGCTGTCCGTCATCGTTATAGATATTGCGAATATTCTCGTTTATCCAGATGATGCTACCGTCCTTGCGGTACACCTGCAGACGCACATTACTCGCACGGCCAAGCTTGTCCAGGTCTTCATAAATCTCGCCAATGCGATCGGGTTCGACATAAATGGCACGCATGCTGCGTGAAAAAGTAGTCAGGAATTCCTGCGGGCTTTCGTATCCGAATATTCTTGCCAGCGCCGGGTTCGCCTCGATAAAACCACCAGTAGGCAATGCACGATAGAGCCCTTCTGAAGCCGCCAAATACAGCGAACGGTAAAAAGCGTCCGAGATATGGCTATCCAGGGGCAAACTATCATCGGGTGGCGGATGCAATATAAACAGGATGCAGGCGGTATCGCCACAATCGACATATTCCGCATTCAACAAAAAGCGCTGGGCCGTCTGGTCGGCGCAACGAAACTCCGCATACAGGTCGATAATGCGTTTTTCGTTTCGAAGCAGCGCCCAAGCCTTGGCTCGAAATTCGTGATCGTTCCACAAGCCAATCTGGAAGGGTGTAAATCCGATTAATTGTTCGGCGGCATAGCCGAAGCTTCTTAAGAAAGAAGGGTTGGCAGCAAGAAATACGCCATCGTTTGCACTAATGATACAGACCGGACTCAGCGACGTTTTGAAGGCATCAATTATTTCCATGCGATACCTTGATTCAACCAGTCCACAGATGACTGACCGTAATCAAAGCCCTCCACTCGGGGCATAAACGAGCAAAGCGGTCAGCGAAGCCGCCAATATGGCAGCGGCGGCAATCAACCACCACAAGGCACTGGAGTCTTCCGTGACAGGAGGCGCTTCTTCGACGCCAGCGGCATTAACGGAATTGGCATCTGAGGACATCTTGGCTTTCACTGCCTGGATGGTTTGGGTATGAGCCACCGTGCCGGACGGAACGGCAACGTCTTTCCCTCTGGGTGGCAAACCTGGAGCTTCAAGCATGAAGCGCGACTGTTCGATGACGATCTGGTCGCCCGGCGACAACAAGGCATCGGTCACTGAAATGCCGTTCACCTGCGTGATCGCCTGCGGACTCATGGCACGCAGCACGACTTTATCACCATGCAATTCTATTTGGGCATGCTTTTCCGCTACATCGGCATCTTCGATCACAATATCGGCATTCGCTCCCGATCCAAAAAGCTGCGGGCTCACCAAACCATAAATGCGGCCGAAATGCTGACCGCTAAGCCCGCGAAGCAATACTCGGGCAGCACTCACTTGCTGGGTTTCGTTTAAAGTCAGTGGTCCCTTTTCCGGGATGTTGCGACTGATTGCCAGTGCGTCACTGTCGCGTAGCTGGATCCTGACTTGATCAAAACAAAGTAAATCGCCAGTGCGCAGCATGGCAAGTTCCTTGACTGGACGGCCATTCAAATGGATAGGCTGGCTGTCGGGCAACACCTTGAGCCATAAGCCGCGGCGATCCGAGATAACACTTGCGTGATGCGCAGCCAGGCCGCTTTTGGGCAAGCTCACGGCCATGTCCGGACGAGTGCCTATGGTCACTTCACCCGTTTCAAAATTGACATCACGATGTTCGCCGTTCGGAAAGCTGAGCTGCATAGGGTCCCCTTATGGTGGCAAATTTAGCACAGTCTTCGAATTAAGGGCCCCATTGGCCGAGCTCTTGTTAAAACGAAAAAACACATCAGAATAGGACCACCCTCTACAACGCGGTCTCTGACAGGCATTCATGGCCAGTATCGAAATTACTCGCAATCACAGCAAACCCCTGAAAGATGCAAAGAAAGCAGTGGAGCGCGTTGCTCAACACATCGCCGAAAAGTTCGATGTGGAATACGGCTGGTCTGGAAACAAGCTCAATTTCAGTCGTGCTGGTGTCGATGGCCATATTGCCGTCAGCGCCAAGCAAATTCAGGTATCTGTCAATCTGAGCTTCATGCTGATGATGATTAAAAGTTCGGTAGATCGGGAAATCCACCGCTACCTTGATGATGAGTTCTCCTGAGTCTTATTTCTGCTTTCCAAACGGATTTTTGTGACCATCAAACAAACGCTGCGATATCTCGTATTCGCTTGCCGATACCATTTCCAGAAATTCATCAGCTCCACCCATTCGGTCAAACGCTTCAAATCCTCGCTCGAGAAACCCCTGCAGTTCCTGTAAACCCGCAAGCCGAGCCGGAGTACGTGAAGCTTTAAGCAGCTTGTAAACCCCATGCTTCTGCACTGCCGCATCAAGGTTTTTCCCGACCCGGATAATCAGGTCGATCTGATGTCTTCGCAAACGTCGACAGCCGACTTTGCGATAGGCCTGGATGTAGTCCTGAAGGTCAATATCTGCTTTCTTGTTTAAATGGATTTGCTGGGCCATCGCCAAGTCGAATGCCTGGCTCAACACTGCCAATTCAATGGTATCGACCGCCGCCAGCAACAGACTTTGCGGCAATATCCTTGCCATCAAGGGCAATATTTTTGCCGCATCGCGGTCACGCGCGGAGAAATCCTTGTCGGCATACAAATCGGTCAGGAAAAACTCCCCGGCAGACCGCATTTTCGGATTTTCAAGAATCTGGGCAAAGCTCTTTCTCAAGCGTGCAGCTTGCCAGCGCCGCAAAGGGCCTAGCGTCGGCAAGGCCGAACGTGGCTCCAGAATCGGGTCGTTCATGCGCTTTTGCCAAGCCAGACGCTTCGCCAATGCATGTCTAAGTGCTTGAGTCATAGAGATTCGTGAAGCCATTCCTTGTTTCGTATCGTCTGCAAGCTACAATCCTACCGGTTTTCCCGTCAGGCAATATTTTTAATGCTCGTTCTCCAACATGCTAAGAATTCCCCCTCCAGCCAGGGCCGCATTGGTTTGGCAATTGCCGGCGGCGGGCCGATTGGCGGGATGTATGAACTAGGCGCATTGCGGGCACTCGATGCCGCCATCGAAGGCCTGGACCTAACCCGGCTGGAAGTTTATGTCGGAGTGAGTTCGGGCGCGTTCCTGGCCGCGGGACTGGCCAACCGGCTAAGTACCGAAGAGATTTGCCGCATTTTCATCACCGGTGACAGCAAGGACATCAGCTTTCATCCTGAAATCTTCCTGCAGCCTGCGTTTGGCGAATATTTGAAACGGACCGCCTCTATCCCGGGCATCTTTTACGATTGGTGGCGCGAAATGCTTGCCGATCCGCTGGGGGCAAACCTGACCGATGCCGTGGGCCGATTCAGCAGCGCTATCCCGACGGGATTGTTCAACAACGATGAAATCGAAAAATTCCTGCGTGGCATTTTCACCATCCATGGCCGATGTAACGATTTCCGGAAACTGGATCGAAAACTCTATGTCGTCGCGGTCGATCTGGATAGCGGTGAAGCGGTGCGCTTTGGCGGACCCAAATGGGACGACGTGCCGATCTCCCAAGCCATCCAGGCCAGCGCTGCGCTACCAGGCCTTTATTCCCCGGTGGATATTCGAGGCCACCATTTCGTCGATGGCGCATTGCGCCGCACTATGCATGCATCGGTGGTGCTGGATCACGGTATCGACCTGATGATTGGCATCAATCCTTTCGTCCCCTTCAACGCCAGTACGGCAAAAGCGCCACCTGAAGGCATGAAGAAACTGGCTGAAGGCGGCCTTCCGGTCGTACTGTCGCAAACTTTCCGCACCTTGCTGCAATCGCGCATGCAGGTGGGCCTGGCGAAATACGCGCAACAATATCCCGATGTGGACCAGATGGTTTTCGAGCCGAATGACGACGACGGCGAAATGTTTTTCACCAATGTCTTCAGTTTCAATTCACGCCAACGAGTTTGCGAACATGCCTATCAAACAACGCTGCGTGACCTGCGCAAGCGTCAGGTGGAACTGGCGCCGGTGCTCGCAAAGCATGGCTTGAAACTGCGCGATGACGTGTTGAAATCAGCATCAAGCTCTTTCCTGCACGGCATGAAAAAAGCAGTTCGACAAACCGAAACGACGGCTCGACTGCGTCGTGCGCTCGACGACATCGAGCACTCGATGGGTACAAATTTATAACGCAAATTCACGGCCCGCCTGACTAGTGGGCCTACAATCCATTCCTGCATCGCAGTGTTCATGCTTGCCTCTGGTGTGAAAGCTCTAGACATAGCGTGAAAAATCCGCATCACATCAAGCCTATCGGAGGGAATTCTCATGGCAAAGCTCAAGAAATCTACACGCAGCAAAACCGCCGGCAACACCAGTCAGGCAGCTGACTTTCAGGCAAGCGCAGAAAAAATGTCGAAATCGATCGTCGATTCCGCACAACAAATCTGGATGGCTGGCATGGGCGCTTTCAATCGCGCACAAGGCGAAGGCTCAAAATTATTTGAAGCCCTGGTAAAAGAAGGCATGAACATCGAACAGCACACCCGTAAATTGGCTGGCGGCAAAGTCGACGCAGTCCGTGATGCCGTCGAAAACCGCGTTGGTGTTGCACGCGAACGCGCCACCGACACCTGGGATCGTCTGGAAAAAGTTTTCGAAGAACGCGTTCAACGCGCCTTGAATCGACTGGGCGTTCCTAGCCGCGAAGACCTTTCTGACCTGACCGCGCGCGTCAACAGCCTGACCGACCTACTTCGCAAGCAAGCTGGCAAAGCGGAAGCTAAGCCTTTGGTGAAAGCCGTTAAAGTGGCAATACCTGCTGCAAAGAAAGCGGCCAAGAAAGTCACCAAGCCGGTTAAAGCAGCCAAAAAAGCAGCCACCAAGCCAGCAGCGAAAACCAGCAAGAAATTGGTTGCCAAAGCGAAACCTGCGGCACGTAAAGCGGCACTACCAAATGCCGTAAAACCGATTGCTCCAACATCTGAAGCCTGATTCAAAACCATTGCGAAACCCTTTGCGCCTGCCAGTCTAAAACGAAGTACGTCAGATCCCTCCCCTTACGCCCTTCAGACTGGCGGGCCATTAACGAATACTCTCACTCACTAGTTGAGTTTTTTGCCCGGAACCTTTCCGGGCATTTTTTTTGAAACATGACAAGACCCAAGAAATGACTGGTGAACTCGGTGGAAGCCGTTTCTTGATTTACAATGGGCCAATAATTTTCCAGACTGATTTGGAGTTCTCTCATGCCTTCCCAGCCCATTCTTGTCGCCATCTTCGTCGGGCTCGCCAGTTTTCTCGTGCTTTTCTGGTGGTTTGGAATCATCAAACGCAGACAAGCCGAGATCCAGACCGGCGTCATTACGCTAGCTGCGATGAAATGGCGCGAGTGTGTCGGACTGGTCATCCAGTCACTTGAAAAAGAAGGCTATCGTGAAGAAATATCCAGTCGCCAGCCCGGTGATGGTGGTACCGAATTTCTGCTTAAAAAAGGCGAAGCATTAACCTTGTTGAGTTACAAACACGGGACCGCCTATCACCTTGGTGAAGCCAATATCCGGGACTTTGCCAATGGTGTTCAACTCATCGGGGCCAGCAAAGGTATATTGGTTACGCTTGGTACCGTCGAAGATATGGCAAAGGATTCTGCCGGACGCTATGACATTGAATTGATCGATGGCAAAGCCTTATGGCCCAGAGTCGAAAATTATCTGTCCGGAGTAACGCTGGGCACCGTACGCAAGCAGGCGAGTTCACAAACCAAGTCAAAAGTACAAATGGGCGCGGCTCTTAGCTTGATTCTCGGTGCCGCGAGTTATTTTGCAGCCAGCACTCTGATGCCGGCCAGTGAAGTGGCATTAACATCGACATCGGTAGCAACTAATCAACAAAAAAGTGCCGACGCTAGCCAGGCTGTTAAAATCGAAGATGCCACGTTGGCAAAAATCAATGCCACCGCAATCGCCTTGGCTGAGGTGGATAAATTAACCGATCAGCAACGCGCAGAGCGTAAAGCCAATGCGGCGGCCACAGTCTCAGAAATGCCGATCATCAAAACCGCTATCTGGTATAGCGCTTCGACATTGCAAGTGATGCTGAATACCGAAAAAAATGACGACAAGTCCATGGTGTCTGAAATCTGCCGGATTTTGACGCAATACGAAGAACTCAGGTTCACAAGGCTTCAGCTCGAACCACCTAGCGGAAGCACCGTCCCGGTTCGATTCAGACGATGCCAGTAAGTATTCAAACCCCATAAAAAACCCGCGTAAAGCGGGTTTTTTATGGTTCGCAATCTGATCAAATCACCAATGCACGCCCCGCATGACTGCGGCAAAGGCAATCTGCTCGTTGGTCGGCTTGTCGGCTTCTCCGCGTCCTTTCATTCCCTTTGCCGCTTGTGAATCGGGGAACATTTCGAAAGCGGTATTCATGATGACTTCGTAGGCTTTCGGCACCAAGGCATTCAGTGTCGCGGCGAAAATACCCATGCGGGTTGCGACACGGCTTGGACGTTCAATAATCGCTTTCACCACCATGTCGGCCGCTTCTTCCGGCGTCAAGGTCGGAATCGAGTCGTACATTTTGGTCGGCGCGATCATTGGCGTTTTCACCAACGGCATATTGATCGTGGTGAAGGCAATATTTTTGCCACTGAACTCAGCCTGGGCACAACGACTGAAGGCATCCAGGGCGGCCTTGGAAGCCACATACGCCGAGAAGCGCGGCGAGCTTGCCAGCACGCCAATTGAGGAGATATTGATGATGTGGCCTTTCTTGCGCTCGGTCATCACAGGCAGGAAACCCATGATCAAACGCAGGCAACCGAAATAATTCAATTGCATGGTGCGTTCGAAATCGTGGAAACGATCGTAGCTGGCTTCCACCGAACGACGGATCGAGCGACCGGCATTGTTGACCAGAACATCAACGTGCTTGTGATCGGTCAGCACTTTTTTGACCAGCTCATCGCAGGACGCCAGATCGGTCAGATCGCAGGTATAAGCCCAGCACTTGCCACCTGCTGCGGCAATCTCGTCACGGGTTTCGATCAATTCTTTTTCACCACGCGCGACGATAATGACTTTTGCACCGGCCTCGGCAATCTTGATCGCCGACGAGCGACCAATACCGGAGGAACCACCGGTAATCAGCACCACTTTATTCTCGACTTTGCCTCGCAATGAGCGATCGACAAACAAATCCGGATCCAGATGACGTTCCCAGTAATCCCATAAACGCCAGGCATAGCCTTCTAGTTCCGGCACTGAAATTTTGCTGCCTTTCAGGGCACGCTCGGTTTCGCGACTATCGAAACGGGTTGGATAGGTAATGTTCTTTACCACTTGCTGTGGAATGCCTAAATCCTTGAGCATCATATTGCTGAAGCGTTTGACCGGCGGAAGATTCATTACCGCGCCGCGAACCGCCGCAGGCACTACGGCCAGCATGCGGGCATCGAGGCGCATAGTCATTTCGGGAGCATGGGCGGCGCGGCAGAACACATTCATGATCTCGCCAATACGCAGAGCGTTCGGATCGACCAAATGGAAGCAGCCCTTGTCCAGTCCTTTTTTGTGCGCGATATGATCCATCGCATCGGCCACGAAATCGACCGGAACCACATTCATTGTGCCGCCTTCGATACCGAGTGTCGGCACCCATTGCGGCAAGGTTTGGCGAATTTTCTTGATCAAGGTGAAGAGGTAATACGGGCCGTCGATCTTGTCCATCTCACCGGTCTTGGAGTGACCAACCACAAAGCCCGGGCGATAAATGCGATACGGAATTTTGCAGGTTTTACGTACCAGACCTTCCGACTCATGCTTGGTACGGAAATACGGATCGTTATCCAGGTCTTCGGCTTCCTTAAACATGTCTTCGCGAAAAATTCCGCGATACAAACCGGCAGCAGCAATCGAACTGGTGTGATGGAAACAGCCGGCCTTGATGGCCGTTGCGCATTCGATGGCGTGCTTGGTACCGTCGATATTGGCGACCTGTTGCGAAGGTCCATCGGCGCTGAGATCGTAAATAGCGGCAAGATGGAAGAAATGCTGGACTTTTTTGGTCGTCAGGGCCCTGATTTGCACGGCCGTCAAACCAAGCTTTGGCTTCGACAAATCACCGGTTACTGGAATGACGCGTTTCTTGTCCCACCCCATCGAATCAGCAATTGTAGTGAATTTTTTTTCAGAGCCTTTGCGCACTAATACGTGGATAGTGCCTTTGCGCTTCAATAAGTTGCTCACCAAGAAACGGCCAATAAAGCCGGTGGCACCGGTAACGAAATAGCTCATGATCCCCTCACTCTCGTTAGTCAAAGGCTGGCGACTGCCTAGCCCAGACTGCTAAATTGCCAGACCTGAGCGAATCTTACAAACCCTAATTTTAAGATGCGTTGACCGGCTTAGGCCGCCGTGCTTTCATTGGGGCTTCCGACCAGCCCCGAGAAACCTGTCATGGCCGCCGCAAAAGACGATTTACAAGCCAAATTCGAACAAGCCACCAAAGATGTCAAAAGCCTGAAAGAAAAACCTGATAATGACACTCTGCTTAAACTTTATGCGCTCTATAAACAAGGTTCGGAAGGCGACGTAAAAGGCGAAAAACCGGGCTTTTTTGATTTTGTCGGAACTGCAAAATACGAAGCTTGGGGAAAACTTGCTGGCACGAAACAAGACGATGCCATCAAAAAATACGTCGATCTCGTCAAGAAATTGGTCAGTTAATCCACGATGGCCGCCCCCAAAACTCGTCAACGTATTCTGGACACCTCGCTTGCAATGTTTAATTTGCAGGGCGAGCCGAACGTCACCACGAATCATATTGCTGATGAATTGGAAATTTCGCCGGGCAATCTGTATTACCACTTCCGCAACAAAGACGACATCATCGAACAATTATTCCAGCGTTATGAAGAACGCATGGACTCGGCATTAGTTGCACCGGAAGGTCGCTTACCGAATCTGGAAGATATCTGGCTGCAACTGCATCTGGTGTTTGAATGCATCTGGGAATATCGTTTTTTGTATCGTGATCTAGTCGACATACTCAGTCGCAATCGACATTTGCGTATGCGTTTTGCGCGAATTCTAAAACGTGCTGCCGGCAATGCCACCATGGTGATGCGCGGCCTGGTGCAAGCCGGCGTCATGCGCGCTTCCGCGACCGAAATCGAAGGCACTGCCACCAATATTTTGGTTATTGCCACGTTCTGGCTAAACTACGCCAGCGTGCGTGGCGACAAAGACGAACAGGAAGCCATTCGGGCCGGCATCGTGCAAGTCATGATGCTGGTATCACCGTTCCTGCGTGATGAGGAACGCGTGCACCTCAATACGTTGACGTTGGCTTATAAAGTCTAGAATTTTATTTTGAAGTAGGAGCCCGCTCTGTGTACTGAGCGTAGCGAAGTACATACAGAGCTGGCGATCTGGCAGGACATTCGCCAGCTCAGCGTATTTTGCCGCGCGAAATGCTGAGCGGGCTCCTACAGAAACAACTACTCGAAACTTCCCATCGAATCGCGCGCCAGATTATCGAAGCGCGTGTATTCGCCAAAGAATTTCAGCTTGATAGTATCGGTCGGGCCGTTACGATGCTTGGCGATGATAACTTCGGCCAATCCTTTTTCTGCCGAATCCTTGTGGTAGTAATCATCGCGATAAATAAACATGATGATGTCGGCGTCCTGCTCGATAGCGCCGGATTCACGCAAGTCCGACATGATCGGGCGCTTGTCGGTACGACTTTCCAGACCCCGGTTTAGTTGCGACAAGGCAAGTATCGGGATATTCAATTCTTTCGCGAGCGCTTTGAGCGAGCGGGAAATTTCCGAGACTTCATTGACGCGGCCTTCCTTGTTGCCTGGCACCTGCATTAACTGCAAATAATCGACCACGATCAAACCCAGATCATGCTCGCGCTTCAAACGACGCGCGCGGAATGCTAAATCGTATGGCGAGAGTGCCGGTGTATCGTCGATAAAAATTTTCACTTCCGACAACATCTTGATCGCCATATTCACGCGCGACCAATCTTCATCTTCCAGCATGCCGGTTTTAAGTCTTTGGGCGTTGATACGACCAATCGATGAAATCAGACGGAACGCCAATTGCGAGGACGACATTTCCATCGAATACACAGCAACTGCTTTCTTGGTTTTCAATGCGGCAAATTCTGCGATATTCAACGCCAGCGTGGTTTTACCCATCGCCGGACGTGCCGCAAGAATAATCAGATCGGAATTTTGCAGACCCGATGTCAGATTATCCAGATCGTGGAAACCGCTCGGCAAACCGGTAATCGCGCCCTGATTTTCATAGCGCTGACGCAATTGTTCAAAGGCTTCGACCATCGCGGCACGGACCGGGACAAAACCCTTCTTGCCACGTTCACCCTGCTCGGCAATCTTGAATACATGTTGCTCGGCCTTTGCCAATAACTCGGTGACTTCACGGCCATCGGGACGGAAGCTGTCGTTGACAATTTCAGTACCAGCTTCGATCAATTGACGTAACACCGACTTTTCACGCACGATTTCGGCATAGGCTTTGATATTCGCGGCCGATGGCGTGGTGCTGGCAAGCTCGATCAAATAGGCATTGCCGCCGATTTGTTCGGACAAATTATTGGCTTCAAACCATTCGCCAAGTGTCACTGCATCGAACGGTTTGTTTTTTTCCGCCAGCTCGCGAATGCCGCGATAAATCAGACGGTGGTCGCGTCTATAAAAATCTTCTTCCGATAGAGAATCACCGAGGATATTCAGCGATTCCGGCGCCAGCATCAGTCCACCAATCACCGCCTGCTCGGCTTCCACCGACTGTGGCGGTAAGCGCAGAGCATCTATCTTGCTATCGGAACGGACTGAATCGGGGCGTGCTGACATAGGTTTTCTTTTATCTTTTATACGGGAGATACGAACCGATCATGCTACGGCCAATCGGGTAAAAGTGTTGCGCGCAAGTCGGTGGGTTTCCTGTGGATAAGATCATGAAGCTGTCTCACCCAGTGAGACCCCTGTAGGAGCGGTGTTAGCCGCGAATTTCTCCAACCATTCGC
>JAYUWO010000131.1:0-13876 GCA_043753545.1 Arenimonas sp.
CTGGCGAGCCCAAGAATGTTTTCGACGATGCCATTCATCCGCTTGCATTGGCTGTGGATGATTTCGAGCAAACGCCTGTCGGCTTCTGGCATGCCTTCCGACTCGTCGAGTAACTGTGCCGAATAGCTGATGGCCGCCAATGGGTTGCGGATTTCGTGGGCAATGCTGGCTGACAGCCGACCAAGTGTGGATAAGGTCAATTCTTCGGCGCGTACAGAATAAATGCGACTGTCATCGAGAAAAATCAGGAACATATTGTCTGTCACGTTGATCGAGACGAACCGCGGAAGCACTTCAGGTGCGGTTTCCGCAATCCTCATTGCCTTCGGCGTTTCACTGCGGTTACGCCGCCATTTCCAGAGACTTTCGTGCAACTGGGGCGCCACTTCGTTTAGTGCGCGCCTGTCAGGAGATGGATTACCCAATAAAGCCCACGCCGCTTCATTGGCCAGACGAACTCGATGACCGCCATCGACCACCAAAATGCCGGTTCTCATGCGCCGAATGACCAACTCGTTGATTTCAGACAAATTCGCGAGATCTTCGCCGCGTTTTTCCGCCAGTGCCTGACTCTCGCTCATTTGCCTGCTGAGGAGCTGGAAAAGCAGGGCAGAAGCGAGATACGTAACGGAGAACATTACCGCTTCAGCTGCCGGTACCTCGGATTCAATGCCCCAGAGCCGGTTGGCGATGTAATTAGCCAGCACGAGGCCACAAGCGATGACTGCAAAGCCGATGCTCGCCCGAAGGCTCAGGATGAGGCCGGCAGCGGCTATGTTGAAAATGAGCAGCAGGCAAACGCCGCTATCAAGCCCTTGTACACCAAACAGTGCGGAAGCCACGGCCGCGAGGTCGAATAACAACCCTAATGCGATTTGGCGCCGGACACGCATGTTTGAACGGGTGCTGGCCCACAGGAAGAAGCCGGCCGCGATCAAATAGACTATGGCGCCTGTTTTAGCGAGCCACGGGAAGTCCAGCTTGGCAACCAGCAGGCCCACTGGTGAAAACGCTACCAGTGCAAACAGGCCCGCCTCTAGAATGCGGTAGAGCGAGAAGAAGTAAATTTCCCGTCTCTGCAGGGTTTTCGCGGGAACGAGGTTGATTCCGAAGCTGGAAAAGTTGGCAGACAAGACGGAAATCCGGATGGCTATTGGCTGAGTATAGAGATGTCATGGCGATTTTTGCCTTTGCCGCCCTGCTCGGCGACAATAGCGGTCTTTCCCCGGGGCCCTTCGGCCTCGTTTTTCGCGGCTAGTCCGCTGTCTTCATATTGATAGGGTGTTGCATGAACTTCCACGAGTATCAGGCTAAACAATTGTTCGCCGACTACGGCATCGCCGTACCAAAGGGCATCGTCGCGCGCAGTCCGGAAGAAGCGGTTGCCGCTGCGAAGTCCATTCCCGGCGATTTATGGGTAATCAAAGCCCAGATTCACGCGGGTGGTCGCGGCAAGGCCGGCGGCGTGAAACTCGCGAGGTCATTCGATGATGTGCGCGACTATGCCAAAGCCATGCTGGGTACGAAGATGGCGACCTACCAATCCGCTGGTGTCGAACTGCCGATCGATTGTGTACTGGTTTGCGAAGGCACCGATATCGCCAACGAACTGTATTTGTCGGTATTGACCGATCGCGCCAGCAAAACCATTACCTTCATTGCCTGCGCCGAAGGCGGCGTGGATATTGAAAAGGTGGCCGCAGAAAATCCCGATGCGATCAAATCGCTGCACGTGAATTATGTACAAGGTCTGCAACCGTACCAATGCCGTCAAATGGGTTTCGATCTGGGTTTGAATGCCAAGCAAGTGAACCAGCTGACTAAAATCATGATGGGCTTGTACAAGCTGTTCAACGAAAAAGATCTGGCCCTGGTCGAATTGAATCCGTTGGCCATCCTGACCAATGGCGACCTCGCCGTGCTCGATGGCAAGATCAATTCCGACGATAACGCGACTTTCCGTCATCCTGATCTGGCCGCGATGCGTGATGTCCGCCAAGAAGATGAAACCGAAGTGCTGGCCAGCAAATTTGATCTGAACTACGTCACGATGGACGGCAATATAGGTTGCATGGTGAATGGTGCAGGTCTGGCGATGGCTACGATGGACGTGATTTCATTGAATGGCGGTTCGCCTGCGAACTTCCTCGATGTTGGCGGCGGTGCTACCAAAGAGCGCGTGACCGAAGCCTTCAAGCTGATTTTGTCGTCCGATAAAGTCGAAGCGATTTTCGTCAATATTTTCGGCGGAATCGTTCGTTGCGACATGATTGCCGAAGGCATCATCGCCGCAGTGAAGGAAGTCGACGTGAAAGTGCCGGTCGTGGTTCGCCTGGAAGGTACCAATGTCGAAAAGGGCAAGGAAATTCTGAAGAATTCCGGCCTGGCGATCACGGCGGCCGACGATATCAACGATGGCGCGAAGAAAGTTGTCGCGGCGGCAAAAGCAAAAGCCTAATTTTGTAGGAGCGACGGAAGTCGCGACCTACTTCAGTAATTAACTGTCGCGACTTCCGTCGCTCCTACACAGTCAAGGATTTAGATAATGAGCGTACTAGTTAACAAAAATACCAAAGTGATTGTGCAAGGTTTCACCGGCACCCAGGGTACTTTCCACGCCGAACAAATGCTGGAATACGGCACCAAGGTTGTTGGTGGCGTTACGCCAGGAAAAGGCGGTACCACCCATATCGGCCTGCCGGTATTTAACACCGTGCAAGACGCTGTTGATGCGACGGGTGCAGATGCATCTGTAATTTATGTGCCACCTCCGTTCGCGGCCGATGCGATTCTCGAAGCAGCCGATGCCGGCATTCGAGTGATTGTGTGTATCACCGAAGGCATTCCGGTGCTCGACATGCTGCGCGTAAAAAACACCTTGCGCGGTTATGACGATGTCACCTTGATTGGTCCGAACTGCCCAGGCGTGATTACCCCGGGCGAATGCAAAATCGGCATCATGCCGGGTCATATACATATGCCAGGTAAAATCGGCATCGTGTCGCGTTCGGGCACATTGACCTATGAAGCGGTGCATCAAACAACGCAAGCGGGTTTGGGTCAGTCGACCTGTATCGGTATCGGTGGCGACCCAATGCAGGGCATGAACTTTATCGACTGCCTGCGCCTGTTTCAGGACGATGCGCAAACCGAAGGCATCATCATGGTTGGCGAAATCGGCGGCAGCGCGGAAGAAGAAGCGGCTGAATTTATTTCCCAATACGTGACCAAGCCGGTTGTTGGTTTCATCGCCGGCGCCAGCGCCCCAGAAGGCAAGCGCATGGGCCATGCCGGTGCGATTGCATCGGGCGGGAAGGGTACTGCGGCAGGCAAGTTTGAGGCGATGGAAAGAGCCGGCGTTACCACGGTTCGTTCGCCCGGTGATTTGGGCGCGGCGATTGCCAAACGTCTTGCGAAGTAATTTTTCGTACCAGCAGCATTAAAAAAGCCGCGAAAGCGGCTTTTTTTATTCGTATGATTCGCAATCATTTTTTCCGGCAAACCATCACCATCTGGTGGCAATGATAAGGATCCATTTTTTCCAGAAGGGGTTGCATGAAGTTCGGGAAAGGATACAGGCCATAACCTTTGGCATGTTCGATTTCAAAACCCAGGGCAAGCAGGTATTTTCGCAGCACGCTAAAACTGAATACCACCAGATGCCTGTGTTCCGGCGTGGCACCTTCAAGCGATGTCGCATAATTTTCGCTGACGTGGAAAAGCTCCTGCGATTCCAGCAACTCGATGGAATCGGGATGCGGGCCGGAAGATGGCATTCTTCCTGCAAGTATCAAGGCGGCAGTGAAATACGTGCTGATATTGGGCGTCAGTAATATGAGGCGACCATCTTTTCTCAAAACCCTTTTGCATTCCCGAAGGAAATGGCAAGGCATCAGCAAATGTTCGAGTACAGAAAGTGCATACACGCAATTTTTCGATTCACTCTCGACCGGCAGTGTCTTGTTCAAGTCGCCCTGGATGACATTGAGGCCCGATTCACGGGCAGCTGTTACCAGTTCATGACTCCATTCAATGCCGGTATAGGTGTATTTCAGAGGGCCTCGCGAAGCTTCGATCAGGCGCGCATCCCGGCCGGCGCCGCTGCCGCATTCGAGAAAATCCATGCCGCTGCGCTCTGCTAAGATTTCTTCCCTTGCGAAAGAATAGGCCTTGTCCATCGTCCGCAAATAAAGTTTCTTGAAATAAGGCTGTATCATGTTTTCATCTGCTGCCTAGGATGTGCCTGTAAACGGTAACGCAATGAGTACTATTAGAATAGCCCTTGCCCAATATGACTTTTCGGTAGGCGCCATCCAGGCCAATGCCGAAAAAATAATTGCATTGGCACATCAGGCAAAAAGCCAGCATCAAGCCGACGTGGTTTTGTTTCCTGAATTAGCCATCAGTGGCTATCCGCCAGAGGATTTACTGAATCGTCCGGACTTTTTGCGTGATTGCGAAACTGCGATCAAGCAGGTTGCAGAGTCGATCGAAGGAATCGTCGCCATCGTGCCATGGCCGCATGCGGTGGGCTCGGTGGTATTCAATGCGGCATCGGTTATCCGCGATGGACAAGTTGAGGCCACCTATCACAAGCGGGAATTACCCAATTACGCCGTTTTCGACGAGCGGCGCTATTTTGCGGCCGATAATGAAGCCTGCACCTTCGTGGTGAATGGCATCACGCTGGGTTTAGTAATTTGCGAAGACCTATGGTTTGCCGAGCCTTTGGCAGAAACTGTCAGGCAGGGCGCGCAGCTTGTATTGGTTCCAAATGCATCACCGTTCGAGGCCAATAAAACTGCACAGCGCGATGCACTTTTGGCGCAACGTGTCAGTGAATCAAAATGTGGCATTGCCTATCTGAATGTGATCGGTGGACAAGACGAAGTCGTGTTCGACGGCAGCTCGGTACTGGCCGATGCCGATGGTACCGTGCATCCGAATGCCGAGGCATTTGCCGAACATTTATTGATAGCTGACTTTGATTCGACTTCAAAAAAGTTCGCTCGTGTTCAATGGCCGGCGGAAGTGGATGAATCGAAGGAAAGTCTGGCTTGGCGTGCCATGGTTCGCGGCATCCGCGATTACTGCGGGAAAAACGGATTTAAAAAAGTATGGTTGGGTGCCTCTGGCGGTGTGGATTCTGCGCTGGTGATGGCATTGGCTGCCGATGCGCTTGGCGCTGAAAACGTGAATGCAGTGCGTCTACCTTCGCGCTACACCACCGAATTATCGAATGATCTTGCCGATGTGCAGGCAAAAAAACTGGGTGTGAAAATTTCGGAAGTTGCGATCGAAGCGCCGTTCAAGGGGTTTCTTGAAACACTCGCCCCGATGTTTGCCGGAAAGGCCGTGGATGTGGCGGAAGAGAATCTGCAATCACGAACTCGTGGCGCCATCTTGATGGCCTTGTCGAACAAGCTCGGCGGCCTGTTGCTGACGACAGGTAATAAAAGCGAATACGCCGTCGGCTACGCCACCATTTACGGTGACATGTGCGGCGGTTACGCGCCGATAAAAGATTTATACAAGATGGAAGTATTTGCGCTCTGCCGCTGGCGCAATGCACAGGGAGATGGCGAAGTGATTCCGGATGCCGTCATTGAAAGGCCACCAACGGCAGAGCTCAGAGACAACCAGAAAGATCAGGATTCATTGCCGCCATACGAAATTCTCGACGGCATCTTGTATCGCTATATTGATCAGGAAAAATCCGAAGCGGAAATCATTGCCGATGGATTCGATGTTGCCACCGTGCAAAGAGTGTTGCGACTGGTGAAAATCAGCGAATGGAAGCGTAGACAGGCTGCGCCAGGGCCAAAGCTTTCACGTCGCGCATTCGGGCGCGAGCGTAGATATCCGATTACTTCGGGTTATTAAGCATTACGAAATAAGATTGAATGAGAAACTTCCGTGGGAGCGGCATAAGCCGCGAATAGTACCTCGATAAAGTTTATTCGCGGCTCACGCCGCTCCCACGGGAATAAAAAACGCCGAACTTATCGGCGTTTTTTAATTCAATCACGAAAATTGAAGACTTACTTGTACTCACCTGCAAACGGATTCAACTGGCGGAACAAACCTTTCTTGCGTGGCCATTTGCCGTTCAAGTAAGGGTGGTCCGGCTGATTAGCTTGCAGAACACGACGCGCATCGTCGGCCAGGGTTTTTTGGCCCACGGCATTGTATGAGACCGCCATCAGTGCCAAGGCATCGCTCTGATATTCACTTTGCGGATATGTTTCAATCAAATACTTGCCACGATTGGCGGCAGCCACATAGGCCCCGCGACGCAGGTAATACAGGCCGACATTGAGCTCGTAACGCGCCAGCAGGTTGCGAAGATAGATCATGCGTCTTGTCGAGTCTTGTGCGTAAGCGCTGCGGGGGTAATCGGTAACGACTTTATTGAAGTCGTTAAAGCTTTGCGTTGGTGCGCCCAGATCGCGCGCCGACATGTCGAGACGCGTGATGCGTGCAAACAAGGCATTGCGTTGTTCGAAATTGATCACCGCCTTCAGATAGTGCGCGTAGGCAATATGCGGATGCGTCGGGTAGGTGCGAATAAAGCGCTGGATAGTGGACGAGGCTTCTTCGCGCAGACCCTGCTTGTATTGCACGTAGGCCAATTCAAGTTGCGCCTGTTCGCTGTAAGGGCCAAACGGAAAGCGCGATGAAAGGCGTTGGTAATATTTTTCCGCCTTGGAATAATTTTGGTTGTCCGTCGCTTTTTTGGCTACCGAGTACATCTCGTCGACCGGGAGGGTTTCGGTTTTTTCTTCCTTATTGCTGCCGAACCATTTACCCATGGTCTTGCAACTGCTCAGGCCAAGGGCCAGGCTAATGATCAACAAAAAACGAAATGCGGTAGAAAATCGAATCATGGGGCAACCAGTTTGAGAACGCCCGAAGGGCATCGAGAAAGGGGATAATAACGGAAAGGGGCCGTCCGGCTCCAATCGAGAGACCAATCCGGTATGCACCAGACCGATTCCCCAGATGATGGCGACCGCGAAATCGTGGAAGCCATCGTGCCTTTGGAGGCCGCAGGCAAGCGTTTTGACGCCGCTTTAGCCGAAATGTTCCCCGAATTTTCACGATCCAGATTAACCGAGTGGATCAAGGCCGGCGATGCGCTGCTGGAGGGCGAAATCGTCAAGCCGAAGGTCTCGGTGCGCGGCGGAGAAGCGGTTTCCCTAAGCATCCGGGTCGAAATCGAGACCCGTGGCGAAGCGGAGCAGATGGACCTGGATGTGGTCTACCAGGACGCAGATGTACTGGTTATCAACAAGCCGGCAGGTCTGGTAGTGCATCCTGGCGCAGGCAACCCACACGGAACCCTGGTGAACGGACTGCTGTATTTCGACCCTAAATTGGCCGAATTGCCGCGCGCTGGCATCGTCCATCGTCTCGACAAGGACACCTCCGGCCTGATGGTGATCGCACGCTCGCTGCGCTCCCACGCCAGCCTGGTCGAGCAGCTATCGGCGCGTGAAGTGCATCGCCAATATCTCGCCGTTGTGGCCGGGACGATGGTGGCAGGTGGCACGGTCAATGCGCCGATTGATCGTCATCCGAAAGACCGCGTACGTATGGGCGTAACAAAAGAAGGCCAGGGCCGCGATGCGATCACCCATTACCGTTTGCGCGAAAAATTCCGTAACCACACTCTGGTGGAATGCCGTCTGGAAACCGGGCGTACCCACCAAATTCGCGTACACATGACTTACATCAAGCACGCCATTGTCGGTGATCCGATGTATGGCCTGCTGCGTTTGCCCAAGGGCGCGACACCCGATCTGGTAGAAATGCTGCGTACTTTCAGGCGACAGGCCCTTCACGCCGAGAAATTGTCGTTTATTCACCCGGTAACCGGCGTCGAAATTACCGCCGAAGCGCCGATACCCGAAGATATGCAGAAATTACTGCAAGTTCTCCGCGACGATACCGCGCAGGCAAAATTGTAGGAGCGACGGAAGTCGCGAAATGAATGAGCGCCAATTCCATTCTTCCCGCCAACTGGCCGGCCCCGAAAAACATTCATGCCTTCACGACCTTGCGTCGTGGCATGGGTGTTTCAAAATCGCCGTTCGACGAATTTAATCTGGGTAATCGTAACGGCGAGCAGGGCGATGATCCCGAGGCCGTCGAGAAAAATCGCGAGCGGTTAGTTCGGGAATATTTTTTGCCGAATAAGCCGCACTGGCTGAGGCAAGTTCACGGCGTCGATGTTTTGCGATTTGAAAATCCACCGGAACTCATGGGTGACTTTCTTCGCGATGAACCGGTTGCCGATGCATCGGTGACATCAAAATTAGACGTCGTGCTTGCCGTGCTGACGGCCGATTGTCTGCCGGTACTGTTCTGCAATGAAGATGGCAACGAAGTTGCTGCAGCACACGCCGGTTGGCGTGGTTTGGCAGACGGCATGCTGGAAAATACCGTGAGCGCAATGCGGAGCAGACCGGAAAATATCATGGCCTGGCTTGGCCCAGCAGCAGGGCCGCAAGTCTATGAAATCGGTGCGGAGGTGCGGGATACGTTTGTTCAACACGATGCAAGCGCCCGCGTGGCATTTGCGCCTACCCGTGAAAGCCACTGGCACGTGGATCTATTCCAGCTTGCGCGCATGCGGTTACAGGCGGTGGGCGTGACGAAAATTTACGGTGGTGACCATTGCACCATCAGCGAGCTGGGTTCGTTTTTTTCGCATCGTCGCGATCAACGAACTGGTCGGATGGCCAGCCTTATCTGGATCTCGGAGCGGGATTGAATCCGATAGTAATGTGACGTTCGGCAGGTTCATATTGCGTTCGGTTATGGAACACTAAGCTTCGATTTTTCCAGTCAAAGTGAAGCTTATGCGATATGTTTTTTTGTGCCTGATGTTGTTTGCGTTGAATGCTTCCCCGGTATTTGCAGCGACAATGCAAGAAGTGAAGTCGCTAGTGGAAGCACGCGACAAGAAAGCTCTGGCAAGTGCGGAAAGCTTCGCGAAAGGCGAACCTAAAAATGCCGAAGCCTGGATATTGTTGGCCCGAGCACGCTTGCAGTCTAACCAGGCCGAAGCCGCCGTTGTTGCAGCCGAGAAAGCGGTAAAACTCGCGCCGAATAACTCACAAACCCATTATTGGCTTGGTAATTCATACGGTTCGCGTATTGGTCAGGTTGGCATGTTCTCGCAAATGAGCATGGCACCGAAGTTACGTGGTGCGTTCGAGAAAACGATCGCGCTTGACCCCAATAATCTGGATGCACGTGAATCGTTGCTTCAATTCTATTTGCAGGCACCGTCCGCAGTCGGTGGCGGCAAAGACAAGGCGAATGTTCAAGCAAGTGAAATTGCCAAGCGAGATGTGGCACGAGGACATCTGGCGCGCGCCCAAATTTTCATGTCCGAGAAAAATAATGCGGCCGCAATGAAATCCTATGAAGCCGCCTATGCGGCGAAACCTACCGACAGAAATATTCGCGTTGCGGTGGGCATTGCCTATCAGACGGCAGAACGCTGGAATGATGCGTTCAAACATTTTCGCGCGTGGGCTGCCCAGGATGACAAGGCCGGCACTGCGTGGTATCAAATTGGCCGAACCAGTGCTCTGAGCGGGCAACAGCTTGAAGAAGGTATTTCCGCCCTGCAAAAATACCTCCTGATGCCGAAAGCTCCGAATGATCCGCCGAATAAAAATGCCTACCATCGACTCGGGCAGCTATATGCGAAGCTCGGCAAGAAAGCCGAAGCGAAAGCGTCCTTCATGGCAGCACTGAAGCTGGATCCGAAATTCGCCGATGCCAAAACGGAACTCAGCAAGCTGAAATAAAGTGCACAGGCTGTCAGCAATTGATCTGAATCAAGTTGTCGCAGGGTTTTGAGACGATACTGAGCGCAGGGCTTGAAAGCCCGGAAAAACGACCATACAAATGAGGTATCAGCGGCTTATCCGCTTACCTCTTTCACAGGTATTTTTTATGCGCATGGACAAACTTACATCGAAATTTCAGGAAGCGCTCGCCGATGCCCAATCACTGGCTGTTGGTCGCGACAATAATTTAATCGAGCCAGCCCATTTGCTGCTGGCCTTGCTGGACCAGCAGGGTGGTTCGACCAAGCCCATGCTGGCCCAGGCAGGGGTCAATACGACAACACTGCGGCAACGTTTAGTTGAAATACTGGATCGTTTGCCGAAGGTTTCCGGCCAGGAAGGCAATCTCAACGCCAGCAACGATTTTTCACGGCTGTTGAATATCACCGACAAGCTGGCCCAGCAACGCGGTGATGCTTTCATCGCGAGCGAATTATTCGTGCTCGCTTGTCTCGAAGACAAGGGCGACGCCGGGCAGGCATTGAAGGCCGCCGGTGGCAACAAGGCGCGGCTTGAAAAAGCGATCGAAGAACTTCGTGGTGGCGAAAAAGTCAGTGATGCGAATGCCGAAGAAAATCGTCAGGCATTGGAAAAATATTGCATCGATTTAACGGCGCAGGCCGAGAAAGGCAAGCTCGATCCGGTGATTGGCCGTGACGAAGAAATTCGCCGCACCATCCAGGTGTTGCAACGCCGGACCAAAAATAATCCGGTATTAATCGGTGAACCTGGGGTAGGTAAAACCGCGATTGTTGAAGGGTTGGCGCAACGCATCATCAATAGCGAAGTGCCGGAAGGTTTGCGTGGCCGTCGCGTGTTGTCGCTTGATATGGGCGCGCTGATTGCCGGTGCGAAATTTCGTGGTGAATTTGAAGAACGACTCAAAGCTGTGCTTAGCGATTTATCGAAACAGGAAGGCAATGTCATTCTGTTTATCGACGAGTTGCATACGATGGTCGGTGCCGGCAAGGCGGAAGGTTCGATGGACGCCGGCAATATGCTCAAGCCCGCACTGGCGCGCGGCGAACTGCATTGCATCGGCGCGACCACTCTGGATGAATATCGCAAGTACGTCGAGAAAGATGCCGCACTCGAACGTCGCTTCCAGAAAGTATTCGTTGGCGAGCCCAGTGTTGAAGACACCATCGCGATTCTGCGCGGCTTGAAAGAACGTTATGCCGTGCATCACGGTGTCGAAATTACCGATCCCGCAATTGTTGCGGCAGCTACTTTGTCGCATCGCTATATCGCGGACCGGCAACTGCCTGACAAGGCAATTGATCTGATGGACGAAGCGGCCTCGCGTATCAGGATGGAAATCGATTCCAAACCGGAAGAAATGGATCGCAAGGAACGCCGCCTGATTCAATTGAAAATCCAGCGCGAGGCGTTGAAGAAAGAAAAAGACGCCGAGTCCAAACAGCGCCTGAAAGATCTTGAAGACGAGATCGAAAAACTCGAACGCGAGTTCAATGATCTTGAAGAAATCTGGAAAGCCGAAAAGGCTATATTGATCGGCGCGACCAAAATCAAGGAACAAATCGAGCAGGCCAAGCTTGCCCTGGAGGCAGCCCATCGTCAGCAGGATTTCGCCAAGATGAGCGAAATCCAGTACGGCCAATTGCCGGAACTGGAAAAGCAATTGAAAGCGGCCGGCGAAGTCGAGCACAAAGGTTTTACTTTGTTGCAGGACAAAGTGACGGCAGAAGAAATCGCTGAAGTGGTCGCGCGCTGGACCGGTATTCCGGTCTCGAAAATGCTCGAGGGCGAGCGTGAAAAATTATTGAGGATGGAAGAAGAGCTGCATCACCGCGTGATTGGCCAGGCCGAAGCGGTGAAAGCGGTATCGGATGCCATACGCCGTTCGCGTGCCGGCTTGTCGGATCCGGATCGTCCGAATGGTTCGTTCCTGTTTCTCGGCCCGACCGGTGTTGGTAAAACCGAGTTATGCAAAGCGTTGGCGGAATTCCTGTTCGACTCTTCCGATGCCATGATTCGTATCGACATGAGTGAATTCATGGAGAAACATTCGGTCTCGCGTTTGATCGGCGCGCCTCCGGGCTATGTCGGTTATGAAGAAGGTGGTTATCTCACCGAAGCCGTGCGCCGTCGTCCTTATTCGGTAATCCTGCTGGATGAAGTCGAAAAAGCGCATCCGGATGTTTTCAATGTCTTGTTGCAAGTATTGGACGATGGTCGTTTGACCGATGGCCAAGGCCGTACAGTGGATTTCCGCAATACGGTGATCGTGATGACGTCAAATCTGGGTTCGCAGCATATCCAGGAATTATCCGGTCGCGGCGACTCGGCCTATCTGGAAATGAGGGCATCGGTGATGGCGGCGGTGCAGGGACATTTTCGTCCCGAATTCATCAATCGTCTCGACGATATCGTGGTGTTCCATCCGCTGGAAAAAAACCATATCGCCAAAATAGCCAGCATCCAGACTTTGCACTTGTCGAAACGATTGCTTGAGCGGCAGATGAAACTGGATATCAGCGAAGAAGCGCTCGCCTTTCTGGGTGAAGCGGGTTTTGATCCGGTGTATGGTGCAAGGCCCTTGAAGCGTGCAATCCAAACCTACCTTGAAAATCCGCTGGCGAACAAAATTTTGTCGGGTGAATTTACTGGTGGAGATACGATTAAGGTATCGTTGAAAAACGGAAGCCTGGTGTTTACGAAATAAGCAAAAAACCGTTATCCCCGCGTAGGCGGGGACCCAGTGTCGTGGCTTTGATATTTGAAGTCATTGGGTCCCCGACAAAGCACTCGGGGACGACGAATTATTTAAGGTTTCGTTTGCGTCGGGTCAGGGCCCGGCCTACACTGCGCACTGATTTTATAGCCGAGACAGTGCATGACTTACAAAGATACCGTGGCTCCGCACCCCGCCCGTTCCTGGCTGGCGCATATGTCGGCGGGCTTAGGCATTCTGTCGCTCATGGGTGTGCTCTGTTTCCATTTTCCGGAATTGCTGACTAGTCGCGAATTTCGCGCGGCCTATTCGGAAACCCTCGCACGTAATCTTTTGTTGATCGCGCTGATCGCCGCGTTCACGATGGGTACGATTGCCATTTTGCGTAACCGCAATCGTCGTATTGCGTTGACGGGCGTGATCACGGCCGCACTGGCCGTTTTACTCGGAGGTGCCACGGTGCATTTCACGAAAATCGAATCGACGCCGTATTCGCTAGGTCTGGACTGGTTCGTGATCTCGCTGTTTTTCTCGACGATTATTTTCGTGCCGATCGAGCGCATGTTGCATGTACGGAATCAATCGCCGCTGCGTCCGGAATGGCGTACTGATCTGGCCTATTATTTTGTCAGCCATTTGCTGGTGCAATTTATTTTGATTGCGGTGACTGCATCGACCTCGACAATGGACGCATTGGTGGCCAGCCAAAGTTTGAAAACGAGCATTCAATCGCTGCCGATCTGGGCTCAATTTCTAATGGCGGTATTCTTCGCCGATTTATTCCAGGCCGGCTTGCACCGCATCTATCACAAAGTACCGATGCTCTGGCGCTTCCATGCCGTGCATCATTCGAGCCGCCACATGGATTGGCTGGCTGGTTCTCGTGTACATCTAGTTGAAATCATCCTGACGCGTTCGGCAGTTTTAATGCCATTGGTGATCATCGGATTCTCTGCGCCGGCGTTGAACGGTTACGTCATCCTGGTTGGCATTCAGGCGGTACTCGCGCATGCCAATTTGCGAATCAATTTCGGATGGCTGGAATATATTCTGGTCACGCCGCGCTACCACCATTGGCATCATGCGCGTCATGTCGACTATATGGACGTGAATTACGCCATTCACCTGCCATTGGTCGATATGCTGATGGGTACCTTCAAGCGACCGCCAGCTAACACGTGGCCAGAAGAATATGGCGTAATGAAATTGGAAACCGTGCCGACCGGCATCGTGGCGCAAACGCTGATGCCACTCGGTCCGAAAAAAACCTTTGCCGAATTTGTAGGTCGTGAATCGTAGCCCGGGTCACGCTCCA
>JAYUWO010000132.1:0-38989 GCA_043753545.1 Arenimonas sp.
CAGGCATCCACCAGCGAAGTCTATGGCGATCCTTCCGTGCATCCACAAACCGAAGGCTATTGGGGCAATGTCAATCCGATTGGCATTCGTTCCTGCTACGACGAAGGCAAGCGCTGTGCCGAAACATTATTTTTTGATTATCACCGGCAACACGGCCTCGATATAAAGGTCGCCCGTATATTTAACACTTACGGGCCACGCATGCATCCCAATGATGGCCGGGTGGTTTCCAACTTCATCATGCAGGCCTTGCAAGGCCACAACATCACCATCTTTGGTGAAGGCCAGCAAACTCGTTCCTTCTGTTATGTCGATGATCTGGTCGAAGGCTTTTTGCGATTCATGGATACCGAAGCCGGTTTCACCGGGCCAGTCAATCTCGGCAATCCCGGTGAATTCACCATTCGCCAATTGGCCGAAAAAGTGATCGAGCTCACTGGTTCAAAATCGCAACTCGAATTTAAACCGCTGCCATCGGACGATCCGCTGCAACGTCAGCCCGATATTTCCCTGGCGAAGAGCAAACTGAACTGGGAACCGCAAATACAACTGGAAGCCGGCCTGAAAAAAACCATTGCCTACTTCGATGCACAACTGACAGGCACGCCGGGTTGAACGTCGAATATCGACAAGGAAGCGGGAATCCCTGATGTGCGGAATCGCGGGAATCTTTGCTTATTCAGCCTCTGCGCTGTCTGCGAATCGAGATGAACTTAGGGCCATCCGCGATCGAATGCAGACGCGTGGCCCTGATGGCTTTGGCGAATGGTTTTCAGATAACCAACGTGTCGCACTCGGTCATCGAAGATTATCCATCATCGATTTATCCGATCGAGCGGCACAACCGATGCAAACGGCCGATGGTCGGTATGTCATCAGTTTCAACGGCGAAATTTATAATTACCGCGAATTACGCCAAGCGCTTGAAGCGAAGCAGCACGTATTCAGAACCGAATCCGATACCGAAGTCTTGTTGCAGCTCTATGCCGAAAAAGGCGCGGATATGCTGCATGATTTGCGGGGCATGTTTGCGTTCGCTATTTGGGACAACAACGAGAACTCGCTTTTCATTGCCCGTGATGCCTTCGGCATCAAGCCGCTATACATTGCCAATGATGGAAAAACCTTCCGTTTTGCCTCCCAGGTTAAAGCCCTGCTGAGAGGCGATGTGGATAGAGCTCCCGAACCTGCCGGTCATGTCGGGTTTTTACTGTGGGGTTCAGTACCCGAGCCGTACACGCTTTACAAAAGTATTCGTGCCTTGCCACCCGGCCACAGCATGCTGGTATCCGAAAAAGGTGCTGAACTACCAAAGGCATTTTGTCGAGTTTCCGATGTGCTGGCCCATGCCTCGCATTCCGTCGTGAATGGCGATCGTCAAACCGCCTTGCGCGAAATCGCCGATGCAATACATGACAGTGTAATAGCCCATCAGGTGGCAGATGTGCAGGTGGGTGTGTTTCTTTCGTCTGGTATAGATTCCTGTTTGATTGCTGCTACGGCAGCGGAGCGGGGCGCCAACTCGCATACGATTACACTGGGTTTCAAGGAATTTGCCGGTACACCGGACGACGAAGTGCCGCTGGCAGAAGAAATTGCCCGAACACTGGGTTCATCGCATCACACGATGATGACCTCGCGGGAAGATTTTGAAAACGAACGCGAAAAACTTTTGGCGGCGATGGATCAGCCCAGCATCGATGGTGTCAATACCTGGTTTGTCGCGCGTGCTGCCGCTCAGTTGAATATCAAGGTGGCATTATCGGGTCTTGGCGGCGATGAGCTATTCGCTTCGTATCCGAGCTTTAAACAGATACCCGCCATGCTTCGCTACGGAAAGCCGTTTAGAGCGATGCCTGTCATCGGACAAGCTTTCAGGAAAATATCCTCGCCGATAATCTCGATGCTTTCGTCGCCAAAATATGCCGGTCTTATTGAATACAGCAATAGCGCCGGTGCTGCCTATCTGTTGCGACGAAGCTTGTATGCTCCCTGGGAACTTGAAAAATATCTTGATCCAGAATTCGTGCGACAGGGCCTCGAAGAGTTGAAGACGCGGGAAAGGCTTGATGCCACCACGAATAATATTTCGAATGATCGTCTTTCAGTTTCCGCGCTGGAAATGAATTGGTATATGCGAAACCAATTGCTGTGCGATGCCGATTGGGCCGGCATGGCGCAGTCGCTTGAAATTCGTGTTCCGCTACTGGATCTCGATTTGCTTCGAAAAGCCGCGCCCTGGTTTGCCGCGTATCCCGATATCAGTAAATCCGAAATTGCCGCCGTCGCCGCACCAAGACTGCCCGCAAGCGTATTAAATAGACCCAAGACCGGTTTTTCAGTCCCGGTACGGGAATGGATAAAACCGGAAGGCACCTCTATTCAGCAACGCGGGCTGCGTGGTTGGGCACAATATGTGCATCAACGCTTTTCCGGGGAATTGATTTAATGCGTGTTCTTGTGCTGACGACAGATGCCTACGGCGGGCATGGCGGTATTGCGCTTTATAACCGCGACATTATCGACGCACTTGCTCTGATGCCGGAAATCGAAGAGATCGTTGTCATACCCCGCACCATGCCTCTGAAGCCGGAAGGTATTCCCGAAAAAGTACGTTTCCTGCACGAAGTAGTGGGCAGTAAATTTAGTTTCATCAAGGCGGCATTTGCCGTGGCCACCGGTAAATTCGATTTGGTGATTTGTGGCCATATCAATATTCTGGCCCTGGCGGTCCTGATCAATGCAAAGTTGCGCGCACCACTTGTGCTGATGGTTTACGGTATCGATGTTTGGCGATCGCCGTATCGTTTGGCGAAATTCTGGCTGAAAAGAGTCAGCGCCGTTTGGTCGATCAGCGAGATCACCACCGAACGAATGATCGCCTGGACCGCCATCGAAAAAAATAAATTCGTACAATTGCCCAATGCCATTCATCTGGATAGATACGGACAGGCAGAAAAACGCCAGGATTTGCTTGAACGCTATGGCCTGCAAAACAAAAAAGTTCTGATGACGCTGGCACGGCTACCTAGCGCCGAGCGCTACAAAGGCGTTGATGAAGTTATCGAAGCGATGCCCGATTTACTCAAGCAAGATCCAGCACTCGGCTATCTGGTGGTAGGGGATGGCAACGACCGCCAGCGTCTACAAGAAAAGGTAAGAAGCCTGGGACTCAGGGACAATGTCGTGTTTACTGGTTTCATCGATGAAAAAGAAAAGGCCGATCATTTTCGTCTCGGTGATGTATTTGTCATGCCCGGTCGTGGCGAAGGCTTTGGCTTTGTGTTTCTCGAAGCACTTGCATGCGGCGTTCCCGCCGTTGGAAGTCAAGTGGACGGGAGTCGTGAAGCTTTGATGCAGGGTGAGCTAGGTGAACTGGTAGATCCCTCCAGCCAGCAATCGATCAAGGCCGGAATATTGCTGGCCTTGGCCAAGCCCAGGGAAATTCCGGCGAAGTTGAATTATTTCAGTTGGCCACAATTTCGTGCACGTGTGGAACAAGCGGTAAACTCGCTTTCGAAAACAGGTGCGAGATCGACATGAGCCAAAATAATGCAATGCGGACTGCTTTAATTTGCGGGATTTCAGGTCAGGACGGCAGCTATCTCGCCCGACTTCTGCTCGATAAAGGTTATCGAGTGGTAGGCACCTCCCGTGACGCCCAGATGAGCAGTTTCAGCAATTTGCATCGCATGGGAATCCGCGAACGCGTCGAACTTGCCTCAATGGCGATGAACGATTTCCGTAGTGTCCTGAATGTGTTGGCGAAATATCAGCCAGACGAAATTTATAATCTCGCAGGGCAAAGTTCGGTCGGGCTTTCTTTCGAACAACCGGTTGAAACCCTGGAAAGCATCAGCGTCGGCACGCTCAATCTGCTGGAAGGTATTCGCTTCCTCAATCATGAAATTCGTATGTATAACGCCGGCTCCAGCGAAAGTTTCGGCGATACCGGCGGCAATCCCGCCAATGAATCCACGCCTTTCCGTCCGCGTAGTCCGTACGCCGTTGCCAAGGCAACCGCCTTCTGGGAAGTCGCCAATTATCGCGAAGCCTATGGCCTGTTCGCCTGCTCGGGCATTCTGTTCAATCACGAATCACCCTTGCGCCCGGAACGTTTCGTTACCCAGAAAATCGTCAGAACTGCTTGCCGTATCGCTGCGGGCAGCAAAGAGCGTCTAAGTCTGGGCAACATCGATATTCAGCGCGACTGGGGTTGGGCACCGGAGTACGTCGAGGCCATGTGGCAAATGTTGCAATTGAACCAATCAGAAGATTTTGTAATCGCCACCGGCGAAACAAAACCCTTGGCCGACTTTGTCGCCACCGCATTTTCAGAACTGGGTCTCGATTGGCAGGCGCATGTGGATAGCGATCCAGGCCTGATGCGACCAACCGATTTGCGTATCAGTCGCGCCGACCCAAGCCATGCCGAACAAAAATTAAAATGGAGAGCACGCACAAAAATGCCGGATGTCGTAAAGAAAATGGTGCAAGAAGAAAACAACAAGGTCATGAGCTAAATTTATGAGCAATGATCTTCAGGAAGAATTTTTCGGCCATCAGCACACCACGGTCATCGAGCCGCCGAAAGGCTGGCACATGCTCAACTGGCGCGAACTCTGGGCTTATCGCGAATTGCTATGGGTGCTGACTGCGCGCGATATCAAAGTACGCTACAAGCAAACCGTCTTGGGTGCAGCCTGGGCCATCGTCAGACCTGTACTCACCATGCTGATATTCAGCGTGGTGTTCGGCACGCTGGCGAAAATGCCGTCCGACGGATTTCCCTATCCGGTTTTCGTTTATGCTGCCTTGTTGCCTTGGACCTTTTTCGCCACCGCGATAAGCACTTCGGGTCAATCGCTGGTGGGATCCACCAATCTGGTCAGCAAGGTTTATTTCCCGCGTCTGATTATTCCCCTGTCATCTATTGGTGCCGGCCTGATTGATCTCGCTATTTCCACAGGCATTTTGTTGCTGATGATGCTTTGGTATGGCGTAGGCTGGAGTGTCAATCTATTGGCTGCTCCGGTCTTGCTGATGGCGGTTATTTTTATCGCACTCGGCGTCGGCACCTTGCTATCCGCGCTTACGGTGGCCTACCGCGACTTCACGCACCTCACGCCTTTCATCGTGCAAATCTGGATGTACATTACCCCGGTAATTTTCCCGGTTAGCCTGGTGCCCGAGCGCTGGCAATGGTTGCTGTATCTCAACCCGATGACAGGTTTGATCGAAGGCTTCAGATCCGCATTTCTTGGAAAGGCGTTTGATATGCAAGGCCTTGGCATTTCGTTTCTCATGGCCGTAGTGATTTTTGTTGTCGGCATTACCTATTTTGAAAAAGTCGAGCGGCGTTTTGCCGATATTATCTGATGACAAAGCCCGCTATTAAAGTTGAAGGTCTATGCAAGGAATATGTGGTTGGTGCGGCGCATCAGTCGCACTCCACTTTCTACGATTTACTCAGTCAGACGATGAAAGCACCGTTTCAACGCTTTCGAAATCTTGCTGGTGGCTCTGACGAATCAAACCAGTTTTGGGCTTTGAGAGACATTAATTTCGAAGTGCAGCCAGGCGAAGTATTGGGGGTCATCGGTCGCAACGGTGCTGGCAAAAGTACCTTGCTGAAAATTCTCAGCCGCATAACTGCACCCACACGTGGTCGCGTTACCGTGCAAGGCCGCATGGCAAGTCTGCTTGAAGTGGGTACCGGCTTTCATCCGGAACTTAGCGGGCGTGAAAATATTTATCTCAACGCCACTATTCTCGGGATGACGCAAAAAGAAGTGGATCGTAAATTCGATGCTATCGTCGATTTTTCCGGCGTCGAGAAATTTCTCGATACGCCAGTCAAGCGATACTCCAGCGGCATGTATGTTCGACTTGCATTTGCAGTGGCGGCTCATGTAGAGGCAGATATCTTGTTGGTGGACGAGGTGCTAGCTGTAGGCGATGCTGAGTTTCAGAGGCGATGCCTAGGAAAAATGAAAGAAGTTGCAAATACAGGACGTGCTGTCGTTTTTGTCAGTCATAATTTCTTTGTCATGCGCAATCTTTGTTCAACTGGTTTGTTATTGCGAAATGGCGCAGTAGCAGAAACAGGATCGATCTCCAACGTTCTCGAGAGTTATTCAGGCGGCCAATCGATGGGGTCCAATGAAACATTTCTTGATGCCACTGATAGGCAGGAAAATGAGGCATATGTGCGTCGTGTAAGTGTCAAATCCGACGTTGAAAGCGCAAATGGCTTTTTGTCTGCTGTCACTAGTGTGCATGTTGAGGTGGACGTTGAAGTTGCTTCTGTAATGAAAGACAGTATTGATGTGTTCTTGCATTGTTACGATGAAAACCAACAAATGGTATTTAGTAGTGGTAGTTTTTTCGGAAAGGAATACAGTAAAGACCCGCTCACCCCAGGCACGCATCGATTTAGTTGCTGTATTCCGGGGCATTTGTTGAACGATGGGCAGTATGCTCTGGATATTTTGCTGGTTCGTAATCGGCAAGATGTTATTGCAACTGAAACATCTGTTTTGACATTTCGAATAGCTGATGACTTTCCTGTAACGACTGGATGGCATTGGAGGCCGGCCGGGGTTGTTCGGCCGAACTTGAGGTGGGAATGCCGACCAGTATTTTAAGATCGTAAATTAGCATGCCGTTCCGATTATTTTTACGTTGGCTAGATTAGGAGTATGAGATGGATCCAAAATATCTTTTTGTAGGGAAAGATCTTGAGCTTCACGAAGGAGAGGATGCAAGGAAGCTGCTTGCAAATATTAATGACGTTCAATTCTTTGAATCCGGGCAAGGTGTTGTGCGTGTGCCTAAATCACGCTGGCAGCTTGCACAAGAATATGAGCGGCATACGTGGATGGATGCATGTAGCCATGCAGTCGATGATAGAAATGATGAGCATGCAGATGGATTTGATGAATATGCATCACTTCGTGGCAGTGTCTTTCCTCGTGCAATCGAGCTTGGTTGTGGGCCGTTTACAAATATACGTGTGATAGCGAAATACGCAGAAATCAAAAGCACAGTGCTGTTGGATCCTTTGATTGATAGCTATATCTCACATAGAAATTGCATGTATGTTAATGGGAAAATCAAGGTAAGTGAAAGCAAACTTAGTGTAACTTTGGGCCGTTCCTGGCCGGGCCGTGCTGTTAGACGTTTGATACGTGCAATTGCCCCCGATAGCCTAATCAAGGGTGTTCCTTTGGAGCGGCGCATTGCCTCATCAATCGAGGAGATGCCTGATTGCGGCACATTTGACTTGGTTATAATGATAAATGTGATCGAACACTGTTTCGATGTGCAAACGATTTTTAAAAAAATTCTTGGTCTTGGTAAGCCAGGCAGCATATTTGTCTTTCACGATCGATTATTTGATGCTGTTGAAGTGGCTGAGGATGTTAAAACAAGATTTGATGCTGGGCACCCATTGCGAGTTTCAGGTCCCCTAGTCATAAAGTTTTTAGAGGAAAACTTCTTGCCATTAATGCAACGGGAAGTTGACATTGTCGATATCGTTGGTGAATTCGATTTGACAGAGCGTGGAATATATTTCATAGGAAAGCGCCGCTAGTTTTTAACTATCGGCCTTGATTTTTAGACATGCCAAAACTACTAGTTCTTACGCAAACGCATAATTCTTGGGGCGGAATTGAGACATGGATGTCCGAAGTATTTCCGTATATTGAGCAACAAGGTTGGATTGTTGAATTTGGCCTAGCAGTTGGCGAACAATTCAATAATCCGGATCATTTTTTGAAAACACATGACTACATGCAAAAGGTGCACCGCATGGATGGCCGCATTGGAACGCCGCCGTCACGTCAACAAGCAATATTACATTTGTTAATGAAGGTTCGTCCTGATGTTGTGATTCCTTTGGGTATAGGCGATCTGCTGCCATCACTTAGATCTGCACGTCTAGACGGGCTGCAAGCCAGGTCACTTTTGGCAATACACTCAACGCATACCGGGACACTTGCAGACATTGTTGAGAACAACGATGTCATAGACATGGTGGGTGTCGTAAGTGGCTTGCTCAATAAGTGGGCGGTAGCAAATGTTAATAATGACCGCGTTCGCTTGGTACGAAATGGAGTGCCACCGCCACTTGCAGAGAATGCCGTTAAGACTAGGCATGTCTTTTCAGTAGGTTACGTCGGAAGAATAGAAAATGAAATAAAGCGAGCCTCGGACCTGCCGAAGATTGCTGCTGAGGTAGTTCGTCGAGGAGTCAACTTTAAATTAGAGATTGTGGGGGATGGCCCTGCATTTTCAAGTATTGAATCAGATCTCTCTGCCATTGCCGATTTCGACTCGTACTGCCTACATGGTCATAGGTCTCGTGATTTTATATATAGAGAAATATTACCCAGTATTAGTTGCCTACTTCTTACATCTGTCACCGAAGGTAGTCCGCTTGCGCTAATCGAGGCTATGCAACATGGCGTCGTGCCCGTAGTAAGTGAGTTTCATGGATATGCAGCTGAAGGGCTGTTGTGTCCTGAGCAAAACTGCTTAACATTTCCTGTCGGAGATGTCTGCGCCGCTGCACTTCAGTTGGAGCGCTTGGCCAAAGATCCCGTGCTCTTGGAGCGGCTATCTTTAGCCGCGATAGATTCAGCAGCTTTGCTTTACACTCAGGATAGTATGTTAAAGGGCTGGGTAAACGCGTTAGAGGACGTAATGCGATTAGACATTTCTTCAGCCAGCAAGAATGTTGTAGAGCACAGCCAGAATTTTGGAAGGCTCGAGAGATGGGGGGTGCCTGCACATACTGCAAATAGATTGCGCCGGTATTTCGGAAAAAGATTTCTTCATCAAGCTGGTTTCAATGAATGGCCCGGCAGCATAAGTGTCGATGTTGATTTACATATGCAAATTAAAAATGAGTTGACAAGTATTGAATTTGAAAGTGCTAGCAAGATTAATGGCAGTGGTAAGTCAGATGTGGAATAGCACGGTAAACAACTACCAATGCCATTCATATTCACTTTAAGGAGACTAAATTGGGCTTCATAGTTATCACCACCATTCAGGCGCCGACTTCCTCGGTCCTGGATATGCTTGAAAAAGCTAAAAAAAATAACCTGAAAATAATTGCGATTGGCGACCGTAAAACCCCCGGTGTTGAATGGCCCGAAGGTTCTGAGTTCGTCAGCATCCAGGATCAGCAGGCCCTGGGATTTCAGCTGGCTGCGCTGTTGCCGGAGAATCATTACGGCAGAAAAAATCTGGGTTACCTATTGGCCATCAAGCAAAATTCGCCGCTTATTTTCGATACCGACGACGACAATGCCCCGCTGTCATCCTGGGCATCGCGCCCGCGTAACGTCAGTGCACGCACCTGCCTGGATACCGGCTGGATAAATGCCTACCAATGGTTCAGCGATTCCCATATCTGGCCGCGTGGATTGCCGCTTGAAAATGCACGTGTCGGAATCCCGCCGGCAAAATTGGGCGAGAAATCCGAGGTGACAGCACCCATCCAGCAAGGTCTTGCCAATGGTTCGCCAGACGTGGATGCGGTGTGGCGCTTGCTGATGGATCAGGACGTGACTTTCCGCAACGGTGATAGTGTCATGTTGCCCGAAGGAGCCTGGTGCCCGTTCAACAGCCAGAGCACGTGGTGGTTTCCGGAAGCCTACCCGCTGCTTTACTTGCCAAGCTTCGTCAGTTTCCGCATGACCGACATTTGGCGCAGCTTCATCGCCCAACGTTGTCTCTGGGCACTGGGTCATGGCGTGGTTTTCCATTCGGCTGAAATGTTCCAGGACCGCAACCCGCATAATTTATTGCGTGATTTCGAACAGGAAGTACCCGGTTATTTGAACAACCAGCGGATTCGCGAAGTGCTGGAAAATACAAGCCTGCTTCCGGGAGCTAACGAGGTCGCCAATAATCTGCACCGTTGTTACGAAACATTGATCAAGGCTGGATTGATTCCCGATAAAGAAATGCCATTGATAGAAGCCTGGCTTCATGATCTGAAATGAATTCTCCAGAATTACCACTCGTCAGTATCATCATCCCCAGCTTTAACCAGGGGAAATTCATTCGCGAAACCATCGAGTCTTGTTTGAATCAGGATTATCGACCGATTGAAATATTGGTGATTGACGGTGGTTCAAAAGATGAAACCGTTGCAGTTTTGAAATCTTTCGATGCGCCAGAGCTGCAGTGGATTAGTGAGCCAGACAAAGGCGTGGTGGATGCTGCCAATAAAGGCATGGCGCGTGCGAAAGGCGACATCCTGACGATACAAAGCTCGGATGATGTTTTTTTGCCGGGTGCAATTGCAACTGCCGTTGCACATTTAGTAAATGATCCTGAACTCGGTATTATCTACGGCGATGTAGAGCTAATTGATCAGCATTCGAACCTGATCGGAAAAGATATACAAGGCGATTTCAACTTTGCCGATTATCTCGCCAGATTCCAGTATATTCCGCAGCCCGGCACCTGCTTTACGCGCACAGCTATGCTGGCAACCGGCCAGTGGCGGGATAGCGTCAGTTATTCAGCCGATGCCGATTTCTGGATACGAATTGCCACAAAATTTCGGATTAAAAAAATTAATTCAATGCTTGCGCGCTATCGTTATCACGACGAACAACGCGACACCCAGCAGTCAAAAATAGCACGTGACTGGGATAGCTCGATAACGGATCTGCTTGCAAGCGGCATGATCGAAAAAAAGTTTGAACGCTACGCAAAGATGGGAATCCATCTTGCATATTATCGTTACAGTGGGAAAAGTAATTGGAAGTTTCGAACACAGAAACTTTATGCGGCGTTTTTCTCGAACCCGCGCGCGGTATTTGATTCGCGTTTTCCGAAGCGCGAATTGTTGCCGTGGCGTGATCCATTATGGGCCTTCTTGTCTCGAATCAAACGCAGTCTTGGTTTCAAGCCAAGGCAAAGTTAAAGGTTTTTTTTGAATTACTCTTTTTCCTGTGGAATCGCTTGAGCCAGTATTAAAGTGTTGCAGCCAAAACGACGATTCCTGAATCTATCTTGCAGCCAAAATGCAAGTCGCCAAATTGGAAGCGATTCTGCAATTCGGATCATCAGGCTTTTTTTTCCGACATTCGTGAATGCGCTATTTTCTGTTCGAGTCTCGATTGGGGTGTTTTCGAGGTTTGCTGGTGGCGGAACCAGGAATAGATATACGCGCCTCATTAGCCAAAGTGCGGGAAATGTAATGTCCCACTGCTCCAGAATTTTGAAGCCTGATGAAGGGGTGTCAAGCATTTTGCTCAAAGCTTGATACTCATAACGCTGGATGTGGCCGTAATTATCGTCATCCCATCGCCATTCATTCATCTTGACTGGTACAGAGAGAAATAGATGTCCGCCATCGGCGAGTGAGGAACGCACCTTGTTCAGAAATAAAATGTCTTCCTTTACATGCTCCAGGACGTCGTATAGGAAAATGATATTAAATTTCTCGTTTTCTGGGTAATCAAAAAAGTTTGCTTTCAGAAAAGTAACACGGTCTTGCATATTTTCTTTATTGATTTGTTGACATACAAAATGTTCAGATTCATCTGAGAGATCCATTGCCAAGCCATGCCACCCACGTTTCGCGAGCATTGTTGAGATAGCACCATCACCACAGCCAATCTCTAGAAAACGCCCGGAGACTCCATGATTATCAATAAGCTCTTCAGTAAGCTTGAGCAAATAGTCCCGGGTCGGCTTGAATGAAGGCATGGTTTTATTCCTCAATACTGGGTGTGCGAACCATACAGAATTTCGCATTTTGTATTATATGCGTCAGCGGTCGCCACAGGCGCTTATTGGTGCACTATTTAGGCAAAGAATCCTATTTCATGTCGTCTGCATTTAGGGATGTTGGAGTATCATTAAGAAGATGAAAATGTTACCGGGTATATAAAGCATGATCGAATTAAGACCGTTCAATATGCCTAGCATGAGGATCAAGGATTGGGTCACCATGGTCGCGGTTATGTTAATCGCATTTTTGGTGTACTCGTCAAGCCTCGGTGCAGAACTAGATGTCCGACAAGACGACCACCGGATCCTGTTTTTTGCCGACCATAATCAACCTCAACATGAGCAGTTACGAACTGCCACGGACTCGACTGGTAAAACCATAGAACCGACGCTGTCCTGGTTTCTTGAAAGTGATACTTCTGTTGGTCGTTTTCGGCCGCTTACTCAGGCATTGGAAGTCGCGATGCCGCAAGCTCTGGGGACAGACCCGTTCGTCTTGCACCTGCTCGTTTTGCTGATGGCATTGCTGACCACCGTGGTGTTGTTTTACATTGGTTTTAAACTTGGCGGCTCCTCGCTGGAAGGGGCTGCATTGGCAGTATTCGTTTTATTGGCACCAGATCCCGGACCAAGTAAGGTTTGGTATTTTATGTCTGTGAAGGCAGAGCTCTGCGGAACCTTGTTCGTCCTGTTTGCAATCTTGGCAAACATCAGGGCAGCCCGTTCAAATAGCCAGGCACGTGATGAAATATTGCCAATTGTAATGATTGCAGTAGCAATGCTTTTTAAGGAGCCGTTCGCACTATTGCTGCCTGCTTTACTCCTCATTAGGCTTGCGTTGTCATTTCAATCTGGAAGTGCAGCCAGCTGGAGGGAAATTCCCAGGCTCAAGCTCGTCATTTTGGGTTACCTAGTATTGACTGTCGCTTATTCAATTGCAATCTGGATGGGCCTGTCCGCATCACCAAAGGACAGTTACGGCACACAGTCATTGCATGACTGGAGTCAGTTTGGATCAGGGTTGATCAGCATCTTCCGTCAGCTTCCAATGCAAGCTGTCTGGTTTACGCCGTTGCTATTTTCAGCATGTTTGTTAACTAAGCGAGTTGGAATTGTCAAAACGACAGAAAAACTGGTACTACCATTGCTAGTTACCGTGATGTGGGTAGGGCCTCAGGTGTTGTTGTATGCGATGCGTGGCGGAATGTGGGATCACTATTGGTTGCCTGCACTACTGGGCATAGCGGGCCTGAATGCATGGTGTTTGCGGCTCATCAGACTCGACGGGTCACGCACTATCCTGGCGGCCGCACTGATGGTGTCGTGTCTATGGGTAGCGAACGGCATCAGGACTAACTACTTTGCAGTACAGAATTATGTCCAGTTGACGAAAATGAGAGATGACGCTGCCAACGCTCTGGTCACTCGTGTCCCTCGAGGCGGTTATGTTGTGATAGTCGCGGACAACAAATCCTTTTCGGAATATGCGATGTCCTGGGTGTTTTTCGCAGCGAATAAAGGGAACCCAGATACACGATATCTTTTATACGATACAAGTAGCCCAAACAGCGAGCGCTTTAGCAGGTCGCCATTTTTTCCACATGTTCCCGATCTTGATAGCGTTCCATCATGCCAGGTGGCCGCCGTGGTTTTCTTGAATCAACCTTCAAAAGTAGACGAGAAATGGGGTAAATGGTACGAGGAAGAATGCTTTTCAGAGGAAGCCTTTCCCGCACAACAGCGTTATTTTTCCTTGCGGAAAATGAACGCGATTAACCAGTCTGTTCAATTGAATGTTGCATTCCATAAACCATTACGGTAATTAGTTGTGATGACTACACGCTCAAACGCTCTCGTATCCATCGTTGTACCGGCATTCAATGAGGCAGGTGGTCTGGCTGAATTCGCACGGGAAATGCAATCGGCCATGATTTCGGAAAACGTACTTTATGAAGTGGTTTTCGTGGATGACGGATCTTCCGATGCCACATGGCAATGCATTCGCGAGGTTTCTGCACGATTCCCCGGATTTCGGGGCATCCGGTTGAGCAGGAACTTTGGTAAAGAAGCTGCGCTTAGTGCCGGTCTGGATGCTGCTCGTGGTGGCGCAGTGATCATCATGGATGGCGATCTGCAGCATCCGCCTTCGCTAGTCCCGAAAATGATTCAGGCCTGGAGAAATGATGAGGCAGACGTAGTCGATGCCATCAAGGAAAATCGCGGTGAAGAATCCACCTTGAGTAAATTGCGCGCTATTGCCTTTTATCGGACGCTTAAATTTCTGTCGGGCCATAATCTTGAAGGATTATCGGACTTCAAATTGCTAGATCGTGTAGTCGTGGACAAGTTGCGAACGTTGGAAGAACGTAATCGTTTCTTCCGGGGAATGGTTGCGTGGATGGGTTACCGACACGTACAGATTCCATTCTCGGTCCAGGGGCGGAATTCGGGCCGATCAAGTTGGTCGCTATGGAAGCTCTGTTGGCTCGCGATCGGAGCCATTACGTCTTTCAGCACATTGCCACTCCATTTTTCCACCCTTGCGGGCGTTATCTTTGCGATAGCGGCATTCCTCCTTGGTGTGCAAACGTTGTACGTCTGGCTTGCCGGGCAAGCGGTTGCCGGTTTTACGACCGTCATCTTGCTCTTGCTGATTATCGGCAGCGTCGTCCTGCTAAGCGTAGGAGTCATCGGAGAATATGTTGCCAAGATATATCACGAGGTCAAGCGTAGGCCTGTCTATATCGTAAGCGATTCAGTTGAAACAAATCACGACAACATGTGATTAAACGCATAACAAGGATAATACAATTTCCATGAGTCTAGTCTACAAACCATTTGTTGCAGATGCCTGTGACCAAAGTTTTTTGGATAGCCAGAAGTTGATGGCGGCAAACTTTTCAGACAAAGTGGCTTCATCGACGGAATTTCTTGAGTGGCAGTATTTGAAAAATCCGTTTGGCAAAGCAATTGGCTTCATCGCATATGATGGCGATGTCCCTGTATCTCAGTTATTTCTGACATTCCAGCAGGTTGTTTTCGATGGTGAATTACATGCAGTGGCTGTCGCTTCGAATGCCTGCACAATGGAATCTCATCGTGGGCAAGGTCATTTCCACAAAATTTTCATGCTGCTCGTTGAAGAGGCCAGAAAACTGGATGTGCCGTTTATCTGGGCATACCCTAATCCGAATAGCTTAAGGGGTTTTATCAAGACCGGATTCAGCATTGTAAAAGAATGTTCGCTAGAGCTTGTGCCAATAAGCATTACAGGCATAGTGCGGGATCTTTTATACAAGAAGCCCTTTAGTGTTGATGCAAGCGTCGGAGATGTTTCTGTTGACATGGGGCAGCTGAGCAAATTTTCATTGCTCACTTCAGATGCGCAAGTGCAGTGGCCAAAGCTGGATGTAATAAGTGTGCGTGATCGGGTATGGCGAGTACCCTTAACCCATGAGCAACTGTCATGGCGTTATCTGGGTAACTCAATGCGTAAATACTATCCGCTGGTTCATGAAGAAACAGGAACAATCGTGATACTCCGATTCGTTAATCTCTTTGGCCTGACGACGGCGCTAATTATGAAATCGGATGCACGCACGCGGTCCGTATATCAGAAGATAGTGAAGGACCTCAGGATTGATTTGAGGGGCAAAGTAAGTTTTCTGACGACAATGCCATCAGAGTTCACCCGCCCCGGGTTGCGTAACTTCATGCGCGGACGTTTTTTGGTGCCGGCCAAGTTAAGTCCAAGAAAATTTCCGTTGGCCATATACCCCATCAGATCTTCAATACCTTTAGCATCTCCCGAATCTTACGATTTCGTATTGGGTGACTATGAGGCGCTTTGAATACAGGCATTTCCAAATATTTGTATTGGCAGGTAGGCCATGAAGATATTGCTTCACGCGGATGACGTCGCGGGTACCCGATCCGGAACAATCGGCATAATGAACGCCTGGGAGGCAGGGCGTTTGGATGGGTTCAGCGTCTTTGCGAATGGAGAGGCGCTGGATGATTTGCGAGCCAGATTGCATGATTGCACTAAGAGTGCACGCATCATGGCTCATCTAAATCTTTCGGAGGGCTCGAGTTGTGCAGCTGCAGATGCCGTTCGTTTACTTGTGGATGAAAAAGGTGAGCTAAAGCACGGGTTTGGCTCGCTACTCCTTTCATGGCTTACAGCATCATCGTCGAATCGCACGAAACTGGAGACCCAGATCGAGACTGAATGGCGCGCGCAAATAAAGCAAGTTGCAGATGCGATTTCCCCGCGTCATCTTGCCGGTGTAGATGGGCACATCCACATTCACATGTTGCCGTTCCTGTTTCCTATTGCTGCCAGGCTTGCAAATGAATTCTCGCTCGGTTCGATTCGCGTAACGCGTGAGCCGTTTCACCGAGCTACCAATGGCCGTGGCGGTGCCGTGTTCCCGAAAGCATTCAATGTATTAAAGCATCTAATTCTAAGGACTTTTGCCAATTCAGCGACAACGGTCGCAATCAAGCATGGCTTGCACTTTCCTGCCCGGGTCGTCGGAGTGCTTTATTCCGGCTGTATGACGAAAAATGCGGCACTCGCGGCCATTTCATTGTCGGAAAAAGACGAATCTGCTGATATCGAGCTGATATTCCATGTTGGGCGTGCAACAGCAGATGAAATTGGAAGATGGAGTGGCCGCCCAGCCATTGCAGAATTCAACATTTCGCCTGCACGCGATATAGAATCTGCGCAGCTTGTGGAGTTGCACGCGACTCTGGTAAAGCAGGGCAGGCGGAACGGAATTTAGGATGAATAGCTTCGGACTTGATGCTGTTAGCCGAGGCTGTGACAATGGATAATCAACTCCATTGAAACTTATTTGATGCGGGTGAAAAATATGAAAATAATGCTTGGTTTTATCGCCATAATGTTGATCACATCAATGGCCAATTTGTTAATGAAGACCGGCATTATGCAGGCAGCCCCGGGCACTCCGCATTGGATTGCGGTTTTGAATTGGCGTGTTGTTTTCGGTGTGGCCGGGCTGGGGTTGGCAGCATTCATTTATGTCTGGTTATTGCGCCTGTTGCCTTTGTATGCTGTCCAATCTTTTGGCGCCGCCCAATTTATTTCCGTAATTCTGGTTTCCGCCTTTGTGCTAAGAGAACGAATTGAGCCTGGCCAGTGGATTGGCATTGCTTTGATTGCTCTTGGAATATTGGTTGTTGCATGGTTTGCCAAATAGCATCATTGGCGAGTCGATATTTCATTATGAAATTTTACTCAGAGCGCAAATTATGAGCCGCTGGCTTCGTTTGCGGATAATGTTTGGCATCATTCTGAAAGACCTGCCTCGATATCTTGCAGCATTCCGTAACGATGGGAAGACATATCTCGCCTTGTGCAATCGCGATGAAAGACTTGAAGTCTCCCCTGATACGCTTGGCTATCGCTGTCTCTGGCAATGGACCTCGGATCTGCATGCGCCCAAATATTTGCCGAGTCTGGGTTTGCGGCTGATGAGGCGTGCGCTGGCCGACCATCCGATTGTTCGCGGTCATGCGCCTGCAAGAGTAGATCGTAAGCCCGAGATTACCTACATCATCGGCCATCGCGGCCTTGCCCGTTTGCCGCATTTGTTGGCGACACTGGAAAGTATCGCCGGGCAGGCCGGTGCAGTCGTTGAATGCATTGTGGTAGAGCAGGATGTCGAGGCAAGACTGGTCGGCAAGCTGCCGAGCTGGGTAAGACATATTCATACGCCGCCACCGGCTGCCGACATGCCGTATTGCCGCTCGTGGACATTCAATATCGGTGCCAAACATGCACAGGCAGATGTATTGGTATTACACGATAACGATATGTTGATTCCGGCCAATTACTCGACGAGCATTCTGGAAAAAGTAGGGAACTGCTACGAAGTCGTCAACCTGAAAAGATTTATCTTTTACCTGACCGAAAAACATTCGAATCCTGTTTTTTCCAGCAATGCCGAATTGCTCAGCACTGCACCTGATTACATAGTACAAAATCTCGAGGCAGGCGGCAGCGTTGCCATTACCAAAAAGGCGTATGAAAACATCGGCGGACTTGACGAAAGTTTTATTGGCTGGGGTGGTGAGGATAGCGAGTTTTGGGAACGTGCCCAGGTATTGAAAGTCTGGCCTTATTCCAATTTGCCGATTGTGCATCTCTGGCATGCAGCGCAGCCAGGCAAGGCGCAGTCGGATAATCAGACCATGCAGCATTATCAGAAACTTTGCACTATCCCCGCCGAAAAGCGCATTGAACATTTACTAACGATTGAAGCAGGCCAAATGTCCGGCCCATATGGATATAGCGCTAATGGATAAACTATGTGCGGCATAACAGGCTGGTTATTTAATACGGGTGCCGAACCGGATGCTGCCGTGCTCGAACGGATGGCGGAAGCCATTCGTCATCGTGGTCCGGATGATCGTGGTTTTTTTCGTGATCCGGCGAATGGTATTTCACTTGCGCATTTGCGTTTAAGTATTATCGATTTAAGCAATGCCAGCCATCAGCCAATGCTCGAGACGTCGGCAGACATGGCTTTGGTCTACAACGGCGAACTTTATAATTTCCGTCAACTCAGAAGCGAGCTCCAGTCACTCGGTCACGTATTTGTATCGCAGGGTGATACCGAAGTGGTACTGAAAAGTTATCTGCGATGGGGCGTTGAATGCTTCTCCCGCTTTGCCGGCATGTTTGCGATCGCACTTTGGGATGGGCGGACACAAACACTCCATCTGGCTAGAGACCCGATGGGCATGAAGCCCTTGTATTACACCAAGCATCGCGACGGTTTTGCATTTGCTTCCGAGATCAAAGCCTTCGCCGAATTGCCGGGTTTCAAGCTGCAGCCCAGCAATCTGGGTTTGCTGCAATATCTCGAGTTTGGTTACGTGTTTGATCAAGACAAGACCTTTCTGGAAGGCGTTAATAAACTCGCGCCCGGCCATCGCATGGAAGTGCGTGTTGGTGAAAAGGCAAAAATCACAAGTTACTTTTCGGCGCCTGCTCCGGATGTGAACGATATACGCGCTGAAAAGGAGCGTGTGGATGAACTGCGCGATGTACTGACGCAAGTCGCCTCCGAACATTTGATTGCCGATGTTCCGGTGGGGCTGTTGTTATCCGGCGGGCTCGACTCCAGCGTGATTGCCGCATTGGCGGCAAAGCAGGGCTCCTTGCTGACCATCAGCATGGGCTTTGCTGATTCGATCATCGATGAAAGGCCGCAAGCGAAACAGGTGAGTGATTTTATCGGTTCGCAACATCACGAAATTCTCATTTCGCCCGAGCAGGTCATGGCAGAAGTAGAGACCGGTGCCTGGGTATTCGACGACCTGTTTGCCGATTGGGGCACGATGACAACACGCCTGATGTATCGTCGTTGTCGCGAGCATGGAATAAAAGTGGTGCTGGTCGGTGAAGGCGCCGACGAACTTTTCGGTGGTTACGATATTTTTAATGTGCCGGAAAGTTTGAATACCTGGCAGCGATTTCGACTTTACCAACGTTACGCCGGACGCCGACACGGCAAGTTGTTTGGCGATTTTAGCCGAATAATGTCGGAATACCTTGAAGCCGGAAATGGCGATGCCTTTCATGCCGTCCGCTTATTTGAATCGCGCCGGCAAATGCCGAATCAGTACGTGATGAAAGTGGACAAGGCCAGCATGGCCGAGAGTATCGAAGCTCGCGCTCCGTATCTCGATAGACGGGTTGCGGAGTTGGCCAATCGAACACCTCGCGAATGGCTGCTTCGCAATGGTGAAAACAAATATTTGTTGCGCGCCATGGCGCGACGGGAAAAATTGTTGCCTGACAATATTAGCCAGCGCGCGAAATTTGGCGCGCCATTGGCTGCGAGCTGGATGGACGATAACCCGGCATTCCGGGCATTTGCGCGAGAACGAATTCTGGAAGGTCGCTGGTGCCGTCAATTGGGATTGGATGCGGCGATGCGAAGCTATTTTGAACAGGGACTTAAAGGTTTCAGATTTCCCCGGGCGTTATCGATTTTCAGCAACTTGGCCTGGCGTCTATTATTGCTGGAGTTATGGTCAAAGCATTATCTGGACGACAAAACGGCATGATCGAGAATCTGGTCAGCACGATTATTCCGGTATACAACCGCTCGGTAATGTTGCGTGAAGCCGTTGCGAGTGTGTTGGCGCAAACATGGCGTCCGATAGAAATAATCATCGTCGATGATGGTTCGAGCGACGATACCGTGCACGTGGCTGAGGACTTGCAAAGTCAGCATCCGGAAATTACCCGCGTGCTGCGCCAGAAGAATTCAGGGCCGGGTGTAGCCAGGCAAGCGGGGCTTGAAGTCGCGCAGGGCGAGTTCATCCAGTTTCTCGACAGTGATGACCTTTTGTTGCCGAGAAAATTTGAATGGCAGGTCAGTGGTCTGCGAAGCGACACCGATGCCGATATCTCCTACGGTAAAACCTATACGGAAGAAAATGGTGTGCGGCTGTCTTCACCATCGCAGCATACCGGCGAAAAGCATCGAAAACTTTTCCCTGCACTCTTGCAGGAACCGCTCTGGCCTACATTGACGCCGCTGTATCGACATGCCTTTCTTAGAGAAGCAGGCCCATGGCCCAACAAGAAAAACCTGGAAGATTGGGAATACGATGCCCAAGCCGGCGCGCTTGATGTGTCATTGCATTATGTCGATGACTTCATCGCCGAAACCCGAAATCACACGGGTGCGCGCCTGTGCCACTTATGGAAAAGCAATGCCGATGTCATGCGTGACCGTGTTTCAGCCTATATCGCAGTTTTGGAGCATGCCCGCAAGGCAGGTATTGAAGACCATTCAGACGCGATGCAGAGGTTTTCCCGCACTCTGTTCTGGATGGCTCGCAATGCCGGACGTTATGGCCTGGCACGTGAGGCGAATCAGTTGTTTGAGCTGGCGAAAAATTTGTCGCTCAAACCAGGATGGGATTATCGGATGTTTGGTATTGCAACAAAACTACTGGGCTGGAACATAAGCAGCCGATTGGCGGAAGCTTTTTTGGAGCAGCGAAAATGAATCTGCTTCCGCAAGTTTCTGTCGTGATGTCGGTCTATAACGGAGCCGAACATTTAGCCGAGACAATCGATAGCGTTTTAAATCAGCAAGATTGCGAATTTGAATTTATCGTAGTCAACGATGGTTCGACGGACGCCACAGCAAAAATTATTGATGATTTCGCGAAAAGCGATCAACGACTGCGTGTGATTCATCAGGAAAATACCGGCCTTACCCGTGCATTGATTCGCGGCTGTGACGAAGCACATGGCGAATTCATTGCCAGGCAGGACTTGGGGGATATTTCGCTGCCGGGGCGGTTGAAAATGCAGATGGATGCCTTGGATGGCGACATTCAACTGGCATTTGTCTCCTGCAGTACTCGTTATATCACCACCGGCGGAGCCTTTCTTTATCGGCAAAGTGGTTCAGGCCTGGCTACGACGGCGATTGATATCATTGACTCCGATAAGCAACATGGAGTCATTGACGGTCCGTCCCATCATGGTTCTGTCATGTTTCGCCGGGAGGCCTACATCCAAGCCGGTGGCTACCGACCTCAATTTTATTTCGGCCAGGATTGGGATTTGTGGTATCGCCTCGGTATGGTCGGAAAGTTTCAGATGCTGGGCCATGAGTTGTATCAGGCAAGCATCGGACCTGCTGACATAAGCTCGGGCAACAAGCATTTGCAGGAACAGATTGCCAAGTTGTCGCTGTCATCGTTGAAACTGAAATTGTCTGGAGAATCGGACGAGGAGGTGCTAAGTCAGGCAGCCAGAATCCGCCCGGACGGTATTAAAAGCTCGTTGAGAATCAGGCGGTCAAAAGGGGGCTATTTTTTGGGCGAGTGCCTGCGCCGTAACGGCGAGGTGGATACTGCCCGAGTCTATTTCAGGAATTCCGTTCGTGACAACCCCCTGAATATCAAATCCTGGTGTCGTTTGTTTCAAATCGCATTGACCAATAAATAGAATTAAAAAATGAAAAATACGCGCGAAATATTGGCATCCTTTTTTACCAAAACACCTTTTTTCAAAGGCAAGGGAAGACTGGTCCTGCTTGCCGACAATCTGCTTTACGATAAAGATTCGAGCGGCTCGTTCATGGTAACGGGAACGATAAACAGCCTGGCGCAGATGCATTTTGATTTGCGTCCATGGGGCCAGAAATTTGCCTACTATTATGGCGAGTGGGAGCTGGAATACATCACGCTTGCCCGGGCCTTGTATCAGGGAGGAGCGTTTATCGATATTGGCAGCAGCATAGGCTTGTACGTGATATGTCTCGGCGATCTTGTCAGGAAATCTGGCGGTATCATCGCTTCGGTCGAACCGGTCGCGTTCAACCTGAAAAAGCAGAAAGAGAATGTCGCGCTGAATAAGTACGAAGACGTTGTCAGATATTTCCCTATAGCGTTGGCGGAAAAAGATTCGGTACTCATGCTTTCGGCTGATCCCGATGGCCGTGACAATAATGCCTACGTTTCCAATATGGGCAGTATTGAAGTCACAGTCACGACATTGGACAAGCTGGTCCAAAACGAGGCACTTGGCAAAGTCGGATTTATCAAGGTAGACGTCGAAGGTTACGAACCGATGGTAGTTGCCGGGGGTAAAGAAACGATCTCCCGCGACAAGCCGGTGATTTTCGCCGAGTTTAACCGCGAGCGAATGGTAATCAACGGGTTCAAGATGGACCCGTCATGGGACTTTTTGATGGGCGAAGGATATGCCGCTTTCAACGTGGTGGATGGAAAGCTTGCCCCCATGGCAGAACCTGGTGACATCGAGAATATTTTTTTCGTGCCGCCACACGTCGTCGTTCCAAAAGCACTTTTAGTCTGATGCGCATCTTATTGATGGCCGATACTCCCCCGAATCCCGATAGCGGAGCTGCGGGAACCGAATTCCAGACGGTCTTGGCCATGCGGCGTTTGGGGCATGAGGTCGATGTTGTTTGGGCCGATGAATTGAGTCATCGCATTCGTCACGGCAATTTGCATTATCTGCTGGAATTGCCGCGGTCGTACCGCAAGCTTATGTTGGAAAAAATGCGTAGCAAATCCTACGATGTGGTTCACGTCAATCAGCCGCATGGTTACCTCGCGGCCAAAGCCTTGCGAAAGCAGCATAAAAGTACGGTTTTTGTGCACAGATCGCATGGATTCGAGCCACGTGCCAGGGATGTATTGCGCGGCTGGCAGCGGATCTATGCAAAAAAACGTTCTCTTTCAGGCCGTGTAGCCTCCAAAGCGATGGAGACTATGCTGGAAATGAACAATTCCGGGATAGTGCACAACGCCGACGGTCATATCGTCAGTGCCAGTTTGTGTGCTGACTTTTTATCCCGGCAATACAAGGTAGCGCGCGAAAGGATTGCCGTGATTCCCCAGGCGCCGCCGAAGCTCTATCAGGAAATACCGCTTCCAAAGTTTGATGCAGCCCGATTGAATAGCTTGTTGTATGTCGGGCAACTGGCCTTTTTCAAGGCCCCCATGATTCTGGCGGCAGCCTTCGAGCGAATATTGGAGTCCAACCCGGAGGCAACATTGACTTGGGTGTGCGATGCAAGGCATCACAGCGAGGCTTCAATGCTGCTAAATGAGCATGCGCGATCAAGAATCAAATTCATGGATTGGGTGCCGCAGGACCAACTGATCGGAATTTATGATCGGCACGGCGTATTCCTGTTTCCCTCATTTTTTGAAGGCTTCGGGAAAGCATTTCTTGAGGCCATGTCCCGCGGATTGGTGGTGATTTCTTCCGAAGAAGGCGGTGCAAAAGACCTCATATCCTCTTCCGATAACGGCTATCTTGCCGCCGCGGGCGATGTTGAAGCTATCGTTGAGGCCTATTCCCAAGTGCATACGAATCCGATGCTGGCAGAGAAACTCAGTTTAAATGCCCGGGAAACGGCAATGACTTACACCTGGGATCGAGTCGCCACCGAAACCGTGGATTTTTACAATCGACTTCTTGAAATCAAGAGCGCAGTCAAATGAAATGTAAAGAGTCGAAATCCATTAATATCGGGGAAAGCATCCTCGGAAAATGTGTGCAAGGGAACGCTTCTTAAGATGGAAAACGGAGGCTCGATAAGCGTCATCATTCCGACGTACCGGCGGGAAGCGGTGTTGATTGAAACCATCAAGTACCTCTATGGATTATCTCCGGCGCCTTCTGAAATTCTAATCATCGATCAAACTGCCGAACATGAGCGGTCAACTGAATCGATGCTCGGGAAATTTTCGACTGATGGCAGCATAAGATGGATAAAGCTTGAGAAGCCTTCGATACCCTGCGCCATGAATCATGGCCTCGCGATTGCCAAGGGAGAAATCGTATTATTTCTTGACGATGACATCAGGCCCGAGATGAATTTGATTGCCGCCCATGCCGCGGCACATCGGGCGCATGCCGATGTATTGGTGGCCGGGCGCGTCATCCAGCCCTGGGAAGAGGGGCGTGATTTTTCCGGAGATCAGCATTTCCACTTTGCCGGATTGAAGCCCGCCTGGATAAAAGAATTCATGGGTGGGAATTTTTCGCTGCGTCGCGATGTTGCTTTATCGCTAGGTGGCTTCGATGAAAACTTCGTCAAGGTGGCTTATCGCTTTGAAGCCGAGTTCGCCCACCGGCTAATTTCGTCAGGCAAACGTATTTATTTCGCACCGGACGCGTGTTTGCATCACCTTAAGGATGCCGATGGTGGAACTCGCAGTTTCGGCGAGCACTTGACGACATGGCGACCCGATCACGCTGTCGGTGCTTATTATTTTGCCCTTCGAACAAAACCTAATGGTCGTTGGCTGAAGGATTTTGTATCTCGGCCGATACGTGGATTAATGACAAAACACCACTTGCGCCGCCCTTGGTGGATTCCAACGACGATTATCGCAGAACTTAGGGGAATGCTTTGGGCCTTGAGCCTGAACAAACAAGGCCCCAGGTTCGTAAAACCGGATGCCCATCATGCTTGAACTTTCATTCTTGATATTGTTTGTCTTCTCTGTCGCGGCAATGACAAACTGGCGCTGGGGTTTTGCGCTGTGTATTTTGATGGCGGTGCTACAGGGGCCTATGCGAAAGTTGGTAGTCGACCAGCCGGTCTACTTTGTCATGTTTGTCGGAGTGGTATTTGTTGCAGCACTTTTTGGTGCAATGATAAAGCGAGTACCATTACTTCCACATCGAATTGATGGCTGGACAAAGAATGTCGGTGTGCCGTTTCAGCTGTTTTTACTGTTGATCGTGGCGCAGGCAGTGCATTCGCTTGTCACGCTGGAAAGCCCGGTGATTACTGGTATCGGGCTGCTGTCATATCTTGCACCGATACCGGCGATTGTATTGGCTTACCAGTTTGCATTGAGGCAAGGCATCATAGGCGTTTGTAGGTGGATGCGGTTCTACGTGATTGTAGCGACGTTGGCGATTACGACGGTCTTCATCGAGTTTCTGGGTTTCGACTGGGTCATATTGGGCCAGGTGGGTGGTGACATGATGATCTCCTACGGAAGCGAACAATACAAAGGTAACTCCGGAATTTTTCGTGCTACCGAAATTGCGGCATGGCATGCGTCGGCCATTGCCTGCTTTTCCTTCATTCTATTTTGGGGAAAGCGTTTCACGGTGAGCAGAATCATTCTGGCGCTTTTATTTATTGCCTTTCTGGTAGGTCTAGGCGTTTTAACGGGCCGCCGCAAAATGATTATCCAGATCGTGATTTTTCTGTCGACCTATATCGGGCTGATTACCTGGTTCCGGCGCGGTAACGGTCGAGTAGCCGTCATGTCATTTGCACTGGGTATTATCGGGTACATTGGTGTTGCGGGTTGGTGGGCTCCGGATCCCGGGGACAAGTTTTTTGTACAGTCCAGCCAAAACATGGCAGATGGCAATCCCAATATCATCCAGGAACGCACACAGACTGTATTTGCCGATGTACCGGCGCGTGTCAAAAAGCTCGGGATCGAGCCAGTATCCTGGGCGATTGACGAGCAGGGCTGGTTGGGTGGAGGTCTTGGCGTGGGCAGTCAGGGCGCGCAGCATTTCGGTGCCAAGGGTAGCGGTGCAGCTGAAGGCGGATTGGGCAAGCTGACACTGGAGCTCGGCGTTCCAGGCCTGCTGCTTGCGTTTTGGATGTTGTTTGCATTCGGCCGTTATATCTGGCGGCTGTTGGCCTATCTGGCAAAAGATGCCCCTGCCTATGCCAACCTGGGCTATGGACTGGTGGCCTTCATGTTTGCCAATGCCGCCGCCTTCTCCGTGGCAACGCAGGCCTACGGCGATGTATTTATTTTGCTTACGTTAGGGTTTTCAATGGGCTTTCTGCTGGCATTGCCGACTTTGTCCCGGATACAGACGAAAACTGGCTGATGCATTCTGCGAGACTGGCGCCGTCTTGTCTTGGATGCTCCCAGAACTTATATACGAAGCAGAATGAAGTGCGGAAAAGCGGGGTGCAGAACTACCACGCCGATTATTTTTGCCTTCCTCATCGGGAAGAGTAGTGCCCGTTTCGGTTCAGCGGGAATGCGACATTTTCTGCAAAATCGTTCATCGTGGCGGGTCATTTGTGAGGCGCTCTTCACATTAAATTTCGCCGTACGAGGGGCCCTTGCCCAATCGTGTGACACCCAATACTTGATACAAGGGCTTTTCGGATATTGTCCCAAAGCGTTCACAAGCTTTGACACACAATCTTCCTCGCAGGCGATACTATGCGCCCAGACCGCGTGAACACCTTGTAAGTACAAGCCCCCAATGCCACGCGAATTTCCGGGTTCTGTACTGACAGATCATCAGCGGCGGCAGCGATAACGACGAATTAATTCATGTCCGAACTGGCACTTATATTATTGCTTGTCGCTTGTGCCATGGCATTTGTCAATTGGCGATATGCGCTTGTGCTGTGTGTGCTAACCGCGATCTTGCAGGATCCGTTTCGCAAGATAACGCCGGGTCAGCCGGTGTATTTTGTCGTGTTTGTGGGGGCCGTGTTTGGGGCGGCCTGGTTGGGTGCGATAGCCAGCAAGATAAGGATGTCGCCGAACAGTATTGTGGGCTGGCGGCAAAATGTCGGAACGCCGTTTGCATTATTCGTGGTGTTGGCCGTTATTCAGGCCATGCATTCTTTGGCGGTATATCAAAATCCGACAATGACGGCGATCGGGCTGCTTTCCTATTTTGCGCCGCTCCCAGCCATTGTCTTCGCTTATCAGTTCGCAATGAACCAAGGCATGAAGGGCGTGCGTCGCTGGATGAAGTTCTACGTGGTCATTGCGATCGTCGCTTTAAGCACAGTGGCTCTCGAAAATGTCGGGTTTAGCTGGCGAATACTTGGCGAGGTGGGTGAAGGAGTCTGGATTTCCGGACAGGGCGAATATTACAAAGGTAATTCGGGTATCTTCCGCGCGGCTGAAATTGCAGCTTGGCATGGCGCTACGGTAGCCTGCTTTTCTTTTATCGTATTCAGGGGGCGAAGACTTTCACTGCCAAAGCTTTTATTGCTAATGGGCTTGGTGGTTTTCCTGTTTTATATCGGTGCACTGACAGGCAGGCGCAAAATGATTATCGAAATTTCAGTTTTCATATGCGCCTATTTCAGCCTCGGTCTCTGGTTTAACAGCGGGCAAGGCAAGCTTGCAGTGCTCGCGGCTATATTGGGCGTCGTAACCTACATCGGTATCGTTGGCTGGGTGGCCCAAGGGCCTGGTGAGTTGAGAGAGAAGTCCAGTCAGCTGGATGACGCGGAAGGAACGGGTTTCCGAAGGTATTCTGCCCGCGCAGAAACCGTGTTTTCCGATGTCCCGATTCGACTACGAAAAATGGGGGTCGCACCTATCGAATGGGCGATTGATAGCCATGGCTGGTTGGGCGGCGGACTCGGTATCGGAAGCCAGGGCGCGCAACATTTTGGTGGCGTGGGAAGTGGTGCGGCAGAAAGCGGGCTGGGTAAATTGACGGTAGAACTTGGCGTGCCGGGATTGCTGCTGGCTTTCTGGTTGGTATTGGCGATGGGGCGATACATCTGGCGAATGCTCGGCATTTTGTCGCGTGAGTCCAAGGTGCATGCCAATTTTGCCTATGGCCTGGTCGCTTTCCTGGTGGCCAATGCGGCTACTTTTTCCATTGCCACCCAAGCCTATGGCGATCTTTTCGTACTCCTGTCGTTGGGTCTTACGCTGGGCTTTTTGCTTGCACAATTGGGCTTGGCTAGAAAGTTGTCAAAAAAGCCCGCAGAAAATCCAGCCGTCAAGGTCATTAACTTTGTCGACCCTTATGAGCCCATGGGTCAATTGAATCGTGAAAAAGATCTCGATCAGTTATGGATAGAAAGGCTCGAGCTGGAATCGCATCGTGAAAGAAATAAAACAAAAATAAAGCCGCCTGAAATTCTTGCCGAGGAATCGTCCTAGCTGAACACCGGTTCTGCAAATACTTATAAGAAGTGGCCCGGCGTAGTAAGCTTATTGCAAGCCTTTCCCCGGACGACAAATGCTGGCCATTCTCACGACGCACCCCATTCAGTATCAAACACCGATCTGGCGTGGTCTGGCAAAAAATACCCAGCTGCCATTCAAAGTATTTTTCATGAGCGACCAGGGCATCAAGGCCAGCTTTGATCCCGGATTCAATCGTAAGCTTGCGTGGGATATCGATTTACTCGAAGGCTATCCGCACGAATATCTGTCCGTGCAAACCGGAGCGAAACAGGACGCATTTGGCTGGTTGAAGCTCAAGCCGGGTTTCGCCGACATGCTGAAACAGCAAGGCGTAAAAGTGCTCTGGGTTCAGGGTTGGCAGGTGATGGCTTATTGGCAGGCAATACGCGAAGCAAAAAAGGCGGGCATTCAAATCTGGTTGCGAGGGGAGTCCAATCTTCGTAGCAATAAAGGTGGACTCAAGCAGAGCATGAAGTGGCTGATCTTGAAAAGATTGCTGAATAAAGTCGATTATTTTTTGACAATAGGTAAGGCCAACCAGTCGTTTTATCAAAAACTCGGCTACAAGCCAGAGCAGATGATTCGTGCACCGTATTGCATCGAGAACAAAAGATTCAGAGAGCAAGCAGAAGCGCTGCGTTCCGACCGGACGGAAATCCGCAAAGCCTGGGGAATACCGAAAGATGCGTTTTGTTTTTTATCGGTAGGCAAATTCATACCCAAAAAAAGGCCACTAGATATTATTGCCGGTATCGCTAAGTTGCAGGAAAAGCATCCACACAAAAAAGTGCATATGCTTTGGGTGGGTACTGGTGAATTAAATGATGCCTTGCACGAAGCGTGCGATGTTTATTTCAAACCTGGTCAAGGTCTGTTGACCGGCGATAGTTCTAGGGAACCCTCGATCAATTGTCATTCCCGCGTAGGCGGGAACCCAGTGACTTCAGGCTTTCTGGATTCCCGCCGCAGCCAGCCCTCGAATGCTCTTGTCGGGGGCGGGAACGACGATTTTACAAATAATCGGGAATTCACTCACAAACCCGCAGCAAGCTTCGCCGGATTTCTAAATCAAAGCGAAATTGCCCGTGCTTATGTCGCGGCCGACGCGCTGGTATTGCCCAGCGACGCCAAGGAAACCTGGGGCCTGGTGACAAATGAAGCCATGGCCAGTGGCCTGCCATGTGTGGTCAGTGCGGAAGTGGGTTGTGCTGATGATTTGATCGTGCCGAATTTCCCCGAGTTATGCTTCCCGATGGGCGATATCGATGCACTCGCCACAGCAATGGGGATGATGATGGAAAATCCTCCGACGGCGAGCAAAGTGCAGGAAATTATCGACGCCTATGATTGCGACCGCACGGTAGAAGGTGTTGCAAAGCTGTATAACGACCAGTTTGGATCAAAGCCGAATCCGGGGATTTAATGCATGCGTATTTTGCATGTCGTACCGAGCTATCTACCTGCTGTGCGATACGGAGGCCCGATTGTGTCGGTGCATGCCTTATGTGCTGCATTGGTGCGGCGCGGGCACGAAGTGCATGTGTTCACGACCAATGTTGATGGCAGCGGGGATAGCGATGTGCCGCTGGATCATCCGGTGTTGATGGATGGCGTAAACGTACATTACTTTCCATCAACCACGCTGCGGCGTCTGTACTACTCGCCAAAGATGGCCTCAGCCATTGACGTCGAATTATCGACATTTGATTTGGTGCACCTACATTCGGTATTCCTCTGGCCCACTTGGGCGGCCGCGCGTGCCGCACGCAAGGCGAAACGGCCCTATGTCATTTCGCCACGCGGCATGTTGGTCGGCGATTTGATTCGCAGTCGTAGCCGGTGGTTAAAAAATTTGTGGATAGCTCTGATCGAGAAGAAAAATCTGCGATGTGCGGCGGGAATTCACAGTACCTCGAAAATCGAAACCGAAGAAATGCTGGCTCTGGATTTCAAGCTGCCAAACAAGCCGTTTGAAATTCCCAATGGCGTGTCCTTGCCGACGTTGAATTTACGGGGCAAGGAAAGCACGGAACCTCCATACATACTCGCACTCGGCCGCATCAGTTGGAAAAAAAGGCTCGAACTGACCCTGGATGCCATAGCGCAGGTGCCGGAATTAAATCTGATAATTGCAGGTGCCGATGACGAAGGCATATTACCTGCCATCAAGGCACACGCATTCAAACTCGGCATTGAAAACCGGATACGGTTTACCGGCAGCGTATCGGGTGTGGAAAAAGAAAAACTGTTGCAACAATCTTTAGCGCTGATGATTACTTCGATTTCCGAAAATTTCGGCAATGTCGTTCTGGAATCCATGGCGGCAGCGCGCCCGGTCTTGTGTGTGCCGCAGGTAGGGGCCGCAGATATCGTGGTGGAGGCGAATGCGGGTGCGGTGGTCGAGCCACAAGCCGACCAGCTTGCAGACGTGCTCCGTCGCTGGTTTGAAGATCCGGCCTTGGCTGAATCGCTCGGGAAAAACGGGCGACAGTGGGTGGAATTACAATATTCCTGGGATACCATCGCGAAACAGATGGAATCAAAATATATCGAAATCCAGGGTCAACAGTGATGTTGAAACAGATAACCCCCTTGCTGCTCACCTACAACGAAGAGGCGAACATCGGCCGCACCCTGGCGAAATTGCAATGGGCGGCCGAAGTGCTGGTCGTTGATAGCGGCAGTAGCGATCGTACGCTGGAAATAATGGCGGGCTTTCCGAACGTTCGTGTCGTTACTCGTGCTTTCGACAGCCATTCACGGCAATGGAATTTTGGTTTGCTTGAATGCGGCATCAAGACGGACTGGGTATTGGCGCTGGATGCCGATTATGTGTTGACTGACGGCTTCATAAAAAGCCTGGATCAGTTAATCCCTGCCGATGATGTTGGTGGGTATCGAGCCAGGTTCCGTTATTGCATTCATGGGCAAGAGTTGCGTGGAAGCCTGTATCCCGCGGTAACGGTTTTGTATCGTCGGGACGGGTCACAGTATTTGCAGGAAGGGCACACGCAACGAATTCTGCATCCCCACAAAACGGCAATGCTTTCAGGCTACATTCTGCATGATGACCGTAAGCTGTTGGACCGCTGGCTGTCTGCACAAGTGCGATATGCCAGGCTCGAATTGACGCACTTGCTCAACACGCCGTTTTCCGGATTGTCATGGCCTGACCGGTTGCGTCGACTTTACGTGGTAATGCCGATATTGGCAGTGTTTTATTGCCTGTTTGTCAAAGGCGGAATTCTTGATGGACATGCAGGCATGGTTTACGCCATGCAAAGATCGATTGCCGAAGCAGTTTTGTCTTTGGTGATGTTGGAAAATAAATTGGGGAGGCTGTGATTAATTAGATAGGCGTCATTCCCGCCCCCGACAAGAGCATTCGAGGGCAGGCTACGGCGGGAACTAAGTGCCGCTGCTTTGATGCCGTAGGGGCGATTCATGAATCGCCCCTACGGAATTTCTATAGCATTCAGGGATGACATTCTGCGGCGGGAACCCAGTGACTCTGCGCTTTCTGGTCAGTGAAAATTAATTAGTGTTTTCTTAGGTAGTTCATAGAAGAATTTGGAGTGGTATGTACATTCTTGGTATCAATGCTTTTCACGGTGACTCCTCCGCCTGCCTGATTCAGGATGGCAGAATTATCGCGGCCGCCGAAGAAGAGCGATTTCGCAGAATCAAGCACTGGGCCGGTTTTCCCAGCCAGGCCATTGCGTATTGTCTGAAAGAAGCCGGAATCGATTTATCGGAGCTTGAACATATTGCGATCAATCAGGACTCGAAAGCGAATCTCGGAAAAAAATTGGCGTTCACTTTGCTCAAGCGACCCGACCTCGGCATGGTGCTGGATCGTATTCGCAACAAACGCGAACGTGCCGGTGTTGCCGAACACTTAATGCAGGCGTTTCCGGACAGCAAGTTCACCGGAAAAGCACATGCGGTTGAACACCATGTCGCGCATCTTTCTTCGGCTTTTCATGTGTCGCCTTTTGAAAAAGCGGTGGTTGTCTCGGTGGATGGTTTTGGCGACTTTGCCAGTGCTGCATGGGGTGTCGGCAATGGCACCGAAATCGATGTCGAAGACCGTGTGTATTTTCCACATTCGCTCGGTATTTTTTATCAGGCGCTCACCCAGTATCTCGGCTTTCCGCATTACGGTGACGAATACAAGGTGATGGGGCTTGCGCCTTACGGCGAGCCAAAGTATCTCGACAAAATGCGCGAGATCGTGAAACTGGAATCGGACGGCAGTTTCAAATTGAATCTGGATTATTTCCGTCATCATAAAGAGAAGGTTGAATACGAGTGGGATAACGGATCTCCCTCTGTCGGTATTCTGTTTTCCGAAAAATTAAATGAACTGCTCGGACCCTCGCGCAGCCCGGATCAACCACTCGAGCAATATCACAAAGACCTGGCACGCTCGATTCAAGCGATGTACGAGGAAGCTTTCTTCCACTTGCTGAACACCTTGCATAAAAAGCACGGCATCGATCAGCTATGCATTGCCGGTGGGTGCGGCATGAACTCGGTAGCCAATGGCAAGGTCACCTTGCAAACACCCTTCAAAGAAATTTATGTGCAGTCAGCGGCCGGTGATGCCGGCGGCGCTATCGGTGCGGCCTACGCTGTCTGGCATGAACAAGGCGGCGCACGTGGCCCGGTAATGGATCATGCCTATTGGGGCCCGGAAGCAAGCGATGCAGAAATTGAAGCATTACTGAGCTCTCGCACCCAAAAAATTGCCGAGCAGGGCTGCGTAGTCAAGAAATACGATGATGAATCTGTACTCTGCGAAAAAGTCGCCGCCAATGTGGCCGATGGCCAGGTGATTGGTTGGTTCCAGGGCCGCATGGAATGGGGCCCCCGTGCTCTGGGTAATCGTTCGATTGTCTGTGATCCACGCCGCGCCGATATGAAAGATATTTTGAATCTGAAAATAAAACGCCGTGAATCCTTCCGTCCGTTTGCACCATCGATACTCCGCGAATCGGTGAAAGATTGGTTTGAGCTCGATGGCGAAGTGCCTTTCATGATGCAGGTTTACCAGATTCGTGCCGAACAACGCAGCAAGATTCCTGCGGTTTGCCACGTCGATGGTTCCGGTCGTCTGCAAACCGTCTACGAAAAAACCAACCCGCGTTATTACCATTTGATCGAAGCATTCAATGCGATCTCCGGTGTACCCATGGTGCTCAATACTTCATTCAACGAAAACGAGCCCGTGGTCTGTACCCCAGTTGAAGCACTGGATTGTTTCCTGCGGACGAAGATGGACTGTCTGGTGTTGGGTGATTGGGTGTTGGAGAGACGAAGGGCTGAAAAGAGGTGATCTTTTTTCTGCCAACAGTTTTGGTCAGTCAAGAGTGCCGTAAATGACCCAGTACAGAGCTGATGTCGACGGACTTCGAGCGATCTCGGTGTTGGGCGTACTTGCTTTTCATGCGAACTTCCCGTTTTTTGCGGGTGGCTTTGCAGGCGTCGATGTTTTTTTTGTCATATCCGGATTCCTGATTACCGGATTGCTGATCTCGGAAAAGCAGAGCACCGGCCGCATAGATCTGATTGGTTTTTGGTCCAGACGAATACGCAGGCTATTGCCAGCGTTGGCATTCGTACTTTTTTTCGTGCTACTGGCATCAGTGTTTTTACTAGAGCGAATAAGCGGTGAAGTTGGTAGTTTGGTTAGAGCCTCCGTCGCGACGATATTTCTTAATGCGAATCACTTTTTCCTGATTGATTCCGGAAACTACTTTTCTGAACTGGCCGAACATAATCCACTCTTGCACATGTGGTCGCTGTCCGTCGAGGAGCAGTATTATTTGTTGTGGCCGCTACTTCTAAGCGTACTGGGCATTAGCAAGAAGTGGCGATTAGTAGCCATGATTGCCATCTTGTTCGCGCTGTCATTACTGCTTTCCTTATTTTGGTCAGTCACCGATATGTCGTCAGCGTTTTATCTCATGCCATCGAGGGCTTGGGAGTTGCTGGCTGGGGCATTGGTAGCCGCAATATTCAGTGTCGAAGGCAGAAAATTAAGTGAGTCGGCATGCAACGTGATGGGAGCTTCCGGCCTCTTCCTGATAATGGTCTTTTTTGTCTATTCACAAGGACAGATGGACTTTCCTGTACCGGCGGCTATGATTCCGGTTTTCGGCGCTGTTTTGATACTTATTGCCGGTATTGCGGCTGATGGCAATTTCATAAGCCGTTTTCTTGGTTTTCGCCCATTGGCCTACATAGGAAAAATTTCCTATCCCCTGTATCTCTGGCACTGGCCTATTTTGGTAATGATGAGAAGCCGAAGGCTTTATGAAGAATCTCTGCTGCTTGATTGCATAGGCTTGTTTGCGGCTTTGCTTCTCTCGATTTTTACGTATGAAATGATAGAAAAAAAAACCTGGAAACGACTCGTCGATGTCAGCAAACGCCGCGTTATTTCGTATGGGTTTATCGGAATGGCCATAGTTCTGTCGCTCACCATGTCAATTGGAGGTTGGGTGCGATTCGGTATTGGATATTCGGAAAGCGAGAAAGTGCTTTACTCCTCCCGGAATGACAAGGCAGACACTGGTTGCATGTTTGAGGCATATCCTACTAAGGCAGATATAAATAGATGTTTCCCTGAGTCAGTGAAGCCGTCGGTTTTGCTCTGGGGGGACTCGCATGGCGAGCATTGGGCACCTGCAATCGCAAAGGCTGCAGAAGGCAGTGCGACCAAAGTTGGTGTTCTTACGAAGGGCGGTTGTCGCCCACTACCCTTGTCTGTAAGGGAGGGGGGGTGTAAGCAGTTTAATGAACACATATTCGCGAGTCTTGAGTCATGGCAAACAAGCAAAGGTTTGAAGGGGATTATCATTGCAGCACGCTGGGCCGATGGCATGGGCAATCAATCACTGTCACTGATCGATCAAACCCATTTCAAGCCCGGCGAGTATTATGACTGGACCGCAAGTTCGCCGGATGATGCGTTACATAAATTTTCCGAATCGCTGATTGGCCTTGTAAAAAAAGCGGATGGGAGAGGTATCAAAGTGCTGATAGTGTTGCCTAGCCCTGTTCAAAGGTACTCGGCACAACATTGTCTGGCATTGTTGTCGGAGCAAAAATGCTTTGCTGATCTGGATGCCACCAAACGCTTTTCCCACAACGTTGAAAATGAAATCTACGAAGTCGCCAAAAACAACAGTAATCTGCACGTACTGGATCCTAAAGGCTTCATGTGCGATGACGAACGTTGCCCCGCCGTAATTAATGGGATAGTTGCGTACTCTGATGATGATCATTTGACCAAGTCATACGCGTTGACAGTAGCAGATGAGTTTTCAGAAGAGCTTCAATGGCTTTCCGGCACAAAATCTTTTGAGTAGATCTGCTAAATGCGCATAATTTTCGTCAACCGCTATGGCTATCCAGATCATTCGGCAACCAGCCAGATCATGTCGGATTTAGCCGCCAGCCTGGCTAGCAGCGGCCTTTCGGTGGCCATGGTGACAAGCCGTTTGTGCTATGACAATCCTTCGGCACAATTACTGCCGCGCGAACAATGGAAGCATGTCGATATTCACCGTGTCTGGACCAGTCGTTTCGGACGAAAACATCTTGCTGGCCGTCTGGTGGATTACCTGACTTTTTATCTGACATTACCCTGGACCTTGTGGCGCGTTTTAGGTCGTGGCGACATCGTGATTGCCAAGACCGATCCACCGCTGATATCGCTGGTGGTGGCCGCAATTGCAAAGCTACGCGGTGCCGTGTTGGTGAATTGGCTGCAGGATGTTTTTCCGGAATTGGCGGTTGCGATGGGCGAACCGAAAATCCCCCGGTTGTTATCGCGTACTTTGCAGATGCTGCGAAATACCAGTTTGCGATGGGCATCGATGAATGTCGTGATCGGCGAGCGGATGTCGGAATATTTTCATAAACAAGGCATTGCCACCGAGCAACTTCAGGTGATTCCGAATTGGGCACACGAAGACGATATTGTTCCGATGTCGACTCACGCAAGTCAGCTAAGGCGTTCTTTGAATTTGTCCGATAAATTTGTAGTGGGATATTCCGGAAATCTGGGCCGCGCGCACGACATCGAAACCCTCTTTGACGCCGCCTTGAAATTGCGGAATACCCGTCATATCGCTTTTCTGATCATCGGCGGCGGGCATGGCTATGACCAGTTACGTTTGCGTGCAACGCAGGCGGAATTGGAGTCGATCATTTTCCAACCCTACCAGCCACTTGAAAAACTGTCAGATTCCATGGCGGCTGCAGACATGCATTTGGTAAGCCTGCGACCGGAATTGGAAGGCCATATTGTGCCAAGCAAGTTCTACGGAATTGCTGCTGCTGCGCGGCCGATAGTATTTATTGGCGACGAAGATGGCGAATTGGCGCGGCTGATTAACAACAATGGCTGCGGCTTTTCAGTGAAGCAAGGTGATGCCGCCCAACTCGCCGAGGGTATTCTTCATTTGGCAGATAATGTCGAGGCCTGCCAACGCCATGGCTTGGCAGCCCGGCAACTACTAGACAATCAATTTTCCCGTGCCCATGCTGTCAAGCAATGGCATGATTTACTGCAGTTTTTAGATGACAATAAAGCCTCGGGAAGCAAACGCCCGGGTCAGTCAAAAGGATATAAAAAGTGAAAAAAGCATTGATTACCGGTGTTACCGGCCAAGACGGCGCCTATCTGGCAGAACTATTATTGGCCAAAGGCTATGAAGTGCACGGCATCAAGCGTCGCGCTTCATCGTTCAACACCGATCGCGTCGATCATTTGTACAAAGATCCGCATGAATCGAATCGACATTTCGTTTTGCACTACGGTGATCTGACCGATGCGACCAATCTGATTCGTATCATCCAGCAGGTACAGCCGGACGAAATCTATAATCTTGGTGCTCAAAGCCATGTACAGGTGTCGTTTGAAACACCGGAATACACCGCCAATTCCGATGCAATGGGCACACTGAGAATTCTGGAAGCGATTCGCATTCTGGGAATGGAAAAGAAAACCCGTTTCTATCAGGCTTCGACCTCCGAACTTTACGGCAAGGTGCAGGAAACACCGCAGAAAGAAACCACGCCTTTCTATCCTCGTTCGCCCTACGGTGCGGCGAAGCTTTACGCCTACTGGATTACCGTGAATTATCGCGAATCCTATGGCATGTATGCCTGCAACGGCATTTTGTTCAATCATGAATCGCCATTGCGTGGCGAAACTTTCGTGACACGAAAAATTACCCGTGCCTTGTCGCGTATTCACCTCGGTCTGCAAGACTGCCTGTATCTCGGCAATCTCGATGCACGTCGCGATTGGGGCCATGCCCGCGATTATGTGGAAGCGATGTGGCTAATGCTGCAACAGGACGAAGCCGAAGATTTCGTGATTGCCACCGGTGAGCAATATTCGGTTCGCGATTTCGTGAACCAGGCAGCGAAAGAATTGGGAATCGGTATTGCCTGGCATGGTAAGGGAGCCGATCAATACGGTGTGATTGAAAGCGTACCGGAAGATTCTCGCGCCAAAGTCGGCCAGAAAATTGTCGCCATCGATAGTCGTTATTTCCGTCCAGCCGAAGTCGAAACACTGCTTGGCGATGCCAGCAAGGCAAAAGCAAAGCTTGGCTGGGAAGCAACGACGCCGTTTGCCGATCTGGTAAAAGAAATGATGGCCTGCGATCTGGAAATTGCGCGTCGAGACACCCTGGTCAATGAAGCGGGATATCGGGTGTCGAATCACCATGAGTGAAGCTGTAATCAAGAAGGACAGCCGTATTTTTGTTGCCGGTCATAAAGGACTGGTTGGCTCGGCCATCGTACGCCGCCTGCAACAAGATGGATTTGAAAATCTATTATTGCGTTCACGTACCGAAGTTGATTTGACCAGCCAGCTTGCCGTTGAAAGTTTTTTCCGCGACGAGCAGCCGGAATATGTTTTTCTTGCTGCGGCAAAAGTTGGCGGTATTCATGCCAACAGCACGTATCCGGCCGAATTTCTGCGTGACAATTTGGCAATCCAGACCAATGTGATTCATTCGGCCTGGCAGCATGGTGTCAAGAAGCTTTGTTTTCTTGGATCGTCCTGCATCTATCCGAAACTGGCGCCGCAGCCATTGAAAGAGGAATATCTGTTGACCGGTCCACTCGAGCCGACCAACGAGTGGTATGCGATTGCGAAGATTGCCGGGATCAAGATGTGCGAGGCCTATCGCCGCCAATACGGGTTTAATGCGATCAGCCTAATGCCGACCAATTTGTATGGGCCCGGCGATAATTTCGATCTTGCCAATTCGCATGTGTTGCCGGCGATGATCCGAAAAATCCATGAAGCAAAACTGCGTGGCGATAGCGAATACATAATGTGGGGAACCGGCACCCCGATGCGCGAATTTTTGCATGTAGACGACATGGCCGATGCTTCCGTCTTCCTGATGAAAAATTATTCGGAAGAACAATTTCTCAATGTGGGTGTTGGGCACGATATTTCGATTATGGACTTGGCGAAACTGGTGGCGGAGATCATCGGCTTCGACGGAAAAATCCTTACCGATCCAAGCAAGCCTGACGGTACGCCGCGCAAGCTGATGGATGTGAACCGATTGCATGCACTGGGTTGGCAAGCGCGTATTCCGCTTCGACAAGGCATTGAAGAAGTTTATGCGTGGTATCTAAAACAAATAAATCAAAAGCCATCGTAGGAGCGTCCTTTAGGCGCGATAAATCCCGCCAGATC
>JAYUWO010000133.1:0-13789 GCA_043753545.1 Arenimonas sp.
CGCCTCAACTGTGGTGAGCTGCTCCTGAGCGGGAAATTTGTGGGCAATCGCCCATCGCGGCGCTCTGGACACGAAACCCATCGCGTTTTGTTGATCGTATCGGTCAAGTTTGTAAACCACACCATCGATATCGTAAGGAAGGCTGTCGCGCGATTCGCCGATCTTTCCAAAATAGGCCAGCAGGCCATCTACACCTTGTGCTGTCGAGACTTCTGGACTCACAGGCAAACCGAAATTTTTCAGCGCCATCAGCATTCCGGAATGAGTTTCCGGCAAAGCCCATTCATTAACTTTGCCCAAGCCGTACGCATAAAAACTCAACGGCCTTGATGCGGTGATTCTGGAATCCAGTTGGCGAAGTGAACCCGCTGCGCCGTTACGCGGATTTGCCAATGTTTTTTCGCCACGTTCGCGTGCTCGTTCGTTGAAGGCTTCGAATTCGGCACGCGGCATGAAGACTTCACCGCGTACTTCCAATACCTGCGGCACATTGCCCTGCAGACGCAGCGGAATAGCCTGGATAGTACGCAGATTAATCGTGACATCTTCACCGGTCGCACCATCGCCGCGGGTGGCGCCCTGAACGAACACGCCGTTTTCATAGCGCAGATTGATGGCTAATCCATCCAGTTTGGGTTCGACCGAAAACCCGGGCTCTGTGACATTCAAGGTATCGCAAATGCGTTTGACGAAATCAGAAATCTCTTCATTGCTGAAAGCATTGCCGAGCGAAAGCATCGGCAATTCATGCTGCACCTGGGCAAATTCTTTCAGTGCCGCAGCACCCACTCGCTGGGTAGGCGAGTCTGTGGTTCTCAGTTCGGGATATTGCTTTTCGAGTGTTTCCAGCTCGCGGACCAGCATGTCATATTCAACATCGGGAATCTGCGGCTCATCGAGCACGTGATATTGATGGTTGGCGTCTTCAATGAGTTTTCTAAGTTGATTGATTCGCTCGGAAGCAGACATGAATTACCGACCAGGTTTGATATTCAATTTTTCACGTTGACGATCATAAGTACGCAATTCTTCGCGGATATGCGAGATGCGTTGGCGGCCAAGTGCATTACGCTGGTCATCCAGTACTACGGCATCGAGCAATTCCGCCATGCGCTGTGCAGTAGGCAACATCGCGTCCCACGCATCGAGGGCACTAAGAGGGCCAGGCAAGGTAATGAAAAAGTGGATTCCCGGTGTTTTCAGTTCCTTGATCGTGCGCAGGTCGAAAATACCCGGCTGCACTAAATTGGCCACGCTGAAAACGGGACCTTGCTCGAGATTCTTGTCGACCATGCGATGGAAGATATTCCGATTGCCGTAAATCAATCCGGCCCTTTCGGCAGCCACGACCAAATCGGGGCCTTGCAGAGTCTGACCGGCTCGAGCGGCTAGCAGCAGACTGACTACCTTGTCGAAATCCTTGTGGGGCCGTGCTCCAACTTCCAGATAACCGGACTGTTCTTTTTCGCTATCGTTAATTTGGGCATCACCTTCCAGTGATTCGCCGTTCTCTTCGGCTTCGAGCAAATCCTTCAGCGTTGGCTCCATGCGTTTTGGAGCACCTTCGTCTTGCAGACTGGTGCGAACGCCCTGCTCGGGTTTTTTCCGGCTACTGAATAAAATCACCGTCACCAAAATCACGAATGCAACGGCAATCCCGATACGAAGCAGCGTGGTATCGCTCAATCCTTCCATTCAACTCTCCTTAGGCTGCGCCAACCAAACGCGATGCTTCATCCAGATCCACTGATACGAGGCGGCTGACGCCTGGCTCACGCATCGTCACGCCGCTGAGCTGGCTGGCTGCTTCCATCGTTGCCTTGTTATGGGTAACAAACAGGAACTGCACCTTCTCACTCATCTCGCGCACCATGGCCGAGAAGCGACCGACATTGGCTTCATCCAACGGCGCATCGACTTCGTCCAGCAAGCAGAATGGTGCTGGGTTCAAACGGAAAATCGCGAAAACCAATGCGACTGCCGTCAATGCTTTTTCACCACCGGACAACAGCGAAATATTCGAGACACGCTTACCTGGCGGACGGGCCATGATCGACACACCTGTATCGAGTAAATCTTCTCCGGTCAGTTCAAGGTAGGCATGACCGCCGCCGAACAGGCGTGGATAAAGCTCCTGAACGCCCTGATTGACTCGATCAAAGGTTTCCTTGAAGCGGCCTCGGGTTTCACGATCGATTTTCTTGATCGCGTCTTCCAGCGTCGTCAATGCACTGACCAGATCCTGATTTTGGCTGTCAAGATAAGTTTTACGAGTGCTCTGTTCCTGATACTCGGAAATCGCGGCCAGATTGACCGGTTCCAGACGACGCATCTTGTTATCGATATCGACCAGATTCTTTTGCAACACTTCAAGATCGAGATTTTCGGTCAGTGTTTGCAACACGGCATCCAATTCCAGGCCGGCAGCAACAATCGCTTCGGATAGTTGCTCGGACTTCAATACAAATGCCTGTTCCGCAAGACGACGCTTATTGATGGCTTCGCGTTGTGCGAGCGCAGCCTGATCGGATTGCTGGCGAGCCTGCTCGTACTTGCGCATTTCATTTTCGATGCCGTCCAATGCGGAACGTGCAGCGGCAAGATCTCTTTCAACGATGATGCGTTGATCCAGAACCGATTGGCGTTCGGCCTGCAGCTTCAATACGGGAGCATCGCCTTCAGCCAACTGCGCGCTGAGTTCCGACAGTCGAATTTCGAGTTGTGCACGCTGGCTACCCATGCGGGCGAGCGATTGCGTAAGCGAATTCACTTTCGTGCGCTGTGATTCGAGACTCAAGGCCAACTGATGCGCTTGTTCACGTGATTCGCGCGCAACGTTGCGGGCATCGTCGCGCGATTGGGTCAGGTCTTTACGTTCGGTGTCCAGACGCACACGCTCTGCTTCCAGGTCACCCATGGAGCCCACCGCTTTTTCAAGACGGGCGCGCGCTTCGCCAACTTGCGTTTGCGATTCTTCCAGTGTCTGGCTCAATTGCATGATATCGGCATCGATGCGGGTAACACGAGCCTGCGCTGAATCCAGACGGCTTTTTTGACCTTGCAATGAACCTGCCAACTCGGAAACGCTGCGGTGATTCAAATACAAAGTGCGCTGCGCGTCTTCCCGCAGTTGTTCGGCTTCCAGCAATTTATCGCGCATCGAAGTAAGCGCTTCATTGGTGGCTTGTTCTTTTTTGGCCAGATTTTCAATGTCGGCACGCAGCTGCTTGATTTCGTTCTCACGCGCCAGCGAGCCTTGCTGGGCTTCACCGGAACGGGTAACCCTCAACCAGCCCTTGCCCAGCCACTCGCCACTCTGCGTGATCACGGCCTGACCATCGTGCAGCGACGATTGCATGCGTTTTGCAGCATCTGCGTTTTCGGCAACAAGAATATTCGCCAGCAAGCGCCTGATCGCTGTCGGCCCCTGCACTTTTGCCGCGAGTGAATCGGTGGCGAATGCTTCTTCGTTTCGTTCGGAGGAAACCAGCGCAACGCGACCTTGCGACAGGCTCGACAAGGCATCCATCCATTGCTCCGGCGCGTCGACGGTGACGGCTTCAAGCAGACTGCCGAGCACGGTTTCAACAGCGGTTTCCCAGCCTGCGTCAACCGACAGAGCTTCGCCCAATCGCTTGTTGCCCTGAATGTCCTGAGCCTTCAGCCAATCGAGCGCGACATTTTTTTCCTGTCCGAGAGCGGCATGCTGCAAGGCTTCCAGCGATGCCAAACGTCCGCGAGCAGTTTGAATTTGTTTACGGGTCTCAGACAACTCGTTCTGGCCTGCACGTTGCTGTTCCTGCAATGTCGTCAAATTGGCTTTGCGGGCTTCCAATTGTGTCGACAACTCATCGAGGCTGGCTTTTTTGCTGTCGTGTTCGACCGACATGTTTTCCAATGCGGCAACGATGGCATCGGTGTCTAGTCCAACGCGCTCAGTCGACAGAATTTCGCTGCGTTTGGCGGCATCGAGTGTCTGCTTTTCTAGATACTCAATCTTCGTGCGCTCGACTTCGGCCCAACGCGTGGCTTCCGAATGGTTGCGCGCATAAGCATCCCAGCGCGTTTGCCAATCTTGCAGTGCTTGTTCGGCATTGCGGAGCGCTTCCTGGCGACCGGCATCTTCGTCTTTCAAGGCAGCGAGTTTGGGTTCGGCTTCGGCGGTGGCGATGGCCAGTTCGCTCATCTGCATTTCATCGCCGGTGATGTGTTCACCGATTTGCGAAAACGCGGTGTGGGCTTCAATTTTGGCGGTTTCCAGACGCTGGGTCAGTTCACGCTGATGCTGGATTTGTTGTTCGATACGGGCCAACTCGCCGCTGACACGATAACCTTCGGCCTGGACTTTGCCGAGCTTTTCGCTGGCTTCGGTGTGCTGGCTGCGGCAGGTTTCGATTTCAGCTTCGGCGCTGCGCTGCGCGGCCAGAATTTCCTGAAGCTTCACTTCATCGGAAGTCAGCGACTCGCGCAATGCAGATGATTCCATATCCAGGCGGCGATATTCCAGTGCTTTGACCTGGGCATCTTTTTCGCGGCGATCGACTTGCAGGGTTTGATATTGTTCGGCAGCACGCGACTGACGTTTCAAATGCTCGAGTTGCTTGTCGATTTCTTCACGCAAGTCGCTCAGGCGATCCAGATTTTCGCGGGTCGATTTGATTCGCGATTCAGTTTCCTTGCGGCGTTCCTTGTATTTGGAGATGCCGGCGGCTTCTTCCAGATAAACACGCAGATCTTCCGGTTTGGCTTCGATGATCTGACTGATCATGCCCTGTTCGATAATCGAATAACTGCGGGCGCCCAGACCGGTGCCGAGGAACAGATCAGTGATATCGCGCCTGCGGCAGCGCGCACCGTTCAAATAATAGTTGGATTGGCCATCGCGACTGACGCTGCGCTTGACCGAAATTTCGGCATAACGGGCGTATTCGCCACCGACAGTGCCTTCGGAGTTATCGAAAATCAGCTCGACAAGGGCCTGACTGACCGGCTTACGGGTTGAAGAACCCGAGAAAATAACGTCGGTCAGGGAATCACCACGCAGGCGGCTGGCCGAGCTTTCGCCCATGACCCAGCGGACGGCATCAATAATATTGGACTTTCCGCAACCATTAGGACCCACCACGCCCGTCATATTGGTGGGGAGGTGCATTACGGTGGGGTCGACGAAAGATTTGAAGCCAGCAAGCTTAATTGTGGAAAGGCGCATTTTTAAACACTGTCTGGTTATCCGGCACAAAACCGGCACTGGGGCGAGCCCAGCTAGAAATTAAAGAACCACGATTTCAATAGCTTATGGCATTTAGCTCATGCAAACTAGCAGCTATTTCGCGGCGACCGGTTGTGAGTATAGCAGCGTCAAAGCCCAGTATCAGCGCTTAAATCATGAGCTCATTTCATCGGTACTTAAGGCCTTGATTGATAAGGCGTGGATATCGGTTTCCAACAGATTACCCACTGCGGTAAACACCATGCGATGGCGCGCCAAAGGCAGCTTGCCCATGAAGGCATCACTGACAATAAGAACATCAAAATGACCCCGGCCATCCTGCGCGCCGGCATGTCCGGCATGCCGATGGCTTTGATCGACGATTTCAAGTCGAGCCGGATGCAATGCCGCTTCAATGGCGGATCTTATTTTTTCAACTCGAACATCATTTCCCATCTTGGAAAACCAGCTTGAACGGCCTGACTTCCACCTTCGAATACACGCCTTCGTGCAGGTACGGATCGTTCAAAGCCCAGGCCTGTGCCTGCTGAAGGTTTTCGAAAGACGCCACGATCGCACTCCCGGAAAATCCGGCATCACCCGGATTTTCCGAATCAATGGCCGGTAGCGGCCCCGCCAGTTTCAAACGACCGGCATTTGCCAGAACTTGCAGGCGTGCCAAATGTTCCGGACGCGCGGCGATACGCTGCTCAAGAGAATTTTCTACGTCGGTGCCGATGATGAGATACCACATGATGGCCTTCCTGTAATTTTCGGTCGCAAGTCTTTAGCAAAAATAATTTATAGTGCATCGAGCCAACTCGACCCGTGCATTGTTGCACGCAAAATGCTCGCGCTCCATGTGAGAACGGCAATTAAAAGAGAAAAATGCCTTGCAAACACAATCCGGAAAGTTACTGATGCCTGATCGACTTCCCTTATCTGCCGTTGTCATTACCAAGAACGAGGAAGATAGAATCGCACGCTGCCTGCGATCGCTTGTTCCGATTTGTCACGAAGTGATCGTACTTGATTCAGGATCCACCGATGCCACCGTGGAAATTGCCAAAGCGGAAGGTGCAAGGGTCGAGCATCAGGACTGGCTTGGGTTTGCGGCGCAGAAAAATGAAGCGATATCCCGTGCATCGCAATCCTGGGTGATTTTGCTGGACGCGGATGAATGGATTGAACCTGAAGCACAGTCGGTATTACGTCGATTATTCGAATCGGGAAAAGTAGAACAAGCTGATGTCTGGCTACTGATTCGCCGGGTACATTTTCTTGGTCATCGCTTGCGCGCAAGCGGTTTTGCACGTGAGCCTGTGCAACGGTTATTTCGCTCCCACCTACGTCACGCGCTGATACCCGTCCATGAATATCTCGACATCTCGGGTTCCAAGGTACTGGCTTCCAAAATCAGGCTTGAGCACGATACTGCAATAAGCGCAGAACACTATTGGCAAAAACTGCAAAGTTATGCGCGCCTTTGGGCAAACGAACAGCACAAGAAAGGCCGACGAGCCAGCGCGATACGAGGACGGCTGGCAGCCTATGCCTATTTGCTGAAAAATCTCGTCATTCGCGGTGGATTTATTGATGGCCGATCAGGCCTGCAATTCCATGGCTTGCATGCCCGCTATGCCCGAATGAAGTACGACACGCTTCGAGCATTGTCAAAAATAACTGGGCCGACGTAACTCGTTACCGTACTTGCTCAGCTTGATATCGATCAGCGGAACAATATCCACTCTACGGAACCAGAGAAAGGAACAAATCCTCGTAACGCTGATTCATCAGTTCGCGACTATGACGCTCCAGCGCCGCCTTGCGCGCTGCAGCCGCCATTTGCGATGCATGCTCCGGGTCTCGCAATAGTTGTTCCAGTGCATCGGCCATCGCTACCGCATCAGCTTCGGGTACGAGTCGTCCATTGACGCCATCGGTAATCACTTCGCGCACGCCGGGCACTGCACTGCCAACCACCGCGCAACCGGCCGCCATGCCTTCGATCAATGCCAATGGCATGCCTTCGTAATGGGTGCTGAGCACCGCGAACTGGTGTGTCATCAGCAATTCCGGCACATTGCGCACCACACCGAGGAAACGAACCTGATCGCCCAGTTCGAGTTCTGCCGCCAGCTTTTCCAGCGGCTTGCGATGCATGTCCTTCCCGCCACCCGCAAACAAAACGGGCAGAGCAAAACCGCGTTTGCGCAACAGCGAGACGGCGCGCAACAGTGTTGCGTGATCTTTCTGTTTCGAGAATCGCGCGACCATCACGATGCCTGGAGTCCGTTGCGCGAACGGATACGCATCGGCATCGGCGAAAGGCTCGAGGCGGATGCCGTTCGGGATGGCGATGGTGCGTTCGCCCGGCATGCCCATTTCCAACAAACTTTGACGCACGCCATAGGAACAGCCGACGATGCGATCGGTTCGCTCCGCTAGCCAACGCGTCTGCGCTCGTCGCCACGCGGTATAGCGCTCGCGGGTGTTGTGTTCGACGTGCACAAGGTGCGGCACTTTTGCCAGCAGACCCGCATATCGCCCCCACAGGTGTTCGCTGAAACCATGCGCAACGAGCACGTCGGGGCGAAACCGCTTGCAAACGTTCACCAGACTCCAGATCGTTGCCGCATGCGACCAACCGGGGACGACTTCCAGCGGTACGCCTGCTTGCTTGAGTTCGGCGATGCGCTGTGGATCACCACGTTGTTTACGCCGCAATACCAGTAGCGGCTGCACGCGCTCGCTCTGCAACTCCGCATTCACCAGCGCAATCGCAACTTGGGTGGCGCCACCGGAGAAGCCGCCGGTAACGAAATGCAGGACGCGAACCTTGCCGTCCAGCGCTTTCATGCCAGTCCGAACCGCCAAAGGATGCGGCGTACCAGAAGCACGAGCAGGCACCAGTCTCGACGCATAGCATGTGCACCCTGCGAGAACGCCCGCGGATCTGCCGCGATCAGGTCTGCCACGCCGTGTGCCTTACGCAGTAGCCACTAATGAGTGGAAGTTTTGACGTCATTGGGCGATTAACGCGATGAAATAAGTGGCAAAGTGTAACATCCCAATAATCAGCGAGCAGCTTTGAAACACCTGTGATTCGCAGCAGAAAATCCAAAAATTGCGGGGGTAACGAGGCAATGCATAGAGATTTCGGGCATAATATCGTCACTCAAACGCGGCCTTTCCGTTTGATTGATTAAATCACTTTTAGCCTTTCTTTTTCAGGAGCCTTCCATGTCCGACTCCTTCGCCACACGCGACCAACTTAGCGTTAATGGCAAGTCCTACACCATCTATTCGCTGGCAAAATTAGGCCAAAAATACAACCTGGCCCGCCTGCCGTACTCAATCAAGATACTGGTCGAAAACCTGCTTCGCTGCGAAGACGGTGTTTCGGTAACCAAGGAATCCATTGAAGCGATTGCCCAGTGGGATGCAAAGAAAGAACCGGATACCGAAATTGCTTTCATGCCAGCCCGCGTTGTATTGCAGGATTTCACAGGCGTGCCTTGCGTAGTGGATTTGGCGGCAATGCGCGATGCAGTCGTAAAACTTGGCGGCTCGGCATCGAATATCAATCCACTAATTCCATCCGAACTGGTCATCGACCATTCTGTACAAGTCGATGTGTTTGGCAAAGCCAGCGCCCTCGATGAGAACGGCGAAATCGAATTCGCCCGTAACGGCGAGCGCTATAGCTTCCTGCGCTGGGGCCAGAAAGCTTTCAATAATTTCAAAGTCGTGCCGCCAAATACCGGCATCGTGCATCAGGTTAATCTCGAAAATCTCGCCCGCGTCGTCATGGAACGCGAAATCGACGGTGTCTTGCATGCTTTCCCGGATACCGTATTTGGTACCGATTCGCACACCACCATGATCAATGGTCTCGGCGTACTCGGCTGGGGCGTTGGTGGTATCGAAGCCGAAGCCGCGATGCTGGGCCAACCAAGCTCGATGCTTATCCCGCAAGTCGTCGGATTCAAACTGACCGGTAAATTGCCGGAGGGTGCGACCGCTACCGACCTGGTTTTGACTGTCACGCAAATGCTCCGCAGCCTGGGTGTAGTTGGCAAGTTTGTTGAATTCTTTGGCGATGGCCTGAACCATCTGCCACTCGCCGACCGTGCAACGATTGCCAACATGGCACCGGAATACGGCGCCACCTGCGGCATTTTCCCGGTCGATAACGAAGCACTCAACTATCTGCGTCTGTCCGGCCGCGAAGAAACACTGATCAATTTGGTCGAAGCCTACGCTAAGGCCCAAGGTTTGTGGCGAACCGACGACGAAGCCGAATACAGCGCTACCTTGCATCTGGACATGGGCACCATCCTGCCATCGCTGGCCGGACCGAAGCGTCCGCAAGACCGTGTCTTGTTGACGGACATGAAGGCTAACTTCAATACCAATCTGGCCGGTCTGATCAGCAATCGCAAGCCGCGTACCGAGACCGTCGAACGTTTCGATGCCGAAGGCGGCGACCAACCGCAAGCCGAACACTTGGCCACCAAACCAAAATCGAAAATTCGCATCAAGGATCAAGACGCCGAGTTGGGCGATGGATCTGTCGTTATCGCTGCAATCACCTCCTGCACCAATACTTCCAACCCTGCAGTGATGCTCGGCGCAGGCTTGCTGGCACGCAATGCGGTCAAAAAAGGCCTGAAGTCTGCACCCTGGGTCAAAACCTCGCTCGGCCCAGGTTCTCTGGTTGTCACCGATTACCTCAAGAAAGCCGGTGTCATGGCGGATCTTGAAGCACTTGGTTTTTATACGGTTGGTTACGGCTGCACGACCTGCATCGGCAACTCCGGCCCATTGCCGGATGAAGTTTCCAAAGGTATCGCCGATAACGATTTGGTGGTCGCTTCGGTATTGTCGGGCAATCGCAACTTCGAGGGTCGCGTACATCCGGAAGTAAAAATGAACTATCTGGCATCGCCGCCCTTGGTTGTGGCTTATGCACTCGCTGGCACCGTCGATATTGACCTGTCGCAAGATTCACTAGGTAACGATCAAAACGGTAATCCGGTCTATCTGAAAGACATCTGGCCGACCACTCAGGAAATCAGCGACACGATCGTCGCTACGATCGGACCGGACATGTTCAAGAAAAACTATGCCGACGTGTTCAAAGGCGATTCGCGCTGGAATCAAATCGCATCACCAGACGGCGAAAGCTATGCTTGGGGCGAAGACTCTACCTACATCAAAAACCCGCCTTACTTTGACGGTATGAGCATGTCGGTCGGCACCATTGATGATATCCACGGCGCACGCGTGCTCGGTTTATTTGGTGACTCGATCACCACCGACCACATTTCACCCGCTGGCAATATCAAGGCCAATTCGCCTGCTGGCCGTTATCTGCAAGGTCGTGCCGTTGCTCCCACCGACTTCAATTCCTACGGTTCGCGCCGCGGCAATGATGACGTGATGGTGCGCGGCACCTTCGCCAATATCCGCATCAAGAATTTGATGCTCGGTGGCGAAGAAGGCGGCAATACTATTCATTATCCAAGTGCCGAAAAACTGGCGATCTACGATGCCGCCGTAAAATACCACGCTGACAAAGTTCCGCTTGTTGTGATGGCCGGTAAAGAATACGGCACGGGCTCATCGCGTGACTGGGCGGCGAAAGGCACCATGCTGCTCGGCGTGAAAGCTGTCATTGCAGAAAGCTTCGAGCGTATTCACCGTTCCAATCTTGTCGGCATGGGCGTGCTTCCACTGCAATTCAACGAAGGCGATAATGCACAATCACTGGGATTGAACGGTGACGAAGTTATTGCCATCACAGGTCTGCAAGACGGTGCCGGGAAAATTGCGAATGTTTCGGCAAAACGCGCCGACGGCAGCTCCGTCGATTTCACGGCACAAGTCCTGCTGCTGACACCAAAGGAAATCGAATACTTCCGTCACGGCGGCATTTTGCATTATGTATTGCGTCAATTGGCAGGTAAAAAAGCGGCTTAGCCTGCCATTGCCGTCCAATAAAAGAACCTCGCATGTGCGAGGTTTTTTTATATTGAATTGATTTGGTATCTTTGATCCTAAAGCGGTATGTTTAATCATCTGGATTTTTTTACACATGAAAGAAACATCGTTGAAAATTGAATGGTCACAGCCGGGAACGGCAGAGGGAATACTTCGCGCCATCATTAAATGCGACGATATTGAGCAGGCGTCAGCAAAAAAACTGAAGTTGCAAATCAATCGCCACAGGATCGATTTCGAAATTACGCCAATGTCATTTATCGACAACATGTTGTGGATTAATGTTCATACACATTTGATCGCCAACGGCAGCACCGACTTTTCCATCGAAATCGAAACAGAATTCCAAACTATTGAAGCTGAGCCATGCCAGTTCAACATCAACAATTCCGGCCAACTGGCTGAACGTGTCAGAGGCTCTCTTCTTAAAAACAACACTCCGCTCGCCTTCTTGGGACATTGCGATTCCGGCCGCTATGACTATCAGGATGCCGCCCTATTTCCCTGGTTTGACGCTCCCGATGCCGAAAAGCATATCCAATCACTTCTGGCTGCCGGAAGCATTAGCGACGCCGAAGCGCGTGCAATGGCCGATTTTGTCAATAATGGCTACGTCGTATTGGATGACAAGCTGTCAGACAATTTGCTGGATGCCGCCTGCCTGGAAATCGACAAGGCAATCGAGGAGAAATACCAGGGTTACGAATATGGCAGCAGTCAAAGGTTGGAACAACTGCACCATCAATCCGACGCCATCAGGGATATCTGGCTACATCCTAAGATTCACCGCATGCTGGGATTATTGTTCAGTGAAAAATCACAACCTTGCCAATCGCTGGTTTATGTATTCGGAAGCCAGCAAGATGCACACCAGGACAGCATTCACCTGACGCCATTTCCTGCCGGCTATATGTGCGGGGTTTGGGTGGCGCTCGAAGATGTGAAAAAAGGCTCGGGTGAGCTGGTGGTGTATCCCGGCAGCCACCGCTTGCCCCGCGTACGAATGAAGGACATGGATTGCAAAAAAGTCGCTGGGGATTGGCAGGAATTCGGACAGAAAGTGGTCACCCATTGGGCAGATTTACTGAAAGAGCACAAGCTCGAACCCGTTCCCTATTTCGCCAGTCGCGGTAGCGTATTAATCTGGCACGAGAATTTAATGCACGCCGGAAGTATTAGATCGGACATTTCAATCAGCCGCCGATCCATGGTGACGCACAATTTCGCCCGTGGCAGTCTTGTTTATTATGATTCCACAGGAATGGCTGGAATCAGCTACGCCATCTAGGTTTATCGACTTTGCGACCGCTAAAGCACAGGCTTCCAGTTTGCCGAGATCAATCGCCACTCCTCATCTTCGATACGCCAGCCAGTCTGCACCTGGTAAATCTGCCCCCGATCCGGAAGCAAGCCCTGACCACCGCTTAATGCGACAGTAAAATCTACTGTTGCACGATCATCCATCAACTTCACGTCCAGCGGCCCCATAGTGACCCCGACATCCTTGTTTTGAAGCCAAACCAATTGCACATAGCGACGAAAACTTTCGCGGTCCAGTCCATCGGAGCCAGAAAAGTCTTCGGCAAAATATCCGAAAAATTCACCTGCATCCTTCTTCAGCGCCGCCTGTTCCAGCTTCCCGATACTCTCCCTCAAAGCCTGTTCCGGTGGTGGTTTCGAGCAGCCGGTCAGACTTAAACACAGGCTCGACAACAGGCACGCAAGCCAGTACCTGACTTGCTTGCCAGTCCATCGGGGGTATGCTCCAATCGGGTTTATAGGCAAGCCCAATGCAGGGTCCGCCGATCGCATGAAATTCAGGGAGATATATCGCATGAGTCAAGATCGTCCGTGGTTGTCGAGTTATCCGAAAAATATTCCAGCCACCATCAATGTCGATGAATTTCCTTCCATCGTCGCAGTATTAAAGAATGCCTGCGATAAGTACAGCGAAAACCCTGCATTCTCCAACTTCGGCAAGACCATTTCGTACGCCGATGTCGACCGTTTAAGCACACAGTTTGCCAACTATTTATTACATGATCTGAAGCTTAAAAAAGGTGACCGCGTCGCCTTGATGATGCCGAATATTTTGCAATATCCCATTGCCATTTTCGGTGTGTTACGGGCCGGGCTAACTGTCGTCAACACCAACCCCATGTATACCGCACGCGAATTGAAGCACCAGCTGGTCGATTCCGGTGCAAAAGTCATCGTCGTGATGGAGATGTTCGCTCACACCGTGGCGGAAGTCATTAAGGAAACCCCGATCCAGCAAGTGGTCACAACCGGCATCGGCGATATGCTGGGCTTTCCCAAAGGCCCTTTAATCAATTTCGTATTCAAGCATATTAAAAAGGCGATCCCCGATTACAGCTTGCCGGGGGCGATCAAGTTCAACGATGCTCTATCGGCGGGCATGAAACATAAGTTACCCAATATCGACATTCGTTCCTCCGACATTGCTTTCCTGCAGTACACCGGCGGCACAACGGGCGTGGCCAAGGGCGCCATGCTGACGCATCGGAATTTAGTCGCCAATATGCAGCAGGCATCGGCCTGGATCGGTACCAA
>JAYUWO010000134.1:0-13708 GCA_043753545.1 Arenimonas sp.
CGGGTATCGAAAACCGGAAATTGATCCTGATTCCGGTACGGCACGTACAGATAATAAAAACGCGGCTCGAAGGTTTGCAGATAATTTTCCGAGCCCCACTTCATCTCCCGTTCGAACACCATGCCGGCGTCCAGACTGACAATCGGCAGACTGCGATTGGGCGACGTATCGGCTCCTGGCACCAACAGGCTTGCATCGACATCCGAGTATCGCGTGTAACGCCATGCGATTTCAGGAGTGACGAACCATGACGCGCCGCTAAACGGCATTCTCAGGAAAGGCTGGATGTCGACACGCGTCCCGCCAACCGACTGTCCCAGATTGTTATCTCTTTCGTAGCGAACCAGTTCCGAATTGATGCCGAACTCGAACCAGGGGGTCAGCGGTTTGTGCCAGCTGGCCTGCAGACGGGGTAGACGATGAAATGGCGAGTTGTCGTCGGTAAATTCAGAATCCGGGCTGGCTACAAGTTGCCAGTACTGCAGACTTGCGCTGGCAGACCAGTTACGTCCGCGTCCGTAGATGCCCAGGTCACTTCCCAGAAAGGAGATGGAAGTGGCGTTTAGCGACTGTCCGAAATCGGCGAAATAATTACGGTCGCTGACATTGTTAATGTCAGTGCTGAAATACCAAGAGGGGTTGATCGCAGTGAAGTGATTGAACTCGAACAGACCACGATCACTGTGGCGGATGTCATCGTTCGGCAACCAGGTGGCTTCCAAAATACCATTGGAGCGTTCGCTCAAATATCTAAATTCCGTGCCCAGCATCAGACCGCGTTCGGATAGCCAGCGCGGGGTGAATGTGGCATCCATATTCGGAGCGATGTTCCAGTAAATGGGTACCGAAATGTCGATACCGTTTCGTTGGTCATTACCGATCCTGGGTGATAGGACACCACTGCGACGGCGGTCGTCGGTAGGGAAACTTACGTAAGGCAACCAAAGGATGGGTACACCGCCAAGCCTTAGAGTGGCATTGGTGGCCGAGCCGCGAGCCGTTTTCTGGTCAATCTTGATGTGATTAGCCGAAAACTCCCACTGACGCTGGCCCGGAGGGCAGGTCGAATAGGTCGCTTGGTCAAGCTCACCTGTTTCACCTTTCATTGTGGCTTCTTCGGCGGTACCGTTGCCCAGATTCTGGTTGAATTGATACTGGACATCCTTGAGCGCCATCGTGTCGTTTTTCTGGTCGCCTCTGGCCTGCTTGGCAGTCAGTCTCACACCTTTGTCCTGATAGCGAACCGGACCCTCAGTGACAAACTGTTCATTGTCGTGGGTATAGGTCAACTTGTCGGTACTCATCCATTGATCAGAGCGTTGAAGCACCACGTCGCCTTCAAATACGGTGACTTTCTCCTTTTCGACATTCAAATCATTGGCTTGAATGTCGGTTTCGCTAAGTTCGCGATTTTCATTGGAGATGACACTGGTATTGAATATCGGCAGCGTTTCCGGGCTGACGCAATAATTCCAATTTTGTTCGGTTTCCTGAGCAACAACGGCTTGGGAAATGGCGAAACACAGCGGCAATAAACGCATAGCTGGACGGGACACAGGCAAATCCTGAAAACCAAGATGGGGTATATTCTAGCCGTTATTCCACAAACCCCATAGGAGCCGGTAGTGAGCCAGAAAATCGAGAAATCCGACGCCGAATGGAAAGCCGAGCTCAGCCCGGAGCAATATGCCATCTGCCGCTGTTCAGAGACCGAGCGCGCCTTCAGCGGAAAGTATTGGGATCACCATGCGCCGGGCACCTATGTTTGCGCCGCCTGCAAGACGGCATTATTCAGTTCAGACAATAAATACGACTCGGGCAGTGGTTGGCCCAGTTACTACAAGCCGCTCGATAAATCCGCCATCGCCGAAAGCGTCGACACAAACTTTGGAATGCAGCGAATTGAAGTAAAATGTGCCCACTGCGACTCTCATCTGGGACATCTCTTTCCGGATGGGCCTGCACCCACGGGCTTGCGTTATTGCATTAATTCGGCGGCACTGGATTTCGAAGCAGCGTAGGGGCGATTCATGAATCGCCCCTACGCCATCAATCCACGCAAATGGGCGACGCTGCATTCACGCAATGCGGTGAGGCTGTAGCCGCCTTCCAGCATCGAAATAATGCGTCCTTGGGAAAAATCACCCGCGATCCTGGCCAGTTCTGTGCTCAGCCAGAAATAGTCATCGGCGTGGACATTCAGATTGGCCAGCGGGTCCAGGCGATGCGCATCGAAACCGGCGGAAATGAGGATGATTTCAGGCTGATACGCCGTCAATTCAGGCAGCAATTTTTCTTTCCAGACGGCGCGGAAATTTTCGCCGCCACTGCCTGGAAGCAACAGGGCATTGTTCAAACGCATCTCGCGATTATCATCGCCTGATCCCGTGTTGGGATAAATGCCGGCTTCATGGGTACTCATATAAAAAACCCGTTCTTCGTTCCGGAAAATATCCTCGGTACCGTTGCCGTGGTGCACATCGAAATCCACGATGGCAATACGTTGTAATGGATGCTCACTCAACAAATGCGCAGCACACACGGCGATGTTATTGAACAGGCAAAATCCCATGGAGGTGTTGCGCGTTGCATGATGCCCAGGTGGACGCACCGCGCAGAAAGCCTGTCTTATATCGCCACCCATAATGGCATCGGCAGCGGCTATGCCGGCACCTGCAGCATGCAGGGCGGCGGATTTCGATTTTGCCGACATCACCGTGTCGGCATCGATATGAAAACTCTCCCGAACATCGGTACAGAGAATTTTTTCTAACAAGTCATTACTGTGGGCGCGCGCCAATTGATGACGTTGTGCCTGTGGCGAATGCTGCCATTCAAGCATCGGCAACGCGGCATGAACCGCCTGAATCACGGCATGCAATCGTGCGGGACACTCGGGGTGTCCCGTTCCGGGATCATGTTCCAGACAATCAGGGTGGGTATAAACGCGCACGATGGGTCTTTAACCTTTGCGGCGCTGGTGGTTCCAGAGCACTTCGCCGTGGCCACTGGCGCGGGCGAGAACGCGCGCCAGAACAAACAGAAGATCCGACAGACGGTTGAGATAACGAATTGCTTCGGGACGAACGGCATCGTGATGCGACAGCGTAACGGTTTCACGTTCGGCACGGCGGGTAATCGTACGCGCCAGATGGCAATGTGCCGCCGCCAAACCACCACCGGGAAGAATGAAATCTTTCAATGCGGGTAAATCGGCATTGAATTTATCCAGTGTGTTTTCGAGATGGGTAATGTCCTGATCGAAAATCGCCGAATGGCCGGGAATACAAAGTTCGCCGCCCAGATCAAATAAATGATGCTGCACCGACACCAGGATTTCGCGGACATCGTCCTGGATGTCGCAAGCCAGAATCAGGCCAATCGCGCTATTGGCTTCATCCACGGTACCGTATGCGGTGACGCGGGCGGAGTCTTTCGACACACGGCTGCCGTCGCCCAGGCCTGTGGAACCATCGTCACCGGTTTTCGTATAGATTTTCGAAAGACGATTGCCCATAAAGGTCTAGACCGTTTGTTGTTTCAATGACGGAAGTTGCGAACGCAATAATGCAAAACCGCCGAATAAAATCAGACTGTAAACCGCCACGCCGGCAAGTTGCCAATGAAAGAACGGAATGCCGGCGATATAGCAGGCAAGCAAGCCGCCGCCAGTCATCGGATACATACCGGAACCTGCCCATACCGCGAAATTGGTAATCAGGAAAAACAGGGTGGCGCTCACCAGCCCGAAACTTCCTACGCGTAAAGCAGTTACCTTGCCGCGCAAACCAAAACCAATCAGTGAAATCAAAACGATCGTGCCGTAGATAACCGGCATGCCGCTATGGAAACCCAGAAAATAATCCGCTAGCAACATCGCCAATAGAGGCATCGCGATACTCAGCCAGCGATTGGCGAAATAAGCACTACTAAACAAGGCCATCGACTCAATCGGTGTGAAGTTGAACGGATGCGGCAACAAGCGACTGAGTGCCGCCATTACGATCATGATGGCAATCATGAGCGGACCGGGGGCGATGGAAGAGTTTTGGTTGATAGACATAAGGAAATCCGTAGCGGGCTAGCATCAAGAAGAATAGGATACCCCAAGCGGCCGAACTCTGGCTAAAGTTGATACGAAAACATGCATGATATTTTGATTCTTGGAGGCGGGCTGGTAGGCAACAGCCTTGCCTGTGCCTTGGAAAATAGCGGTCTTAAGGTCGGGCTGGTGGAAGTGAGTGTTCCCAGTACCGGTGCGCCCGGGTTCAACGAGCGCAAACTGGCCTTGTCGGCGGCCAGCCTGATTGCGCTGGAAAACTTGTCGGTATCGCAACACTTCGCTCACGGATTCAGTCCGATACAGCGTATTCATATTAGCCGGGTCGGCGATTTCGGCAGCGTGGATATCAAGGCGAAAGATTATCAGCGCGAATACTTCGGTGGCGTCGTGCTCGCTAGAGATCTGGGCATGGCTTTGGAAACACGGGTGGCCAAGTTAAAAAATATCAGACTGTATCGCCCGGCAAAAGTGTTGCGCGTGACGCCCGACACAACATCGCCGACTGTGCTTATCGAATGCGATGGAAAACAACAAACAATCTCTGCCCGCATGCTGGTTGGCGCCGATGGTACTCAATCATTAGTGCGGTCTGCTTTGAATATCACCACCGATGATTTCGATTACCGGCAACATTTGTTTGTTTGCAGTTTGCAAACCGATCAAGTTTCCGACGGCACCGCTTACGAACGTTTTTCATCGCAGGGCCCTGTGGCCTTGTTGCCAATGCCCGGTGGTCAATACGGAGCCATTTGCGGTGTCGCGATCGAGCAGGTGAATCGTGTTGCGGCTTTCACTGACACAGAGTACCTCGATTACTTTCAACAACGTTTTGGCTGGCGCGCGGGCCGCATCAGGATAGTGGGTACCCGTACCCACTATCCGTTAAAAAAAGTGATTGCAAATGACATCGTCGGTCCGGGTTGTGTTTTGATGGGTAACGCCGCACAAACCCTGCATCCGATCGGTGCGCAGGGATTCAATCTGGGGTTGCGTGATGCACTGATTTTTGCCGAATGCCTGCAGACGCATGATTTGCAGAGTCCTGAATTTTTATTGCGCTATCGGGACAGCCGCCGGGAAGATCGCGAACAAACAATTGCGTTTAGCGACGGCTTGGCGCGATTTACCTCACAAGAAAATGGATTGGCGAAAGCCATGCGTTCACTGGGGTTGCTGGGTTTGGGCTTGAGTCCCGATTTGCAGGCGCCAATCGTCAATGGCGCGATGGGTTATCGCGGCATTACACCAAAACTCGCACGGAGAACATGATGAAGAATTTTGATATCGCCGTGATCGGTGCTGGCATCGTTGGCAGTTGTGCCGCCTTGTCGCTGGCGCGCGCCGGTTATCGTGTTGCTTTGGTCGAAGCGCACGAACCGAAAGTCTGGTCGGAAGAAACACCTGATTTGCGTGTCGTTGCCTTGGCTAGTGACAACCAGAAATTACTGGATAGTTGCGGCGTCTGGAAAAAAATTGCAGAACGTCGTACCCAGCCGTATTCGGAAATGCGGGTGTGGGATGCCGCGGCAGGCAACGAATTACATCTCTCTGCCAGCCAGCAAGCGCAGGAATCACTTGGTACGATTATCGAGAACAACAATATTTCCGATGCTCTGTGGCAGGCGATAGAGCATGAAAATCATATCCATTGCTTTTGTCCGGACAAACTGGAAAGCATCGAGCAGGAAAGTGCCGTAACCCTTCATCTGCAGAGTGGTGCAACATTCAAGGCCGGTCTGGTGCTGGGTGCCGATGGCGCCAGCTCGAAAGTGCGTGAATTGCTTGGATTGAAAACAGATAAAAAAGATTACGGCCAGCGCGGTTTGGTAGCGTTCGTGAGAACGGCAGAATCACACCAGAACACCGCCTGGCAACGCTTCTTGCCGACCGGGCCGCTGGCGTTTTTACCGTTCAGCGATGGTCGTTGTTCGATTGTCTGGACATTGCCGAATGATGAAGCCGAGCGACTGCTGCAATGTGATGACGAAACTTTCTGCCGCGAACTGACGCGGGCATTCGATGCCCGGCTTGGCGATGTGACGGAAGTTTCACAGCGTGCCGCATTTCCTCTGCAAAGACAGTTGTCGAAAGAAATGCTGACGGGCCGTGTTGCCTTGATCGGCGATGCGGCACACGCTGTGCATCCGTTGGCCGGGCAGGGTGTCAACCTAGGGCTTCGGGACGTGGCTGCTTTGCTTGAATTGCTCGGTGAAGCGAAAACCACTTCGGAACCTTCAAAACAAAAAAGCGCCGTGCAGATTTCTCAATACAAACTCGAGCGATGGGCTCGTCAACGCACAAGCGAAAATGCTATCGCCGCTTATTCGTTCGAAGCGATTAATCGCGTATTTTCGAATGATGAAGTCTTGCCGACTTTGTTGCGTGGGCATGCATTTGGCATTGCCAATGCCTTGCCGCCGATCAGGAATTTTTTATTGAAGCAGGCGGCGGGGAGTTAAGGTCGAGTTATCAATCACTTTGCGCCAAATAAAGCTACCTAAGCATGAGTGGAAATTTATCAGGGTTTTTCAAAACTGTTTAGTATTCAAGTGATATGGGTCTTGCTCACCGAATCTAATTGCGCGGATAATGCAGGATAAGCCATTAATATCGATAATATATTGACAATTTCCAACAAACGCATTCGTGTCGCTGCTGGCTTGTTATTGCTGCTAATGATGGTTCGTGCCGCCATTGTTGATTACACAATAGGCCCCTTTATTGGCGACAAACACAAGCTTTTTACAAGCTGTCTTGCTCACGACCTGAAAATGTTTTCGGCTATCGCGTTGTTCGCCATTTTGCTGTGGCATTTCGCCAAGCTGAGACTGGTGATTTTGTCGGCAATATTTTGTCTTGTTAGCCTGTATGCCGCCGATATCATGTTATTCAATACTTTCAGCTTTCGGCTGCTTCTAAGCGATGTTGTCAAGTTTTCAGGAGAGGGTTTATTGGTCTCTAAGGTGCTGGGCGATATTCTCAAGAACTGGTCTACAGTCGGTTTGTTCGTGCTTTGCATTTCGGCGTGTGCAAGTATTTTTTTTGTACCGCTCACTTCGCTGTCGACTACCACTCGAAAAATTTCCCTGCTTGCGGTGTCGGCCTTGCTCATCATCAGCTGGTCTTGGCCCGAGCCTCGTTACTGGTATCAGGAAAGCTTTCAGAACATTGTAGAAGTCAACCGTGACAAGCCTGTGGATCGTGCTTATAGCAACGATTTTAAAGTGCAATTGGCGTTACAAGAAAAGCACGTAAATTTGAAGTGCGAGCTGGCTCAAAATCAAAAAAGAAATGTCATTGTGCTCTCTGTGGAGTCATTGTCGAGTTATCACAGCAAGCGACTTGGCGGACCGTGGGACGCAACGCCGATGCTTGACGAGCTAATGGACGAGCATAGCTACTTCCCCGATTTTGTTGCCAACAGTTTTAGTACCGATGGCGGATTAATTTCCCTGTTTGCCGGCCGCGTTCCGGTTCCTGCGCAAAATCGTTTCCGCAGTTCGAACGCATTTGCCGGATTCACCCCCGCTAAAAATAATTTTTACGAACGCCTGGGAATGCTCGGCTATCAGCGCAGTTTTCTAAGGACGGCTGACAAAACATTTTTAGGCGCCGATGTTTGGATGAAACAACTTGGCTTTCAAGAAATTGAGGGCGCTGAAGGAAGTTTATATGCTGGTTTGAAGCGCGGCCAGTTTAATTCCGTAGAAGATAAAGTGCTTTATTCCCGTACTCTCCAGTGGCTTGATCGGCGAGATATTTCGCGTCCATTTTTTTTAGGGATGCTAACCACTTCGTCACATATTCCGTTTATTAATCCTGATACTGGCAAGCTGGATGAACGCGGGGCGATCCGTTACGCAGACGCCGAGGTTGGCCGATTTGTCTCGGCATTGCAACAGCGCGGTTTTTTCGAAAATGGCGTGCTGATAATTACTGGCGATCATCGTGCAATGACGGGTTTGAAAAAGGAAGAGTGGGGTGCTTATGGTGAGTTGGCCTACAACCGCGTCCCGCTGATCGCCATTGGTGCGACCGGGTTGCCTAAAGGGCCGGGCCATGGTCGCATTGCCGGACAATACCAGCACACCGATCTTATTCCATCGGTACTCGGCTTGGTGGACTCCCAAATTTGTCGCGATGCTACACAGGGCGTTTTCTTGGGGCCATCACCTGCTCCGGCTTTAGTGCGCGTTTATACGAATGCAGTACGCCGAGATCTAGTCTATCTCTCGCATGCTGAGGGCGTGACGAAATTATTCTTGAACGGTGATGATAGTGTGCTTTTGGGCAAGACATCCCCATTACTGGTTGCCATATCAAATAGCATCCATCAGGATCGAGTGCACCGCGGACCCGTAGAGGATGATATTTTGAGGCTGTATTTACCTGCGCCAAAAATTAAAGAGGCCAATACAAAAAATCCGTAATCAGAGCCTGAGAATTACCGGGTGTGTACGCTTTTCAATGGAAATCAAATCACCGTGGCAAAGACGGTGATTTCTTCACGGTCGTGATACAGCTGCTTTGCATGCATATGCAACGCCTTGCCGGATTTTTCCTCGAACTCTTCCAGGCAAAGCCGGGTTTCTTCCCAGCGTTTTTTCATCGGCAGTTTCAGATTGAAAATCGCGTGTTTGCACCAGCCATTGGCAAACCATTCGCTCATGCGGTGCGCGACTTTCCGCGGTGATTCCACCATGTCGCAGACCATCCATTCGAGCTTTCTCGGAGGCTGCCATTGGAAGCCGTCGGCGCGGATATGATTGATCAAGCCAGTCGCCATCGCGGTTTCCGACATCGGGCCGTTGTCGATCGAAGACACATGCAAACCATGCTTGGTCAGTATCCAGCTCCAGCCACCGGGAGCGGCACCTAGATCGGCCGCATGCATGCCGGGCTTCATGATTTTTGCGCGCTCTTCGTCGGTCATGAAAATCATGAGTGCTTCATCAAGCTTCAATGCCGAGCGACTTGGCGCATTTGCCTGCGCTCGCAGTCGCGGCACGCCGAGCGGAAATGGCGAGCTGTCTTCGGGATTCGAGCTGGCAAGCAAAGCATGTGTGCCGGCGAGAAAGAATACGTGCAGTCTTGGTAGTCGCGAATCTTCCTTGTCGCTTAGCAATCCGCGTTTGCGTAGTGCGGGACGCAGGGCATTGGTGAACGAGCGTGCCAGGCCGGATAGCGGCTTGCCTTCATCGGAATCGGGATGTTCCACCAGAAGATCACCGAAGCGTCCTCGTCCGGCGATATGTTCCAGCATTGGCGTGACGCGATCAGTGGGATTAAGGTCTTTCAGTTCGGCAAAAAGTTCGAGTTTCTGACGCGCAAATACGATGTCGTGATAGCGAACGCTTCTCGATAATGCTGCCGCATCTTCGCAGATATAGGTGACATAACCGCTGTTGCGTTCGGTTTTTGCATAGCCGTGGAAACCGGCATTGGCGGCACGATCGGATAATTCTGCGGCAAGATCCGGTTCAAAACCCTGACGGCAATAGCACAGCAGACCATTCATTTCATAATTCTTGTAGGAGGGAATTCATTCCCGAAAAAAGGTTGCCCGATAGCCGAGCCCGTCTTAATAAACAAGTCCGCTTTCGCCATATTCTTTGAGTACGGCGCACGCTTCATCACGCAAAATATCGGTACGAACTTCAATGCCGCGTTTTTCCAGTTCGCCTTTCCAGTCGGCAGGTAGCGGACCTTCGTCAAAGCCGGCGAGTGTTTGTACATCGTCGGCACGGGCCGCGATTAAGAGTTCATCAATGCCTGCCCAGATCAATGCGCCGTAGCACATGGAGCAAGGCTGGGCCGATGTCGCCAGCGTGATGCGCTCGCCGCCTTCGTTCAAACGGAATTTTTGCAGACGTTGTTGTGATGTCGACAATGCCATGACTTCGGCATGGGCCGCCGAACAATTGTGCGGGACGACGCGATTGACGCCGACGCCCAATAATCTGCCGGCTTCATTAAAGACCGCCGCGCCGAACGGACCGCCACTTTGGCCGCTGACATTGAGCTGCGACAAACGCACTGCGAGTGCAATACGTGTTTCAGCAGTTTCATAGATGGCGTCAGCATCGACCTGATCGTGAACCCAGGGCGGGAGCGTCAAATGTAATTGTGCGTACAGCATTACTGGACTTGTCCCTCTGCCGAACCGTCTGCAACACCTTCGCACTTATTATTCGTGCAAGTGCAACTGCTGATGCTCGGGAATCCGCAAATGCCCGCCATGTCGTTCTTGGCGCACTCGGCTTTAACCTGGGCAGGGAAAGTTTTGCTGTCCTTGTTGACGCAGGCAGGGCGATAACCACAGCAGCTGCCGACATCTTTGATCTTGCAATCGCTATCGGTCTTGCAACTGAAATCGACTTCACCGGGTTTGCTCTCGATCGCTTTTTCTTCGATGGCGACACTTGGCGGTGGCGCTTCATTTTTCCCCACGGCGGCCATTGCCGGCGGCGGTTCCGCCGATTTCATATCCCCGGTGTTTTGTGGCGCAACACACGCAACCAGCATCATCAAACAAGACAGCAGTAAAATTTTCATATCAAACTCCTTTGGCCCACACATCACGAAGGGTAACCGTGCGATTAAACACCGGTTTGTCGCTGTTATGATCGAGGCGATCCGTGACGAAATAGCCAAGACGTTCAAATTGAATATTGGTTTCAGGCGGCAGTGTCGCAGCAGCGGGTTCTACATAGGCTTTGACGATCCGCACCGACTCCGGATTTAAATAATCGCGATAGGTTTTTCCATCGGCATCATCGTCTGGATTGGCAACCGTGAACAGGCGATCATACAAACGTACTTCGGCTTCAATGCCATGACGCGCGCTGACCCAGTGAATCGTACCTTTAACCTTGCGCCCCGAACCCGGCAGGCCGGGGCGCGAATCAAGATCGAGCTCGCCATGCAGTTCGACGATGTCATCGCCATTCTTGATCACGTCGACGCATTTCACGATGCCGACGCCGCGCAGGCGTACTTCGCCGCCAGGAACCAGCCGGTGGAAGCCTTTCGGCGGTACTTCCATGAAATCGTCGCGCTCGATCCAGACTTCGCGTGACAGTGGCACTTCACGCTTGCCGGCGCTTTCGTCTTTGGGATGGTTCGAAAAATGCAGCGTGTCGGAAAAGTCATCCGGGAGATTCTTGATCACCAGTTTGACCGGGTCAATTACGGCCAGACGGCGTTGACCTTTGACATCGAGATCTTCGCGCACGCAGCCTTCCAGCACCGAGAAATCAATCATCGAGTTTTGCTTGCTGATGCCGATACGATCGGCAAACAAACGCATCGAAGCCGGTGTGTAGCCACGACGGCGCAAACCGCAGAGTGTCGGCATGCGCGGATCATCCCAGCCGCTGACCAGTTGATCGGTGACCAGTGCCATCAACTTGCGTTTGCTCATCACGGTGAAATTGATGTTCAAGCGCGAGAATTCGATTTGACGTGGTTTGCTGACGTTCGTTTTGAAGCCGCGGTCTACCAGGTTTTGCCAAAGCGACGCATGTTTCGCCAAATCGATGTTGTCGATGCACCAGTCATACAGCGGTCGGTGATCTTCGAATTCCAGCGTGCACAGCGAATGCGTGATGCCTTCGAGTGCGTCGGAAATGCAGTGTGCATAGTCGTACATCGGGTAAATGCACCAGGTGTCGCCGGTGTTTTGATGCGAGACATGGCGAATGCGGTAAATCGCCGGATCTCGCAGATTGATATTGCCGCTGCCCATGTCGATTTTTGCACGCAGGGTACGTGCACCATCTTCAAACTCGCCGGCACGCATGCGACGGAACAAGTCGAGATTTTCTTCGACACTTCTCTCGCGGAACGGCGAGTTTTTTCCGGGTTCGTTCAGGTTGCCACGATATTCACGGACTTGTTCGGCATTCAAATCGCAGACGAAGGCTTTGCCGTCTTCGATCAGTTTTTCGGCGCACAAATAAAATGTTTCGAAATAATCCGATGCATGACGTAGCTCCGACCATTCAAAACCCAGCCATTTGACATCTTCCTGAATCGACTCGACGTATTCGATGTCTTCTTTGCTCGGGTTGGTGTCGTCGAAACGCAGATTGACCAGCCCGTTAAATTCGGCGCCTACTCCAAAGTTCAGGCAAATCGCTTTGGCATGGCCTATGTGAAGATAACCATTGGGCTCGGGCGGGAAGCGGGTACGAATTTGGGCGTGCTTACCCGAGGCCAGGTCCTCGCGGATAATTTGGCGAATAAAGTCGTTTTTTTCAGGGGCGCTATTGGCAGGGGTAGTAACGTCGTGATTCATGGGGCTCTTGTTCGATGACTTTCAATATCCGGCTATTTTAGCCTTTGCCGTGGGCTTGGCGGGTGTTTTCTCGGCAATTGCCCTGCATTGGACGAATGACTTTTGATTTTGACCGGTTTTGCGGCACACTTGCGGCACTACTGGAGACTTACTTGTGCAAAAAGCTCAGACATTGATCGGCGCATTGCTGTTGGCTGGATCCATGATGTTAGGCCAGGCGCAGGCGCAGGAAGACGTTCAGACTTCGCAGCGAACGTCAGAGCCGGATAATCTTGAATTGAGCCTCGGCGACAGCATGCGTGATATTACGCTCGAAAATATCTTGTCAGGCCAGGCGAAAGTCAATTTAAGCCCCGTGGTTAGCGATGGCTTTTCGGTGATTAGCGATTCTCGCAAGAAATACTGGCTGCGCATGAAGGTGAGTCTGCCTTCAGAAGGTGGCGATCGAATATTGAGCTTCGAACGTCAAAATGTTCGTTCGATCAAATTGTACCTCGTCGAAAAAAGCGACAAAAAAGTGTCGGTGATACCGCTTCAATCCAGTCAGATTCCGCATCAGGAAACTACCCGTGGCCGCTGGCCGACAAGAATCGTGTTTTTACTTCCTGCGGCAGTCAAAAATGATTCTGTTTTATATGCCGAGCAGGAACTTGCAGGCTATGTCCATCTAAGCCCCCTGCTATCGACTGGCGAGCAACAGGCGGCGCTGTCTGCATCGGATGATGCCTTCTTCACCTATCTGTATTTCGCGATACTGATATTAATCTGCCTGGCGATATATCGACAGTTAAGAGCTGCGGAGTCGCAGGCCATTCTTGTCGGTCTTGGTTTGATTGTCGGCCTGTTCGGATTTTTTGCCTACAACACGCATTTGCCATTGTTTCTTAAAACCGAATTCATCAATCGGCCATCACTAGCCTACGCACTGCTGATTCTTACTACGGCCCCGTTTCTGACGGCGAGCAGTATTTTTTCGGGATTGAATGCGCGTTGGCCGCAAGGCGCCGTCTGGGTGGTTCGATTCGCCTTGTTGCTGATGGGCTTGGCGGTTTTCGTCGCGTTCACCAATTATCTGGATATCGGCTCATTGCAGTTGATGACTTCGATCATCTGGACGGCGGCCACAGTCACGGCTTGTTTTATCTACCTGTTCGATGTCCGCTCGAGTCGATGGTCTGCCCTGATTGTTGCAATGGCATTGTTGGCGGCACTCTGGGCGCCGACATTGGTTTTCAAGCAAATGCTGCCAGCGACCCACATGAACCTTTACGGCTTCGAAGTGTTTTTCATCACTTTGATGCTGGTCTATCTGGTCTTTCCATGGCTTAGATTGGTGCTGCAGGAAC
>JAYUWO010000135.1:0-4522 GCA_043753545.1 Arenimonas sp.
TATTGCTCCTGAATTTCCAGCACTTCTTTTTCGGCTTCGCCCAAAATGCCTTTTTTCTCGTCCGGGATGATCATGTCGTCGATACCAATCGAGACGCCGGCGCGGGTTGCATAGGCAAAACCGGTGTACATCAATTGGTCGGCGAAAATAACCGTCGGCTTCAAACCCAGCATACGGTAGCTGGTGTTGATCAAACGACTGAAGTTTTTCTTGGTCATTTCCGTGTTGACGAAAGAAAACGGCAGGCCTTCCGGAATAATATCGGCTAGCAAGGCACGACCGACGGTGGTCTCGACAATCGCGTTACGATTGCTGATAACACCTTCTTCATTCACTTCGGTAATCGGCAAACGTACTTTGACTTTCGCATGCAATTCGGCAACGCGATTGTCGTAGGCGCGGCGAACTTCATTGACGTTGGCAAATACCATGCCCTCGCCTTTCTTGTTCTCCAGCGCGCGGGTCATGTAGTACAGACCTAACACGACGTCTTGCGACGGCACGATAATCGGCTCGCCATTGGCTGGCGACAGAATATTGTTGGTCGACATCATCAAGGCGCGGGCCTCGAGTTGTGCTTCCAAAGACAATGGAACGTGGACCGCCATTTGGTCACCGTCGAAGTCGGCGTTGAATGCGGTACACACCAGCGGATGCAATTGAATCGCTTTACCTTCAATCAACACCGGTTCAAAGGCTTGAATGCCGAGACGGTGAAGCGTTGGTGCGCGGTTCAATAAGACCGGATGTTCGCGAATCACTTCTTCCAGGATGTCCCAGACTTGTGCTTCTTCGCGCTCAACCAATTTCTTGGCGGCTTTGATGGTAGTTGCGAGGCCACGGCGTTGCAGTTTTGCAAAGATGAAAGGCTTGAATAATTCCAGCGCCATTTTCTTCGGCAGACCGCATTCGTGCAGACGCAGGGTTGGACCGACCACGATGACCGAACGGCCGGAATAATCGACGCGCTTGCCGAGCAAGTTCTGACGGAAGCGACCCTGTTTACCTTTGATCATGTCGGCCAAAGATTTCAGAGGACGCTTGTTGGTACCGGTGATGGCACGACCGCGACGGCCGTTGTCCATCAGGGCATCGACCGACTCTTGCAGCATGCGTTTTTCGTTGCGAACAATAATGTCCGGCGCGCTCAATTCCAGCAAACGCTTCAGACGATTGTTTCGGTTGATCACACGACGGTAAAGATCGTTCAGATCGGAAGTCGCAAAGCGGCCGCCATCCAAAGGAACCAAAGGACGCAGATCCGGTGGCAGCACTGGCAATACAGTGAGAACCATCCACTCAGGACGGTTGCCCGATTCCAGGAAGGCTTCGACCAGTTTGATGCGTTTGGTTAAACGCTTGAGCTTGGTTTCCGAATTGGTCGATGCAATTTCTTCTTTCAGACGGACCAATTCCGATTGCAGATCAATCGTACGCAGTAAATGATGTACGGCTTCGGCACCCATCAGGGCATCGAAATCTTCGCCGAATTCCTGGCGTGCGGTCATGTACTGCTCTTCGGTCAATAACTGGCCGCGATCCAGCGTCGTCAAACCTGGCTCGATCACCACAAAGGCTTCAAAATACAGGATGCGCTCGATGTCACGCAGCGTCATATCCAGCATCAAACCAATACGCGATGGCAGCGATTTGAGGAACCAGATGTGTGCGGTCGGCGAAGCCAATTCGATATGGCCCATGCGTTCGCGACGCACTTTGGTTAAGGTAACTTCGGTGCCGCATTTTTCGCAGACAACGCCGCGATGTTTCATGCGCTTGTATTTGCCGCACAAGCATTCGTAATCTTTAATCGGGCCAAAAACGGCGGCGCAGAACAGGCCGTCGCGCTCAGGCTTGAAGGTACGATAGTTGATGGTTTCCGGCTTTTTGACTTCACCGAACGACCACGAGCGGATCAGGTCCGGCGAAGCCAGACCAATCTTGATACCGTCAAAATCCAGCGGCTGACGCTGCTGGTTGAACAGGTTTAATAAATCTTTCATTACAAACTCCTTGATTGGAAGGATCGCTTTTCAACGACCCTTCACTCCAGTTCTCAGCGCCGATTATTTTTCGTCTAACTCGATATTGATAGCGAGCGAGCGAATTTCCTTGACCAACACATTGAAAGATTCCGGCATGCCGGCGACCATTTCGTGCTCTCCGTCCACGATGTTTTTATACATCTGGTTACGGCCTTGCACGTCATCGGATTTCACCGTCAACATTTCCTGCAAGGTGTAAGCCGCGCCGTACGCTTCAAGTGCCCAGACTTCCATTTCACCGAAGCGCTGACCACCGAATTGTGCCTTGCCGCCGAGCGGTTGTTGTGTGACCAACGAGTACGGACCGGTCGAACGCGCATGCATCTTGTCATCCACCAAGTGGTTGAGTTTGAGCATGTGCATGTAACCGACCGTTACCGGACGATCAAAGGCTTCACCGGTGCGACCGTCGTGCAGGATGGTTTGGCCCGAAGTCGGCAAATCGGCCAGTGTGAGCATGGCTTTGATTTCTTCTTCCGCGGCACCATCGAACACAGGGGTTGCCATCGGCACGCCGTCGGTCAAGTTGCCCGCAAGGCGCAATAGTTCCTTATCGGTAAACTTGTCCAGATCAACGCGAACGCCCATCAGCTTCTTGTCATGGTTGTAAATCTTGTCGAGGAATTCACGCAGCTCGGCCACTTTTTGTTGCGCTTCGAGCATGACTTGAATCTTCTTGCCTAAACCTTTCGCAGCCCAGCCCAGATGCACTTCGAGTACCTGACCGATGTTCATCCGACTTGGAACGCCGAGTGGATTCAACACGATGTCGGCGGTGGTGCCGTCAGCCATATAAGGCATGTCTTGCACAGGAACAATGGTCGATACCACACCTTTGTTGCCGTGACGACCGGCCATTTTGTCACCCGGCTGGATACGACGCTTAACGGCCAAATACACTTTGACCATTTTCAGCACGCCTGGAGCCAGATCATCGCCTTGGGTGATTTTCGCGCGCTTGTCGGTGAAGCGTTTATCAAACTCGGCTTTGTGGGCTTCGATTTGTTTTTGCGCTTTTTCGATGTTGTCGGACGCGTCCTCATCCTTCATGCGAATGGCGAACCACTCGTTTTTGGTCAGAGTGTCGAGGTATTCACTGGTAATGCTGTCGCCTTTTTTCAGGTTCGCGCCGCCATTGGCAGGCTTACCGATTAATTGGCCACGCAGACGCGAGTAGATCGCCGCTTCCAAGATACGGAATTGGTCATCGAAGTCTTTCTTGACGCGCTTGATTTCGGTTTCTTCGATTTGACGAGCACGCTTGTCTTTTTCGATACCGTCGCGGGTAAAGACCTGAACATCGATAACGGTACCGTCCATGCCGGGTGGCACGCGCAGCGAGCTATCTTTCACGTCCGAGGCTTTTTCACCGAAGATGGCGCGTAGGAGTTTTTCTTCCGGCGTCAATTGGCTTTCGCCTTTCGGAGTCACTTTACCGACCATGATGTCGCCGGCGCGGACTTCTGCACCGATGTAGACCACACCGGATTCATCCAGACGACCCAGGGCTTGCTCGGACACATTCGGAATATCGGCAGAAATTTCTTCCGGCCCCAATTTGGTATCGCGGGCAACGCAGGTCAGCTCTTCGATGTGAATCGTGGTGTAGCGATCTTCCTCAACCACTCGCTCCGACAACAAGATGGAGTCTTCGAAGTTGTAGCCGTTCCATGGCATGAAGGCGATCAACATGTTTTGACCCAAAGCCAATTCACCGATATCGGTGGATGGACCGTCGGCCAGCACGTCGCCGCGTTCAATCTTGTCACCGACGCGAACCAGCGGACGCTGATTGATGCAGGTGTTCTGGTTGGAACGGGTGTATTTCACGAGCGTGTAGATATCGACGCCAGCGTCGTTGTTGCCTTCGGCTTGACGCAGTTCTTTTTCGTTCACGCGCACCACGATACGGCCGGCATCGATTTGATCGATGACGCCGCCGCGAAGGGCATTCACGGTTACACCGGAGTCACGTGCAACTGCACGTTCAATACCGGTACCGACCAGTGGTTTTTGCGAACGCAAAGTAGGCACGGCTTGACGTTGCATGTTCGCGCCCATCAGGGCGCGGTTGGCATCGTCGTGCTCGATGAATGGGACCAGTGCTGCTGCGACCGACACCGATTGCATCGGCGAAACGTCCATGTAGTGGATTTCTGATGGTGGCTTGAGCAAGGTTTCACTGTCGAAACGGCATGGCACAAACGAAGCTTTGAAACTGCCATCGGCATTCAGTTCGGCGTTTGCCTGCGCAATCGCTTTGCCGTCTTCTTCAATCGCCGACAGGAATTCCACTTGTTCGGTAACTTTGCCGTCAACCACTTTACGGAATGGTGTTTCCAGGAAGCCGTATTTGTTCGAACGCGCATAGACCGCGAGCGAGTTGATCAGACCAATGTTTGGACCTTCCGGCGTTTCAATCGTACAGACACGGCCGTAATGGGTTGGATGCACGTCGCGCACTTCGAAGCCGGCGC
>JAYUWO010000136.1:0-4491 GCA_043753545.1 Arenimonas sp.
TTGATTGCCAGTAAAAATGCCTAATCCGCATTGACCAATCGTTATTCGCCCTGCAACATGGCAACAACTGCGCAGGGGATGTTTCATGAGTGAGCAAGAGCAATCCAAACCACGCCGCGAAGTAATGTCGCGTGTCGATACCGCCTGGTTACGGATGGAGCGTGCCACTAACCTGATGATGATTACCGGCGTAATGATGTTCGACATCCCGATGCCGATCGACAAGTTCAAGAAAGTCATTAAACAACGGTTTCTTGCCTACCCGCGATTTCGCCAAAAAGCTGTCGATACACCGGCCGGTGCCTGGTGGCAGGACGATGAGGATTTCGACCTCGATTGGCATATCCGACTGACTGCATTGCCTGGCAAGGCGGGTAAAAAAGAACTGGAGCGTTTGACCAGCCAGTTAGCGTCCTCGCCTTTGGATCAAACCAAACCCTTGTGGCAATTCCATCTCGTTGAAAAATACGATGGCGGCTCGGCGCTGATTTCGCGCATTCACCATTGTTATGCCGATGGGATTGCGCTGGTGCAGGTTTTGCTCTCGCTTACCGATACAACGCGTGATGCCAAGAAAGGTAGTGATCTTGATAGAGCCTGGCTGAAAAGCGATGGCGAAAATGTCAAAAAGCGCATCGGTACTGTAGAGAGCGCGATGAAGATGGGTGCAAACATGTGGGAAAAGGGTCTGGATCTTTATCGCGATCCATCCCTTGCCGGTGTCATTGCAAAAGAGGGTAGCGAAATTGCCCGTGAACTAGCCGTTGCGCTAAGTCTGCCTGATGATCCACCTACAGTTTTGCGTGGACGTTTGGGTGTCAGTAAACGGGTTGCTTGGGCCGAACCGCTGGATCTGGAAGAAGTGAAAGCCATAGGCCGCGCCTACGATTGCACGGTCAACGATGTGCTGATGGCATCGGCTGCAGGTGCGCTTCGCAGTTACATGATTGAACGCGGCGAGTGTGTCGAAGGCGTGACTTTGCGCGCTACAGTGCCGGTGAACTTAAGGCCTTTGGAACACGCGAAAAAACTCGGCAATCACTTTGGTCTGGTGTTTCTGGAATTGCCGGTCGGTGAAGAAAACCCGGTTCGCCGATTGGAACATGTCGCCGAAAATATGCGTCAGCTTAAGCAGTCGCGTCAGGCGATTGTTTCATTCGGATTATTGGCTGCCATGGGCTTGGCGCCCGTTGGAGTCCAACGCACAGCGTTAGAATTATTCAGCCGTAAAGCCACGGCAGTTGCCACCAATGTTCCGGGGCCGCAAATGCCGCTCTATCTGGCGGGCTGCCAAATCAAGGAACAAATGTTCTGGGTGCCGCAAACCGGCTCGATCGGTATCGGTATTTCGATTATCAGTTACAACGGCAAGGTATATTTTGGCCTGATTGCCGACGCGAAAATAATGCCTGATCCGGATTCCGTGATTCAACGTTTTCGTCCAGAATTCGAAAAGCTTCTTTACGCCGCCATGATGGGGGGCTGGGAGGACACGATTTATTCCGATGATGCGGCTGCCTTCTGTGCCCAGGATGATTGAGGTTTCCTTTCGCAAATTAGCACCCTATTCATCATTGTTAGCCTCTATTGTAGGAGCTCGCACTGTGTACTGAGCGCAGCGAAGTACACACAGAGCTGGCGATCATCGCGGAGTTTATCGTCAGCTCAAATGCATGTCGCTGCGCTCAATGCTTGAGCGGGCTCCTACGGGTTTAATAATTAGGACGCCGCTTGCGGGCGAGAATTCGGGCCCAAGGGTCCTTGCTTAAAACAAGAAATTGGAGAATCACTTGAATACCATTTGCGATTTACCCGGTCTTGGTTTGGCCGTTAAGCCTGATCAAGTGCCTCAGCCCGATGTAGATATTCCAGTCATTGAAGACCGCGGCGAAGCAATTTTGGCCGGCGGTTGTTTCTGGTGTACCGAAGCCGTCTTCCGCCGATTAAAAGGAGTTCAATCAGTGCAACCCGGCTATGCCGGCGGTCAAAACGATACGGCAAATTACAAGGCCGTTTGCAGCGGCACGACGGGGCATGCGGAGGTTATCCGCATTCATTACCGGCCTGAAGAAATTTCCTATGGACAGTTGCTGCAAGTGTTTTTTGCCGTCGCCCACGATGCCACTCAATTGAATCGTCAAGGGAATGATGTTGGCACGCAATATCGTTCTGCGATTTTTCCGATTGATGAAAAACAGAAAGACGTTGCGGTTACCTATGTCGAGCAACTGACAAGTGCCAAGGTGTTCGCTTCGACCATCGCGACCACCATCGAACCGCTCGATGTTTTTTTCGTGGCGGAGGATTACCACCACAACTATGCCCAGCTTAATCCCGGGCAGTCGTATATCCAGTTTGTTTCGATGCCGAAAGTCGAGAAGCTCGAGCATTATTTCGAGAATAAACTTAAAGGCTGAAGCTGCCTTTGATACCATCGTGGCAAGAGTTTAGATATTTAAGTGTTTAAAATTGCCGCTTTCATGTGGAAATTCCGTTAAGTAGTGGATCAACGATTTAAAATTCCCATGCAAGCAAAAACAATTGCGGTTCTATTTCATGAAAGAGACACGCAGGGTAGTGCGGAACGCTATGTTGTCCACGGTTTGGCTGAGCATTGGCGCAACGACAGGCATAAGGTGGATTACTTGTTCGGAACACGGAATTACCGCCCTGCGGATTTAATTCTGGTGCATGTCGATTTATCAGTTGTTCCAGATCATTATCTCGAATTCGCAAGTCAATATCCCATCGTGTTGAACGGAAAAATCAGCGATATCCGAAAGTCTGCCTACAGCAAACAGTTGTTGCATAGAGGCGATAATTACGATGGTCCGGTATTCGTCAAGTCCGATCTCAATTTTGCCGGTGGGCCTGAGCGCAATTTGAAGCCATCGCTGAAGAAGATGCTATTGAGTGCTGTTTCAAAAATATCCAGCAAACCGAAAATGCGTAATGCATCGGATTACCGTGTGTTTAACTCCTTGGCCGAGGTGCCTGAAGATTATTTCTCGATGGATGATGTAGTCATCGAAAAGTTCCTGCCGGAAATGGAAGATGGCCATTACATTATCCGCAATTACCAGTTTCTCGGCGATCGAGGTACGGCGACGAAGGTGCTTGGTAGTGACCCGATGGTGAAAAGTCGAACTGAAATTCAGAGTATCGAAATCGACCCCGATCCGGAAATCATCGAGATTCGCCATGCGATGAATTTTGATTACGGCAAATTCGATTACGTCGTACGCGATGGCAAAGTCGTTTTGTTCGATGCCAATAAAACCGCCGGGGCGCACACAAAAGGCATATCACCGCAACTTCAGGCAATGCGGAAATATCGGGCAGAAGGGCTCTATTCTTACTTCAAATAGAATCTTTGCCCTGTTTGCTGGCAAACGCGCATAACATTTCCTGAGCGATGCTGGCTGCAGCGAGCGCTGTGATCTCGCTCAGGTCATATGGCGGCGCTACTTCCACCACATCCATGCCGATGATATTCAAACCCGCCAAACCTCGAATCAATTGCAGGCCGGTGTGCGTACTAAAACCTCCCACTACCGGTGTTCCGGTTCCCGGTGCGAAGCTGGGATCCAGAAAGTCGATATCAAAGCTGACATAGCATTTTGAATTTCCAACCCGTTTCGTGATCGCCTGAATACAGGCATCCACACCATATTGATGTAACCAGCGGGCATCCAGTACCTGATAGCCGTGCGTTTCAGCGTTGTAAGTCCGCATCCCGATTTGAATCGAAGTATTCGTGTTGACTATGCCTTCTTTTGCCGCGTGGTAAAACATAGTGCCGTGATCGATGCGTCCGTCAGTATCATTCCAGGTATCGCTGTGTGCATCGAAATGGATGAGTGAAATCGGCCCGTGCTTTTCATGCAGTGCTTTGAGAATGGGATAGGACACGAAATGATCGCCGCCTAGGGTAAGCGTAGTGACATTCTTGCGGACAAATTCCGAATAGGCTTTTGCCAGCACATCGGGAATTTTGTGGGGTTCGCCCGCATCAAAAAACACGTCGCCCCAATCGATCACATTCAGTTTTTCAAACGGATCGAAAGGCCAGGCGTAGGGCGGTGCCCAGGCTAGCCCGGCGGATGCAGCTCGAATAGCACGAGGCCCAAGCCTCGCCCCGGGGCGGTTGGTGGTGGCCAAATCAAACGGCACACCAATAACGGCCACATCAACGCCCGTGAGATCTTTGGTGTAGCAACGGCGTAAAAAACTTAATGCGCCGGAATAGGTGGGCTCCGCTTTTGTGCCATAAGGCGATTCACGCGTAAATGCTAGATCGGTGGTGGAGGGTGTGGCGCTGGATTTCTCGTTGTTTGACATGTGGGCCCTTTGCGAAGCAGTCCATTCGTCATTTCTCCCTTTCGTGCTCGATAGGGTGGCCGGGACGAGGTTCACCGGTGGTGCATTGAGTTTCAGAAAAACGGGTGCAATTTGAAAGTCGCTGGGTCCCCGACAAGAGCATTCGGGGAT
>JAYUWO010000137.1:0-13484 GCA_043753545.1 Arenimonas sp.
GGATGGTTTTCTCGCGCTTTACGTCTTCATGCTGGCAGCATTTACCGGGTATGAAATTATCGGCCGCGTGCCGGTGATCCTGCATACGCCGCTGATGTCAGGGTCCAACTTCGTCCACGGAATCGTTTTGGTTGGTGCCATGGTTGTGCTGGGTCATGCCGATACCACCTTCGAAAAAATCATTGGCTTTATTGCGGTGTTGATGGGCGCAGGTAACGCTGCCGGGGGCTACGTAGTGACCGAGCGCATGCTGGAAATGTTCAAGTCCAGCAAGAAAGAGGGAGGGAAATAATGGAATCCTTCTTGCCTATTCTGGTGGACGCCTGCTATCTCGGCGCAGCACTTTTATTCATTCTGGGTATCAAGCGGATGGCGTCGCCGGTCACAGCCCGCAGTGGTATCCAATGGGCCGGTGTCGGCATGTTGCTGGCGACTCTCGCAACGTTTTTAACTCCCGGTTTGCATAACGTTGGCCTCATTCTGATTGCTGTCGTGCTAGGTACGGCTGTCGCGTGGATATCCGGCAAAAAAGTCGCCATGACCGATATGCCGCAGATGGTGGCTTTATATAACGGACTCGGTGGCGGTTCGGCGGCAGCGATTGGTTTTATCGAGCTGATGAAATTTTCCGACGGCACTGCCGCTCAAGTGCCGTCGCAAACAACACTGGTGCTGGCAGTCGTCGGCGGCTTGATTGGTTCCATTTCTCTGACAGGTTCGATTATCGCCTGGGCCAAACTTGATGGCCGAATGGACAGGCGATTTACTTTTCCGGGCCAGCAATGGTTCAACGGTCTGGTGTTTCTGGCTTCGGTGTTGCTCGGCATATTTGTCGTGTTCACGCTGCAGCAACCGCTCATCATTGGCTTCTTCATTGCTGCGTTGGTATTTGGTGTCTTGATGACCTTGCCAATCGGCGGTGCCGATATGCCCGTTGTCATTTCGCTTTACAACGCGTTGACCGGTTTGGCGGTGGCGTTCGAAGGTTATGTACTCGGCATCGAAGCCTTGATCATTGCCGGTATGGTGGTGGGTGCCGCCGGGACGATGTTGACGCAGCTGATGGCGAAAGCGATGAACCGTCCAATCAGTGGCGTGCTTTTCAGCAATTTCGGTGCAAGTGGCGAACAGCAAGCGATTGATGGCGCACAAAAACCGATTGAAGCCGGCGATGTTGCCGCAATGATGGCTTATGCCGAACGCGTCGTGATCGTGCCCGGTTATGGTCTGGCCGTTGCCCAGGCCCAGCACAAAGTATGGGAATTGACGCAGCAACTGATGAAGCGCGGCGTGAAAGTGAAATTCGCCATCCATCCGGTGGCGGGCCGTATGCCGGGCCACATGAATGTATTGCTCGCAGAAGCCGGCGTACCGTACGACTTGATTGCCGATATGGAGGATATCAATCCGGAATTTCCGAACACCGATGTCAGTCTGGTGATTGGTGCCAACGACGTAGTGAATCCGGTCGCAAAAACCGACCCGGCATCCCCGATTTACGGCATGCCGATTCTGGATGTATCGCTATCGAAAAACACCATCGTGATCAAACGCGGCAAGGGCACCGGTTTTGCCGGCATCGAAAATGCCTTGTTCTATCAGGACAATACCCGCATGTTGTATGGCGACGGTGGTGCGGCGATCGGGCAATTGATTTCGGAATTGAAAGCGCTGGATGGCGGGCACTAGTTTTTTATTGTCGCGATTATCAATATACATCGCGCTTCGGCGCGATGTTTTATTTCAGCTGCCGCAGTCCTAGAAACCAAGCAAGAAATATTGCAGCTAACGGATACGCCAGCTCGGGAGCTGCGATCCGCAGCCTCGTAAACTCCCAAACCAGCACATTGCCGACCATCTGGATAGATTCAAGTGGGAGCAAGCCCATCACTAGTCCAAACGCGTTGGCGGCGACCAGCCACTGACTGGCAATGCTTATCAACAGAGTGCCGATTACGATACCCGAAAATCGGGTCCATCCAGGGCCCACACCGGTAAAACGCAGGATTAATCCAAGATCGACTGCGGAAAAGGCTGCCATCCAAAGGCAGGGCCCATCGAGCCAGACGCTCAAATTCATCCATATGCCGATCATGCCAAGAACTCCCAGGCACCATGCCAAACTGGGCCAGAACCTGGATTTGCGAGAATTTTCCGACAAAACGCCGTCCAGACATCAACAAACGTTAAAATAGCCCATCTTCGTATTCTGCGATAGGAACACCGTGAGTTATTCGAGAACCAGTGAGCCGGTAAAGTTTGAACGGGATTGTGCTGCCGTACTCGTGCCGCAGGGAGAAAAAGTGACATTGCCTGCGGGCAGTGTCGGCTATATCACGCAGGCGCTGGGTGGCTCGTTTACCGTATTTGTCGAAGGAAATTTGTTCCGGATTGCAGGCGATGATGCCGATGCTCTCGGCAAGGATCCGCCAGAGGCACTGCAGTTGGAAAATGAAGCCGATGACGATGCCGTAGAAGTGCTGGTATGGAAACAATTGCGAACTTGTTTCGATCCTGAGATACCGATTAACGTTGTAGAACTGGGTCTGGTTTACGATTGTGACATCGAACGTTTTGAAGATGGCTCGCGTAAGGTGAATATTAAAATGACACTGACGGCGCCAGCTTGCGGCATGGGCGACATCCTTGTCGATGATGTTCGCACAAAGGTTGAACGTGTACCAACGGTTTCCGAGGCCGATGTGGATCTGGTATTTGATCCGCCGTGGAATCAGAGCATGATGTCCGATGCTGCGCGCCTGGAAACGGGTATGTTATAAAACCGACGTGTATAGACGATGGGGAATACCGGTGAAACGAATTTGGATACCGCTTTGTTTTATTCTTGGTTTCGCCATGCTGGCGCACAGCCTTTACTTCTGGGGTGGCTTGGTGAGTACGCAGGAAGTAGGCGACCTGGTCAGGGAGCGCACCTCCACTTTCAGTTTTATTGCCTGGTGCTACATCACCTCGGGCCAGGGCATTCTCGAGATGGGGGGTTGGCAAGAAGCCGCCATTCAATATGCCCAGAACGAAGTGGGCGGAGTTTTTGCCGTGATGAAGCAAACGCCCCAGATTGCAATGGACACTCTCTTCAAGGAAATACCGTATTCAGTCAAGCTTTCCTATTACGGCGGGCCTTTATTGCTGCTGGTAGGAATGTTTCTCCAACTGCGCAAGCCAAAGACATTCAAGACTTTCGGTTAGTCCGTACTTTCTAGTCTGCAACATAACAGACCCCGGCTTCAGCCGGGGTTTTACATTGGAGGCAATCGCGGTGAAGGATTGGGAGCGGCCGACATTGAATGTTGCAAGTTCTGGTGTTTCCAGCTTAAGCATCATATTTGCGCAAACTGGTTGAAACATTTCTTTTACATTCGCATTAAACACACGAAATGATGCTGTTTAAGCTTCGTTCTTGCGTGTATTGTCAAAAAAAATCAACGAATCAAGCACCGTGTTCGCTCTGCTGCAATGCAGCGTGACCTGTGAATTGCGTCACGTTAGGTTCCATCCCACGTGAATTTTCTGTGATGCGATTCACGTCGTGCGGGCACGAAAGCTCTACCACTTCTCTCGAATGAGGCAATTGCTTCACCAGGGAGAGCGTGTGTTTGGGGGGTGGGGGTCCGAGCGAAGTTGGCCAAGTAATTCATGCCGTGAGAACGGCGTTTTTCAACTTTTCCGGGGATACAAAAACGTGATAATCAAACAAACCATGTTAGTACTGGCAACCGCAATGGCACTCGGTGCCGCAGCAGATGCCAATTCAGCCGAACTGCGTTTTGCCAAAAAACCAGTTCAAGGACAATACATCGTTGTGCTGAAAGAAGATGTTGCCGCACTTTCAAGCGAAAGAAAAAATGCTCCGCGCGTTGCCGATGTTGCCAGCAATATGGCATCGCTGCATAGAATGAACGTTACGAAAACCTTTAGCCATGCGTTGCGCGGTTTCGTTGTAAAAGCAAACGACGCAGCGTTGGCGAATTTGCTTATGGATGATCGCGTTGCCTATGTGGAAGAGGATGGCATTGTTTACGCCAGCGCCACCCAAACCGGCGCCACCTGGGGTATTGACCGAGTAGACCAACGCGCCATGCCACTGAACGGCTCATACACTTACAACACAACCGCATCCAACGTGCATGCCTATATCGTCGATACCGGCGTGCTAGGTAGCCATACAGAATTTACAGGTCGTATGGGCAATGGTTACACCGCCATCACCGATGCCAATGGCACCAATGACTGCAACGGCCACGGAACCCACGTAGCCGGCACAGTTGGCGGCACCACGTACGGCATTGCCAAAGGCGTCATCATTCACCCTGTTCGCGTATTGGGCTGCACTGGCTCGGGTACTAACTCTGGCGTGATTGCCGGTATGGACTGGGTCACTGCGAACCATGTCAAACCAGCCGTGGCTAACATGAGTCTGGGCGGTGGTGCTTCTACCGCTACCGATGATGCTGTTGCACGCATGAGCGCAGCTGGCGTCACCGTGGCAGTCGCTGCCGGTAACGACAATGCAGACGCATGTAGTTATTCGCCAGCGCGTGCTGCTTCGGCAATCACCGTCGGATCCACCACCAACACCGATGCGCGTTCAAGCTTCTCGAACTACGGCACCTGCCTCGATATCTACGGACCGGGTTCGAACATTCTTTCGGCTTGGTACACCGGGGCGTCCGCAACAAACACCATCAGCGGAACCTCGATGGCATCGCCACACGTTGCCGGTGCTGCAGCGCTTTATCTCGCAGCAAATCCGACCGCGACCCCAGCCCAGGTAACATCGGCGCTGACCGGTTCGGCAACCACAGGCGTTGTCACCGATGCAAAAGTAGGCTCGCCTAATTTGTTGCTCTACACCTTGGGCGGTACCACGCCACCACCGCCACCACCACCGACTGGCGGCACGCTTAGCAACGGCGTAGCTGCAACTGGTCTTGCCGCTGCTACCGGCGCATCCTTGAATTACACGATGGTGGTACCAGCTGGTGCAACCGGTCTGAAGTTCGTGATGTCCGGTGGAACTGGTGATGCCGATATGTATGTGAAGTTCGGCAGTGCTCCTACCGACACCGTGTATGACTGCCGTCCTTATGCGGGTGGAAATGCAGAAACATGCAACATCGCTACCGCACAAGCCGGCACCTACTATGTTCGTCTGAAAGCTTACGCGGCATTTTCCGGTGTTAGCCTAACCGGTAGCTACACGGCAGGCGGCGGTGGCGGTTCGACACAAACCTACACCAACACCGCGGACTACACGATTGCTGATAACGCCACCGTCGACAGCCCGATTACGGTGTCTGGCCGCAGCGGCAATGCACCGAGCACGGCCTCTGTAACTGTTGCCATCGTCCATACTTATCAAGGTGACCTGAAAGTCGACTTGGTAGCTCCGGACGGCAGCTTGTACAACATCCACAACTATACCGGTGCCGGCACCGACAACATAAACAAGACGGTGACTTTGAATCTTTCAACCGAGTTGTTGAACGGTACCTGGAAGTTGCGCGTGAATGACAATGCCGGTGGTGATACCGGTTACATCAATAGCTGGTCGGTCACGTTCTGATCTCCTGTTATCGAGCTGCAAAATCAAACCCCGGCTTCGGCCGGGGTTTTCTTTGCGCGAGATAAAAGTAGGTGTTCGTCCGAAATAAATTGCTCCTCTTGCCGTAACTCGAAAATATCGATTTGCGCGAAGCAATAATCAGTTCTTCAAGAAAGTCTTTTGCTCATCACAATTTAATGTGGTTTACGCTTCGAACTCGCTTTAATCGTCAAAAAAAATCAACAAATTAAGCAAGGTGATGATTCTGCTGCGATGCAGCGTGACCTGTGATGTACGTCACGCTAGCTTCGCTGTCACGTGATGTAACAGATGCTTTATCACGTCGTACGGGCACGAAAGCTCTACCACCTCTCTCAGTCGAGGCCATGGCTTCGCAGGGGAGAGCGTGTGTTTGGGGGGTGGGGGGTCTGAACGAAGTTGGTTAAATAATCCATGCCGCACATGCGGTGATTTTTCAACTTTTTCGGGGATACAAATACGTGACTACTAAAACAACACAATCGATCCGTCGCAATGCACTCGCATTGGCAACTGCTCTAGCCATTGCTTCGCCAGGTTTGATGGCTGCTGCAAATAATGAAACCGCAGCGCGCGTCAATTCGAGTGCGATTGGAACCGATACGCAATTTGATCGTTTTATCGTGAAATATCGTGAAGGTACGCCAGAAGCAAAAAGTGCAGCAAATTTGCAGAAAGCACTCAATGACGCTTCTGTACGTGCAAATCAGCTAATTCAATCGGCACGTTTACAACAAGGCATGAAATCCGGTGCGGAAAAACCGTTGGCGGTAGGCCATGTTCGTAGAATGTCATTGGGTGCAGATGTCATCGAAGCATCAGCAAAACTGGATCGCGCAGGTGCCACCATTTTAATGCGTCAAATTGCAGCGAATCCCAATGTTGAGTACGTGGAAATTGACGCCATTTTGCGTCCCCTACTTACTCCAAATGATACCGATTATGCACAGCAATGGGGTTTCCAGGATGCCGATGCCGGTATTCGCGCTAACCAGGCCTGGGATGTTGCCACCGGCTCCGGAATTATTGTCGCCGTGCTTGATACCGGTATCACTACCCATAGCGATTTAAGTGCGAATGTCGTGGCTGGCTACGATTTTGTCAGCAACGCAACGAATGCGCGTGACGGTAATGGTCGCGATAGCAATCCGGCAGATCAAGGCGATTGGACGACAGCAGGTCAATGTTATTCGGGGTCGACAGCTTCCAATTCAAGCTGGCATGGTACCCACGTGGCAGGAACTGTGGCCGCCCTGACTAACAACGCAAAAGGTGTAGCAGGGACTGCGTTCAATGCAAAAGTGATGCCTGTCCGTGTATTGGCTGCATGTGGTGGTGCCACCTCCGATATTGCCGATGCCATTATCTGGTCATCGGGTGGCGTAGTCTCCGGTGTGACGACCTTGAGTGCAGCGAACGCGGCCGATGTTATCAATATGTCATTAGGTGGCGGTGGTGCATGTCCAACGACGACGCAAAATGCCGTCAACAGTGCGGTTAGCCGAGGTACAACCGTGGTGGTTGCCGCGGGTAACAGCAACGCAGATGCTTCCGGGTTTACACCGGCAAGTTGTGGCAATGTGGTAACGGTTGCTTCGGTAACCAGTGCAAGTGCCCGTTCGAGTTTTTCGAACTATGGAACAGTAATTGATGTTTCGGCACCAGGCTCCGCCATTCGTTCAACACTCAATAGTGGTACGACGACACCGGGAGCTGAAAGCTATGCCAGTTACAACGGTACTTCGATGGCAGCACCGCACGTCGCTGGTGCAGTGGCATTGGTACAAAGTCGCCGAGTAGCATTGGGTCTAACGCCTTACACACCATCACAAGTTGAAACGCAATTGAAAGGCACCGCTTATGCGCTTGCCGGTGCCTGCAGCGGTGGTTGTGGCGCTGGCATCATCAATGCGAAGGCTCTGGTAGATGCAGCCGGTGGCACAAGCGGCACAACGTATAGCAACACCGCGGACTACACGATTGGTGATAACACCACGGTTGATAGTCCGATTGCTGTTTCAGGCCGTAGCGGGAATGCTCCAAGCACTGCTTCGGTTACGGTAGCGATTGTTCACACCTATCAAGGCGACTTGAAAGTGGATCTGGTTGCGCCGGATGGCAGCTTGTACAACATCCATAACCGCACCGGTTCGGGTACCGACAACATCAACAAGACGGTGACTTTGAATCTTTCAACCGAGTTGTTGAACGGCACTTGGAAACTGCGAGTGAATGACAATGCCGCTGGCGATACCGGTTACATCAATAGCTGGTCAGTCACTTTCTAGTGCGATAAACACGGGATATCTGTGATTGTTTGTAAACGTTTGTTACGCAACCCCGGGGAAACCCGGGGGTTTTTTTTGAGAAGAAAATACTCAAGGAAGGCACTTCAGTCTGTCATGGCAACTTATCCGCAGTGCGGTTTTTGTGCGTTGGTAGACTTTTCTTGCTTAGAACCAAGCTTCTGCGGACTTTCTGTTTCACGGCGCCAACTCAGTAGTGGGTTAACATTCCGCTTGCGTGAGCGTAACGAAGTTTCAATTAGGAACCGGTCATCATTTAGCGGGCGTCTTGATGATGGATATAACTATTTAAATAGGCGCACTTTTCCGGGGATGGAATAACGATGTTGTTATGTACCAAGTACAGTGCATTAAGTCCTGCACATAGCGGCTTACTGTCAATTGCGGCGTTGCTTTTGAGTGTAATGTTTGCGTCACAGTCAGCTGCGCAAACCACCACAGCCGTTCAAGACACCACCTGTGTCGGCAATCGCTCAGGAAATTTAACCTGCTCTGCGGGTGAGTTCGCCGTTTTACCATCCTTTGTTGCTGCGCCGGGCACGCCTGCATTCTGCGTTGTGGGCCAAACCCTGAACCTGAATGTTTCGATCCAGCTCAGCGGTTCGAATACCAACCGCTACGATATCGGCTTTTTTACCGGGCAAGTGGCAAACGATCCGCGCCTTACTACTGCCGGCAATATCTGCTCTGCCGCAGTGGTCCCGCCCGCCAGTTTTCCCGGTGGTATTAACCCCTGGTATGACGACGATGGTGATACTTGCGGCGACTTGCATGAAACCACGCCGCCTCCCGCGACAGACTCCGTGACGTGGACAGTGCAAAACATAAAGGTTCTCTGCCAGGGTACGACAAGTGCACTGTCGGTTCCCTACGTACTTAGTTATGCCCAGACCTCGACGTTTCAGGCAAGTTGTAGTGCATTAAACGTAGTTAACGGAGCTCCGTCCAAATGTAATTCCGGCACGGCCGAAGTAAACGTGGGTGTTGTTCCACTCCAGGTGGCAGGCTACGTCGATGTAACCAAGCAAACCCTGCCCGATGGCGATGCGCAGAGCTTTGGTTTTACCGCAACCGGACCGGTGGGCTCGAGCTTGGCCACCAGTACCGATGGCGGTACAACCATTGTTAGCGCGGGCAGCAATACCGTAACGGTTAATCGCACCGATGGGCAGACAGTGCGTATTTACATGTCGGTGGTATCGACGGATCGGACGCTGACGATTACCGAAGCTGCCACGACGAATTGGGAGACTTCTTCGAGCCTTTCATGTGCGGCAGTAACCGGCTCGCCAACCCTGACAACAAACAATGCAACACGTACCGCCACCGCTGCACTCAACACAACGAACTCGGCTGCTGCGTGTACTTTCACCAATACCAAAAAAAGCCGTGTCACGATTGCTAAATCGGTCGATGGTCGCGTTAATGCCGCCGATCAATTCACCGTCAGTGCAAGCGCCGGGGTTGGCAATGCTTTAACGACCGACGCTGGAGTAGTTGCCAGTAGCCCGGTTTCTGTTTCAACTTCGGGTGCAGGTACGTCTGCCAATACCATACTTCGCAGCACGCCAGGCCTGGCGCTGACGATTACCGATGCCATGGCAGGGGGCAGTGTATCCACGCTGGGCGATTACGATGCTCGACTTACTTGCACGAATGCTTTTGCCGGTTCTGGCGCAACACCCAATGCTTCACTGCCGAGTAATTCTAACGTGAGCACTTTTAACCTCACGCCGGCACCGGGTGACGACATAACGTGCACCTATACCAACAGTCCCAAACCACGCATCAGTTTGCAAAAAGCCATTGCCGCAGCGGGTGGTGGTCGCGTCATCGCAAGCAACCAATTTGCACTGTCGGTGGGCACCACTTCCGGCACGACAACCGGATCGGGTAGCGCCGTCACCTCGGGTGCTTTGTCATTCGTTGGAACGGCCGGTGCTGCAGTGACTGTTTCAGAAGCGGCCGCAGGTACTACCAATCTTGCCAACTACAACACCAGTATAAGCTGCACGAACAGTACCGTTGGTTCGGCTACCGTATTGCCGACTGGCAGCGGTACCAGCTTCAATTTTACGCCGGCGAACAAAGACATCATCAGCTGCACGCTGACCAATACGCGTAAGTCTGCGACTTTGACCCTGCAAAAAACCTGGGCCGATGCTGTCTTGAATAACGCGATCAACGTCAGCGCAACAGGCATCAATAATCGAACGTTTGCTTCTATTGCCAACACCGCCAGTGAAACCGATACCGATGCGACGACGCTCACTGTATTCACCGGTGAAAGCATTGCGCTCGCAGAAACTTTCACAACGGGCAGCGCTTCGAACTACACGCTTAACCTGGTTTGCACCGGTAACAATGGTGCACTGACCTACACGGCAGGTAACGCCAATGGTTCCTTGCTTATCGATGCGAACGACACCAGCGTTACCTGTAGGTTTATCAATACGCGCAGGTCGGCTAGTTTGGTGTTGCGCAAGACCTGGGTCAATGCTCGAGTGGGCGAAACAGCGACTGTTAGCAGTAGTGGGTTTAGCAATAATGCAAGCAGCGGTCTCTCTACTTCAACCGGTAACAACACTACAACAGGTGCCGGGGTCACGGTATTTGCAAGCGAGTCCGGAACCATTGGTGAAACCCTTTCCAATAGCGCCGATTACACTGCTTCCCTTGGTTGTACCGGCAATAGCATCGCTCTGGTCGGCAACACACTCACGATAAGTCCAACTGATACGGCAGTGATATGTACTTTCACCAATACTGGCCGGCTCTCCGACTTGTCCATTACCAAGACAAACAATACTGGATCGATTGTTTCAGGCTCGACCACTTCCTACACGATTCGAGTCACCAATAACGGACCGGACTCGGTGACAGGTGCATTGTTGGGCGATCCGGCAGCGGCAGGTTTGACGGTAACGGCAGTAGCGTGTTCCGTAACGCCGGGCCAATGCACGGCGCCAACCACGCCGACAATTCTCCAGTTGCAGGCAGGTAACTATGCATTGCCGACATTGGCGAACGGCCAGTTTTACGAGATTGTGGTATCGGCAAATGTAGTGGCTACCGGCCTTTAAAACGTTCCGTATGAAATTCCATAAACGTGGATTTTCATCGAGTGGTTGCAGAATTGAAAGTTTGCATCTCTTGATTTTCCTAACGTGGTGCGTCTGGTTTTAAAAGTTGTTGCAGATTAGGTATTAGTGATTAGGTATTTTCCGGAGCTGCTATTTATGGTTGCCACGAAAAGTTTGTAAAACATCGTAAGCACGCAGAGGAAGCAGGTGATGTCGGGGATGCAGCACAACATAATCATCAACGTTCATTCCTTGCACTCGAAGCAAGGCGTATCGCGTTCAATGATGCTCGCTTCATTTGGCAAGCATCTGCCCGCTTCCTTGGGGCATAGACACACGCACCTTATTTCCATCACCGCAAATAAAATTCGTAAATTGGATGTCGCCCCGATGCTATTTCGCCAGCTTAAATTTTTAGCGCTTTCCGCCGTTTTCATGCTCACATTGAGCTCGGCATTTGCGCAGACATCCGTTACGAATACGGCAACGGTCACGCCACCTGCAGGCGTTATCGACCTTACTTGCAACGTGGCGAATCCGCCCTGCAATAGCGTCTCTGACACCGATACGGTCACACGTGCCGCCGACCTTGGCCTCACCAAAACCGCGAGTCCGGGTCCGGTGGCTGTTGGCCAGGTGCTTACCTACACGCTAGCTTTAAATAATGCCGGTCCGAGCGCCATCGTCACCGCTGACACACTCTCGATTGTAGAGTCACTTCCAGCTGGACTGACTGGCTGTAGTTTCACGCCTTCAGCCGGCACTTTTAATGTCGGTACGATTGCGTCCGGCGCCACGGGCACCGGAACTTGGACTGGACTCGGCATCCCCTCTGGCGGGACTGCCACCTTGACTGTCGCATGCACAGTGGGTAGCTCTGCAGCTGCAAGTATCACCAATACCGCGACTGTCATTCCGCCAACGGGCGTGACGGATCCTGATTGCTCGGGATCGCCCGCCATCTGTGCCGGCGGTAATACCGGTAGCGTGACTACCTCTGTGAACCGTCCACAACTGACGTTGGTCAAGACTGCGAGTGCGGCGAGTTTCACTGTGGGTGTTGCCGCGAGTTATACGCTGAGTGTGCAAAACACCGGCACGGCGGCCACGACAGCGGCAGCGACAATCACCGACACGATTCCGACCGGTCTGACCATCGGTACCTTGCCTGCCGGATGTACTGCGGCTGGCCAGACAGTGACCTGCACGATCGCGGCCGGTTTGGCTGTTAGCGCAACAACGAGCTTCATCATCCCGGTAACGCCAACTGAAGCAGCATTGCCTGCTGCCACGAATACGGCAACTGTTTCCGGTGGTGGCGATCCTACTTGCCCGGCAGACGCACGTTGCACGAGCGCGGTTGGCCCGACACCGATCACGTTCACGGCAACGCTGACGGTGGATAAAACCGCCGGCGTGCCGAGCGGCAACACGGCGGGCAGCACGATTGCTTATAGCTTCCTGGTGACGAACACGGGCAATGTGACGTTGACGGGTATCGTGATCAGCGACGTGAACCTCGACGCCGCGGCGGTCTGCGCGGTGACGATGCTGGCCCCCGGCGCAAGCACCACCTGCACCGGCACGCACACTATCACGCAGGCAGAAATCAATGCCGGCACGGTGAACAACAGTGCGACCAGCAGTGGTACGCCACCGGGCGGCGGCACGACGACGAGTCCTCCGGACACGACGAACACGCCAATCACGGCAAGCCCGAGCTTGACGGTGGATAAGACCGCCGGTGTGCCGAGTGGCAATACGGCGGGCAGCACGATTGCTTACAGCCTCCTGGTGACGAACACGGGCAATGTGACCTTGACCGGCATCCTCATCAACGACGTCAACCTCGATGCGGCGGCGGTGTGCGGACTAACAACGCTGGTGCCGGGTGCATCGACGACGTGTACGGGCACGCATACGATCACGCAGGCGGAAATTAATGCCGGCACGGTGAACAACAGTGCGACCAGCAGTGGTACGCCACCGGTTGGCGGTCCTGTGACCAGTCCTCCGGATACGACGAACACGCCAATCACGGCGAGCCCGAGCTTGACGGTGGATAAAACCGCCGGCGTGCCGAGCGGCGCGACGGCGGGCAGCACGATTGGTTACAGCTTCCTGGTGACGAACACGGGCAATGTGACCTTGACCGGCATCGTCATCAACGACGTCAACCTCGATGCGGCGGCGGTGTGCGGAGTAACAACGCTGGCGCCGGGTGCGTCGACGACGTGTACGGGCACGCATACGATCACGCTGGCCGAGGTCAATGCCGGCGTGGTGAACAACAGTGCGACCAGCAGTGGGACGCCACCGGTTGGCGGTCCTGTGACCAGTCCCCCGGATACGACGAGCACGCCGATTGCTACCTCACAACTGACGTTGGTCAAGACGGCCAGTGCGGCGAGTTTCACCGTGGGGGTTCCTGCGAGCTACACCCTGCAGGTGAGCAATACCGGCACAGCGGCCACGACGGCCGTCAGCACGATC
>JAYUWO010000138.1:0-37783 GCA_043753545.1 Arenimonas sp.
TGGCCGTGAACTGGTGCTGGGCTATATCAATGCCGGTGAATTCATCGGTGAAATGGGCCTGTTCGTCGCCGCCGATCAGCGCGAAGTCTTGCTGCGCGCCCGCACAATCTGTGAACTGGCCGAATTGAGCTATGAACGTTTGCACCAGCTATTTGAAGGTGCACTGTCAGCGGAATGCCCGCGTATTTTATATGCCATCGGCTCGCAACTTTCGAAGCGATTGCTCGACACCTCGCGCAAGGCCAGCCGCCTGGCTTTCCTCGATGTTACCGGCCGCATTGTTCGCACGCTGGGCGACCTGTGTCAGGAGCCCGATGCCATGTCGCATCCCCTGGGTACGCAGATTCGTGTCTCGCGCCAGGAAATCGCGCGCATTGTCGGCTGCTCGCGCGAGATGGCCGGCCGTGTGTTGAAGCAATTGCAGGAACAAGGTCAACTTACCGCCCGCGGTAAAACCATCGTGGTGTTCGGTACTCGATAATGACCACTCGCCCGGCGTCCTCCAGTGCACAGGTCTATATCCGTCCTGCTGTCCCGGAGGACGCACCGGGCATCGCCAACTTATTGGCCGCACTGGGCTACCCTTGCACTCCCGATGAAGCCGCCATCAGGCTCGTGAATCTTCGCGAAGAACCGGAACAGCAACTTTGGATTGCACTCGAGCATGACGAAGCCGTGGCAATGGTCGCCATCGATATTCGTTATTACCTGCCCCTTGGTGCCCACACCTGCCGTATTACTGCCTTGGTAGTGCTCGAAGAATTTCACGGCAAAGGCATCGGTAAGCGCCTGTTGCGCGAAGCAGAACTGAAGGCCAGACAAGCAGGAGCCACTCGCGTCGAACTCACCACTGCAATGCATCGCGAGCAGGCACATCATTTTTATCGGGCATGCGGCTATGAAAATGCCTCCCTGCGTTTTGTCAAACGCCTGGGAGATGCATGAACCTCAGAACCAGAACCATCTTGCTGGTGTTCTTTCTGGTTGCCCTGGCATCGCTAAGCTTGAGTTTGGCCAGTCGATACTATCTCTACCCGAAATTCATCCAGCTTGAAGACGAGCAGGCGATCCGCAATGCCAATATCGGTCTAGAGCTGCTGAATAATGAAGTCGGCGTTATTGCCGACCGTCCCGCCGACTGGGGTTACTGGGACGATACTTACGAATACGTGAAAGACAGGAACGAGGAATACGCCAGTTCAAATCTCGGTGCCGATACTCAGTACTCACTCAACATAAACCTGTTCGCCATCTACGATACGGAAGGCAACAAGGTGTGGTCCAACGCGATGGAGTTGGTATCGCAAAAAAATTTTCCGCTCGATGAATACGAAGACGCCAGGCTGCCGTTATCACATCCATTCCTGTCGCATGAAAACACCCCCACCACACGCGCAGGCTTGATGAACAGTTCTCGCGGCCCGATTTTTCTGGCTTCAACGCCTATTCTGCATTCAGACCGAACCGGCCCCACTCGCGGCACGATTATTTTCGGAAAAATGCTGGAAGCAGAAAAAATCAGGCGTATCGCAACCCAACCCGGACTCGAGTTGAAACTGTCGTCGCACAAGGCCGTTAAAAACGGACCGCTTTTGACTGCCATCGATAATGGCCCCGGACGTTTGCAACACACGCGACTGAAAATTGCGCGTTACGAAGACATGATGGAAGTCACCACCACGTTATTCAGCATCGACGGCAAACCCAGTATCGATATGGCGGTCTCGATGCCGCCGGATATCAGCAAACGCGGGCTCAAGACTCTCGACAGCATCAGCTGGTCTATCTTTATCGGCGGACTGCTGCTGAGTTTGCTGCTCACCTACGTCTTGAACCATTCCGTCACCCTACCCATCACCCGCATTACCCAGCACTTGGTGAATATCGGAGACCAGGAAAATCTCGGCGCCAGGATTGGTCTGGACCGATCAGACGAAATCGGCGATCTGTCCAATGCCTTTGACAGCATGCTGCAGCGACTCAGCGATACTCGCAAACGCCTGTTCAAGCAAAGCTATCAGACTGGTGCCAGCGAAATGGCAAGCGGCGTTATCCAGGATATCAACAAGAGCATCCAACCGATTCGCGACAATATTGAATTGCCTCTCAGTCTGCTCGACAAGTCCCACACCAGCACCAGCGCCAGCTTGATTCACGAATTGGGCGACACCAAAATCGGCAGCCACCGTTTTATCGAAATCACCCAGCAATTGATGGATTTGAATAACGAACAATCGCTCATATTGGCCGAGGCCCGCAGTGAAATGAGGCGGCTGCGAATTGATATAGAACGTCTACAGGAAGTGGTATCGGAATATTCGAAATTTGTTTCGCAAGATACCGATTCAGGCTCTGTCATTGTCTCGGTTTTACTGGACATCGCCATAAAGAAGTTGGCTCAGGACGAGCGACAATCCTTGAATATCGACATCGACTCTGCTGTTTATCATGCCGCGCCCGTAGCCGCATCGCAGAACCTGCTGCAGCAAGTCGTCCACGTGCTGATATCGCATTTCACCAGTTCGGCGGCAAGGCTCGAGGTGACGACACTGCATCTTCGAATTACCTGCCGCACCGAGCTGTCACATGGCAATGCCTTTGTGCATTTCTGTTTTGACGACAACCGGCCGCACATGACATCCGAGGCATTCCAGCAATACGTCGCAGAAAACTGGACAGGCTCGGACCTCGATCCCGGGCTAAGTCTTCCGTGGGCGGAAAATTCCATCACATCAATGCGCGGCAAGCTGTTTGTCGAACCTTCGCAATTGATGCATGGCATTACCATCCACCTGGTGTTGCCGCGTGCAAAGATCGAAGAAAATTGATTGCTGCTGTTTTCTGTGGGAGCTGCTTTAGCAGCGATAAAATGTTGGTCGTACGAAAATGCGCGGGATTTTATCGCTGCTGCTTTTAACAGATGAATGTCTGGTCAAGCTGCTCCCACAAAAACTAAGAAAACAATCGCGCCAATGCTTCACCGGGATTGTCGGCGCGCATGAATGTTTCGCCCACCAGAAATGCATTCACATCATGCTGCCGCATCAGCTGGACATCGTCGCGCACCAGAATGCCGCTCTCGGTCACCAGCAAACGATCCTTTGGCACCATGTCTTTCATGGCAATCGTGGTTTCAAGGCTGACTTCGAAAGTACGCAGATTGCGATTGTTGATACCGATTAACGGTGCATCCATTTGCAATGCGCGTTCGAGCTCTTCGACATCATGTACTTCCACCAATACATCCATTCCCAGATCCATCGCCAGATTATTTAAATCCACCATATGGGCATCGCCCAAGGCAGCAACAATCAACAAGATGCAATCGGCACCCAATGCCCGCGCCTCGTAGACTTGATACTCGTCCACGGTGAAATCCTTTCTCAGCACCGGCAAATGGCAGGCCGCACGCGCTTGCTGCAAATAGCTATCGGCACCCTGAAAGAAATCGATATCGGTTAATACCGACAAACAAGCGGCACCGCCGATCTCGTAACTTTTCGCAATGTCGGCCGGATTGAAATTTTCGCGAATCACGCCTTTGCTTGGGCTGGCTTTCTTGATTTCGGCAATCACTGCGGACTTACCCGCCTCTATCTTGCGATGCAACGCGGCGGTGAAGCCACGTGTTGCTGATTGCTGTTCGCATTGTTCTTTCAAGCTTGCCAACGTAACTACATCGGCACGAGCACGTATTTCTTCAGCCTTTCGTGCCAGGATTTTATTCAGGATATCGCTCATTTCATTCCTTGATGGTGGGCCCGCCATAGGCACGTTCGACCTTGGCTACCCGCAATTCAAAATGTTCATACCATTCGTTTCGGCCACGCTCGCGCGCAAGGCTATGCTCGGCGTTACGCTTCCAATTCAGGATGTCGGCTTCGCTTTGCCAGTAACTGACGGTAATACCGAAGCCCTCATTGCCACGCACGGTTTCGATGCCGAGATAACCCGGTTGTTGTGCCGCCAGTTCTACCATTCGGTCGGCAGTAACGCCATAACCGGCTTCTTCTTCACGACGTTGCGAAGAAAAAATAACGGCGTAATAAGGCGGCCTCGGTGTTGTCGCGAAACTTTCCTGGCTCATCTCAAGCTCCGGCAATTCGGCGCGTCGCCGCGATGTATTCATCCACTTTGGCACGAGCCGACCCGTTTTCAAGCACGCGCCGTGCCAGCACAATACCCGACTCGATCGTGCTTGCAGAATTGGCTGCGTACAAAGCGGCACCGGCATTCAACAACACGATATCGCGTGCAGGGCCGGGAGTATTGTCCAGCACGGCCAGCAGCATGGCCTGCGAGGCCTGCGGTGAATCTACCCGCAAGCTATCCAGACTGCCGCGCAGAAAGCCGAATTTTTCAGGAGAGATTTCATACTCGCGAATCTTGCCTTCATGCAATTCGACAACCAGTGTTTTATCGGCAATCGTGACTTCGTCGAGACCGTCATAGCCATGCACCACCAGCGCATGCTGCGCGCCCAGTTTTTGCATCACGCGTGCCTGGATGCCACACAAATCCGGATGAAATACGCCCATCAGGATATTCGGCGCACTGGCCGGGTTCGTTAGCGGGCCGAGAATATTGAAAATGGTGCGCACGCCTAATTCTTTACGCACAGGCGCGACATTTTTCATGGCTGGGTGGTGAATCGGCGCAAACATGAAACCGAATCCGGTTTCATTCATGCACTGCGCCACTTGATCAGGCTGCAATTCAATCGCGGCACCGAGAGCTTCGAGTACATCGGCACTACCCGACTTCGAAGACACACTTCGGTTACCGTGCTTGGCCACTTTCGCACCCGCCGCTGCGGCGACAAACATTGCCGTCGTGGAGATATTGAAAGTATGCGCGCCATCACCACCGGTGCCGACGATATCGACCAAATTACTGGCGTCATCCACAAACACTTTCGCCGAGAACTCGCGCATCACGCTGGCAGCGGCGGCAATCTCGCCGATAGTTTCTTTCTTGACACGCAAACCTGTGAGTAGCGCCGCCGTCATTGCCGGCGACACGTCGCCGCGCATGATGCAGCGCATGACATCGACCATCTCGTCGAAGAAGATTTCGCGATGATCAATTACGCGTTGCAGGGCTTGTTGGGGAGTGAAGTTCATAAAGTTTTTTTGTAGGAGGGCCTTCTAGGCCCGAAAGGTCGGGAAGATTGGTCGGGCCTAGAAGGCCCTCCTACGCTTGCTCCAGAAAATTTTTCAACATGGCATGGCCGTGCTGCGTAAGAATCGATTCAGGATGGAACTGCACACCTTGCACCGGCAGGGTTTTATGGCGCAGGCCCATGATTTCATCGAAGCTGCCGTCATCATTTTCAGTCCAGGCAGTAATTTCCAGACAATCTGGCAAAGAACCTTTTTCGACTACGAGCGAGTGGTAACGCGTGGCTTCAAACGGGCTCGGCAACCCGGAAAATACGCCCTGGCCTTTATGATGCATCAACGAAGTTTTGCCATGCATGATGGTTTTCGCACGAATCACCTTGCCGCCAAATGCCTGACCCAAGCTTTGATGGCCAAGACAAACGCCGAGAATCGGCACACTGCCGGATAATTTTTCCAATACCTCCAGTGAGACACCGGCTTCGTTCGGCGTGCACGGGCCTGGAGAAATCACGATGCGTTCCGGCTTTAAAGCCGCGATATCGCTGACGCTTAGGTCATCGTTGCGTATCACTTTCACCGCTTGGCCGAGTTCACCGAAGTACTGGACCAGGTTGTAGGTAAATGAATCGTAGTTATCGATCATTAAAAGCATATTTAACCTAACACACTGTTTATTATAAATATTAGTAAATACAATATTCTACATGCCCCCATAAATACCCCCAAATAAATTTAGAGGCACAAGTGTAGCGCCTTGTAGAATTTAGAAAGTGAAATGCTTGCTACATCAATAAAAGACTTGCCAATTTGGATTGATTACACACGCCATTTTCTGATTTAAGCCACCGAATCCAATCAATTAACGCTGTCTGCAACCAATTGTAGTCCTCGCCAGCTATCACGTCTGCGACTTCAATACTCGTTACGTAGAACTCACAATCTGCTCATTCTACAGTAACGTTTCTTAGGAATTGTTGACCTTCTCTTGTGTTACACAGGAGCTAAACATCACGGCCGCTCAGCGGTCGTAAGTTTGTCCGTTGGTTGAAATTAAATACAACGACCTGTTGTAAGGCAACCGAAGATGGATTTTCGAATTTTCAGCAATCGAACCTAAGAGCATTCCACGACAAAGAATACTAACTCCGCCTTGCGTTCGCTCACACATTGCGTCCGCACTGTCGATGAACTGAGTATTGCTCATCCGCGAGATGATGAGCGTCTTTCCTTCAGGTACGGCCCCGATGGGAGGAACGACGAAGATCGTCAGTTGAGTATAGGCAACCACGGATAGAACAACGATTGCAAAGAGCGCGATTAGTGACACCTTTTTCTTTGTCATGCTTAGATTCCTCAAGCAGGCTGATATCTTGGCGTAAAAGCGCTACTACGGCTGCCTTATATTTTTGATTCTAGTCGCTTCTTCTGCTTTGATCTTTTTGATTGCCTCTCTTTGCTTTTCCTTTTGAATGTCATCAATTGTAAGTATTAGTAAGCTACTTTTAAAAGAGTAATTCATGAAAGTAACGCGGAGATCATCATACTTCCACGACCACTGCGGAAGCGCGCGTCCATTAAATTTATCCGCCTCGATGTAGCTGTATTTTTCCATCAGCAATAATACAAGCGTTGATTCCGTCAGCTTGTCTTGTTTTGTAGAGATTGTCATACGTCGCGGTCGACTCTCCGCATCCGCCTCTTCAACTCTGATCAGATTACCTTCCATGAAATCAGGTATTTCATCCGCCTTAAGGTAAATTCCATAAACCTTTCCAGCATACATACGCACGCACGTTTTCTCGACGACATCGGTTTTAGAAGGACATAACGGCAGGTTGATTGGCTCGTCGAGGCTGAAGCCTAGGAAGCTTCTGTTGGGTGCTTTATTCGCAGCCGGTAGCGCAGCAGTGCTTACCGAAGCATTAGTTCCAGGGGACGGACTGCACGAACATAAGAAAACAAGCAGTGCACAAATCCCAGATGCGCGAGCAATTCTCAAACAACCAAACGATGTATTCATATTTCGTCCTTGCCAATAAATAAAAAACCAAATACAGAATTACCAACCAAGCGCCGAAATACCTCGGATACATTGACTATAAAAATCGTAACATAATTGACGACTGTGGCAACATATTGAACACGCCTAGTCACAACACAGCCCCGCAAGCATTATCTAAAAATAAGCTCGCATCCCGCACATAGCGCATCAGCATGCCGAGGGACTTATGTCCCGTTTGAGCTTGAATCTTGTGAACTTCTGCTCCCGCATGAACTGCGCTCGTGGCAAAGCCAGATCTCAAACTATGGCCTGAAACCAGACGTATATTCATCCCAAGTAAATCTGCATATTTCTTCAAAATCAGCGAAATACTTTGGGCGGATAAACGAGCTTCATTAATGCTACTAGCCTTACTCACGGAACGAAAAACTGCACCTTCACGAATTTGAGAATGCGTGAGCCAAAAAGACAATGCTTTTACAGCACACTCACTCCCACGGCCATATGGGATTGCAATTTTCCTGCCGATGCCGATTTGATCTGTTTTACTACGTCGCAGATTAAGCACCAAGCCCTCAGCAAGAAAATCGATATCCTCTACATTTACCGCCACCAATTCAGACCGGCGAAGTGCCGCGCAGAAGCCCAATAACAAAAGGGCCCTATCACGAATTCCTTGCGTACCAGACATTAGAGGTAAAATATTCTGCAAATCCTGCTTTAGCAAAGGAATAGCTTGAGTCTGTTGCTTGCCATGCGAACGCCTTATTCCACGCATAACCGTTCTAACTAGATCGTTCTTTGTCGGATCAGCATAACCCTTAGCAGCATGTGCTCGGCTGATTGCTACAATTCGACGATTCAATGTATATGGTGAAAGCATAGGAGCTTTGCACGACAGATACGCCGCTATCATCTCAGGTGATGAAGGAAAGCAAGCTCCCCATGTAATAAAATCAGATAGGTCGCATTGATATGCACGTCTACTGTTCGGAGAAAGTGATGCTGCAATATAACTTTCAACAACCTCGCTCACACTTGGAAGTGCCTGAGAAACAAGCTCTACAGGCTTGATTATTAGTAGCGATAATGGGGGATTATCGCTAGTAAAGCACTCTTGGGCCATGAGGTTACCTCCATTAAAACAGACTCTGCTGTCTATTAATATCAACTTCGATTGAGTGTCGCGACAGATTAATCAAAGGAATGCTTGCGATTGTTAGGTTTTGCAACCAGTCCAACTTCGATACTTGCAAACCGAGATTTTCAAGTTCGGCAGAATCTGCTGACCGTGCAATTTCAGGTGAGTTATCAAATACATTGGCTTTTGCTAGAAATGATCCTTCTACTTGAAAAACCAAATATCCAAGCGCCCTAAGTGGCTCCGCTAAATTTGATTCTTCAAACACAGTTCTCAGCTCAGACTTAGATTTCAAGAACAATCGAAATGCTTCATTACCTAATCCGGAATACATGCAATATGAATACGCAGGCATATTCCCGATCATATCTACGGATGCTTCAGATCTAACAGGATTGTTTTTAACGATGCCCTTCCCCTTTGACTGGAGCCACGCCAAGATAAGTACGATATTGAGCCCGTAGGACGCCCCACCTTTCTCAGCCACATATCGAACCATAGGAGGAACATCTGAAGCATTGAGTATCTTGGCCCGTAGACTTGAACTTGGACGGCTCAGTGTCACAAATCTCTGCCCTGCGCGTTCTGTATGGCCTGCAATCAATTGCAAAATAACCGTAGCTTGCCACAATGGCAAATCATGTTGGGCAAACAAAGTTAACCATTTTTCCTGCGGCGAAACAGCGAGTGATTGCCTTAACGCCTCCGAATCAGGGTGAGCCGTCGCCCAGGATATTAGATCGCATGCCGTGCGCGATTTAACTGAACCTGCCATCCGAGTTGTTAGATAGGCAAGGAGTCGAGATTCACCAATCTTAGCCTGCAGGGTCCGCTTTCCAGCAATAGCAAGTATTTGAGCAACCATATCAATGTCGCCAATGGAGATGTCTTCAAGTGCAATTATGCGTATTCGCCGCCATACATAGTCGGGGTTAATTGCATGCAAAGCCAAGGCACATCTAATGGCATCCTGCACTCGACCGCGCCTGATTGATTTTTGCCAGCAACTTGTCAATAGCGATACATTGCTAGAACGTATCCATATTTTGTCAGCCAATTCAAGAACCGGAATATTATCAATAATATTTTCTAGTAAACGCTTATCTGAAATATAGTGATTATTCAGCACGGTAAACAATCTAGATTGATAAAGAGAATTTCATTTAATTAATCGTACTTAAAACCGTACTTGTATCAATAGATTGATCATTGTTTCGATAGAAATAAATCCATTGCGGCGTGATTGCACGTTTTGCCTTATAGACAGACATTCAAAAAAAGATACGTGGTCTTGACCGCCCATAAATAGGCCTACCGTACTTTTTCCTGGCAGCCTTTCTCTAGTAGCATTCATAGGAATAGCTCAGAAAGCTAGGCTCTAGACAAAAACGCTAACAAATATGGCATTCTTACGTGGTGAGACTGCTCTAGAGGACGATATGAATTTAAGCCGACAAACCTCGTCGGACGCGAGCTCTCATATGGTCATTCAAACAGTCATCGAAACGTCTTCATGCGACAAGGAAATGCATATGGGATCTGTCAATATTTCTGGCTCAACCGAAATCACGGCTGAAGGCATTAGAAAGCATTTTAAGACAACAGAGCCAGCGCAGGCAGTCACTGAACTGGTGTGGAACGGCTTCGATGCAATGGCTAATACAGTGCAGGTCACACTAGAGAAAAACGATCTAGGCGGACTGGTAGGACTATCAGTTCTCGATGACGGCGAAGGTATCGACTTTAATCGAATTTCAACTAATTTTGGCCGGTTCAATGAGTCTGCAAAAAAGGGGGATTCAGCTCAGCACGGATCGCATGGTCGTGGACGATTGGCTTTTCACAAGCTAGCGCATATGGCTACTTGGTACACAAGGACTATGCAAGGTGAAGCAGTTATCTCGATAAGCAGTGATGACATAAAACTTTACGATGCACAGATTCTGGAACCGGATAACTATCACAACCTAATTAATACAAGCAGCACCGGCACGCAAGTTGTCTTGACAAAGGCACACGGAAATCTTCCAGACCGTGATGAAATGCTCGAATTTCTTTCAAACGAATTTGGTTGGTTTCTCGCGCTGAATCCGACTAAAAGACTTGTTTTCAATAACGAAGCTGTTTCAGTTCCAAGTCATGAGATACACGAAGAAGTATGTAACGTCAACGGCACCGACTTCAAAGTCAAAGTCATTCGCTGGGATGATAAGCCCAGTTCCGAGAAGTCGTACGTGTATCTTCAAGGCTCATCTGGCCACTACGTATACAGGCAACTTAGCTCACATAATAATAAACCGAACTTTTTCACAAGTGTTTATGTTCAATCACCTTGGGCTGATAACTTCGAAGAAAAGCCAACCTTGTTCTCAGTGGAAACAAATACTCCTGAATCAGAAGTATGGCGTGAAATTTCGAAACAAGTTATTTCCATAACTCGGAGAGTTTACGATGAATATCTGATGAGATTCGTAGAGAGACAAATTGAGATTTTTGAAGATGAAGGAACGTTCCCCACATATGCTGACTTGCCTCCCGAGTACGCACATTGGCGTCTTGAGAACGCCAAAAATTTAGTCAGATCAATTTATACTGCTGACCCAACCGTTTTTAATTCTCTCAAACGTAAACAGCGGAAAATCCTTGTCGGATTGCTAGACCGCTTATCCGTCTCCAATGAAAACGATGCATTGTTTGAAGTCTTAAACAGCGTGCTTGAATTAGATCCGAAGTCTTTAGAGGTTTTTGCATCGCAACTAAAACGCACAACTCTCGAAAATATTATAAGTACCATTGAACTATTGCAGCGTCGGCTACAAGCTGTTCAAGAACTTCGAGAGCTGATGAACGTTCATTATGCAGAAGTTAGGGAAACACCCGATCTGCAAAAGATTATTGAGAATAATACTTGGCTCTTTGGCCCCCAGTACGAGATTCTGGGTGCCGAGGAAACAACGTTTACTCAGGTTGCAAAAGGTTTACGCAATGCAGTTAAAGAAATTGATCAAATTGAGGACTCTGATCTAGAGGGAGATGCAACTATTGAAGGTGCAAATAGACAGACCGATCTTTTCTTGGCACGGAAAATTCCATCCTTTGACTCTTTTGGAAAGAGATACTACCGCTGTATTGTGGTGGAGATTAAGCGTCCGAGCGTTGCACTTAACATTAAACATCTTCGCCAGCTGGATGATTACGCGAACATCATTAAGCGCCATCCAGAGTTTACTAGTGAACACACCAGATTTGAATTGATTCTTTTAGGAAGGAAGATTTCGGAGGTTGACACTGAAATTGCAAGTCGATTGAAACAACTATTACCTCGTGGTGAAATTGGGCTTGTGACCGATGACGAACATATGAAACGTTATGTTTTGAACTGGTACACCCTTCTAGAGGGATACGAACTTAACAATGCATCCCTACTTGAGAAACTAAAGCTGCGACGAGACGAAATCTCTTGCACGAAAGAGGAACTTGTCGATAGTTTGCAGGCTATTTCGTAAGTAATATTATAGATCTAATGCCCTATCAATGAATAACAAGCACTGGTTTCTTGATAAATACTACCGGTTGGCTACATGAGTATTGCAATCAATTGCAGAACAACCACAATTATCAGGTGGGTCTATTTTAGTAGCTCATCAATCCAATTCAAACTAAGCGGGTAATGCTCCCAGATGAGATTAGGCTGCCACCACTTGGCCGTAACCCCCTTAAATGAATCTCTCAACTTGGCACGCACAGACTTGAGCTGGGACGAATAAATTTTCTGAACTGAATCCGTGGAGCTTGCTAGGTGACTTCTGAAACTGACTATAATTGGATCTGTGCTTAGAGCAAGCTCCTTAGCATCTAAAACAAGCAATGTAGAAAAAGGACACTCTCTTTCAAATAATTCGGCAAAATCGCACGCTGATGCCCCCCTTAACTTGGCCTCGATACGAAGGCGATCTTGTCCCAAGTCTGGCGCTCCTTTATTCAACATTTCTTTTCGCTTGTCGTAGCATGTAAAGCTGCGCCCTCCTAACTTCGACCCTAGATAAGCTGTGCCTATTGATTCATACGCGTTTGAACCGCTACGAAGTGATGTGTCTATAAACAAATAGTCAGAGAACTTGGCATCATTTATATCGATAGCAAGTTCACTGTACGTAACTACCCCACGCACAATTAGAGACCAACAACCATCCTCTAGCAACAGATTCAGGTATCCCTTAATTTTTGCAAAAGCATCGCCATCACACTTGCTAGGATTGAATTCAAACCAAGCAAAATGTCTGCCATGGGAATAGCCATATTTGATAAACAAATTGGTTTCGTCATTGAGCGGTTGATTAATACTAGTGAGCGCAGCTCTTGAACAAGTCCAGACTTTGCCTTTGGGTATGAATTCTCCATCACAAACACTCGATTTGAATTCATGCATTTGCCGATATTCATCATCCAAACCAATGGCAAGTCTAAATTCAATTCTCACCTTAACCTTGTCCATTAGAAGACGGACATTCATGGGTTATGATTCGTCAAAATCAGGCTTATATATGAATATATCAATGAATTATCATAAGCAATGACACGAGACCGCTCAGTTGAACAATATTTCTTTAAGTACATTTGTTTAGACATTGTCTTGTAAAAATCCAGTTACTTGATACTTATAGAAAACCCCTGAGTAACCGCAGAGGACTTAGTTCGTCCGGGCAGTCAAGCATCTGTGGCTCGACCTTTATCGAGGAACGCATTGATCTCTGCAATTTCATATCGAAGAATTTTCCTGCCTATCTTTACGAATTTCGGGCCAATTCCTTTTGACCTCCAGTCCTCTAGGGTTCGCACGCTTACACCCAGCAAATCCGCTGCAACTTTCGTGTTTACCCGTGAAATCGAGCCATACTTTTTTTCACTGATAACTTTTGTTTGAGATTGTTCAATCATTGCTATTCCTTTAGATTATTTATTGCTGTGGACTTTCTTCATGCTTGCTGCGAAATCTATTTTAAGGGAGACAAGATTTAGTAGAACTCTCTAAAAACTGCCGTATGGTGGACGTCTTCCAAAAACGGCGCTTTCCATCCATGCCATCTTCTGACGGATACTCGCCTGATTTAATTCGGTTATAGATGGTTTGATGTGACACCCCGAACAAGTGCATTAGATTTGAAAGCCACAGCCTTCCTGGCTGATCTAAGTTCATTACAGGAGCCTTGCCATCTCGGCGCACTTTTCTCGTATTGTTGACATCAACTTTTTTTCCAACCGGATTTGTCAAATATGTCACTGTCATTTCGTTTCTCCCAAGCAAAAAAAAGCCAACGGTGTAAAAAGACACAGGAAGTTAGTCCCATGCATTTCCACTCCATTGGCTTTGCAGATCGATCCGCAATAAATGCGGATTCGATATAGCGCGCTTTCACCCGCTACAGTCAAATCGTATCAGATACGATTAGGCCGTAAGTATTTTATTTTTCGTTTGATTTATCGGAATAATCTTTGCATTTTGAGAAAGCACAAAATCAGACCAAAATGACATCATTTTGGTTCTTTCCGACAAAAACTCAGCGTGATTATAAGAAGCCTCGACCTGACTTTTTCTATCATGGGCCAGTTGTTTTTCGATAATGTGCGCGGGATAGCCCGTTTCATTTAGACAGGTTGATGCTGTGCCACGGAATCCATGCCCCGACAATCTTCCGCCATAACCCATTCTCTCTAATGCACGGTTGATCGTGGTATTAGACATCACCGTCTTAGGGCTGCGAAGGTTAGGAAATAAGTAGGAGTTGCTTCCTGCAATCGATTGCAGCTCTAAAATGAGCTTTTTCGCTTGACTGGATAATGGAACTAAGTGCTCTCTTCCCATTTTCATCTTCTCAGCAGGGATTCGCCAGATAGATTTTTCTAAATCAATTTCCGACCATTCCGCACGGCGAAGTTCGCCGGTTCTGACGAACGTCAGCATAAGAAGTTCGATGCCGATACCTACCTGTCGTGTGCCTGTAAAGCCTCGTAGCTTCGCCAGGAAGGCAGGCAATTCTTTTGCCAATAGATGGCTGTGGTGCTGAACTTTAGGCCGAGACACAATGTCACGAAGTGCGTAAGCGGGGTCTGCATCGGCCAAGCCGTGAGCAACTGCATAACGGAAAATCATGCTGCACCATTGGCGTATCAGAATGGCAACTGTTGCAGCGCCCCTTGCTCGCTGCTTTTTACCGTCAGGCGGCTGCTTCCGTGAAGCGACTTCAACTAGGATAGGGCGAAGCTGTGCCGCAGTGACATTTTTAATCTTTATCTTGCCGATTTTTGGAAAGACATCACGCTCCATTGTGGTCTTCACTTGTAGCAGATAAAGCGGCGTCCATCGCGCGCTTTTCTCAGCCATCCACTTCCGTGTAACTGCCTCAAAACTGTTTTTGGTTTCAGTTAAGGCTTCCTGCTTTTTTTCTTTCCGGTGATGCGTAGGGCTTATTCCTTTTGCCACTAGCTCACGCGCCTTCTCGTGATCCAGACGAGCCTGAGCCAGACTTAGTTCTGGATACGAGCCCAAGGCAAAGGTTTGCTCTTTCCCTTCCAGCCTGTACTTATACCGCCAGAGTCTGGCACCTGACGGATTGATAAGCAGATACATACCGCCACCATCCGCCAGCTTGAAGGGAGCGGCCTTTGGCTTTGTGTGCTTTAGGGTTGATGGGTTTAGAGCACGCTTCATTTGAAGAGCCTAGAGACGTTTTGGGGCGGTTAGAGTATCGACAAAATACCCCCATTGATACCCCCAATTATCATTGATACGCATAGATAATTTTAGATGCTTTTTTACACTCTAATCCCTGAGAGTATTGATTTTACTGGGGCGCACAATCTCACTATTACAGATGTTTACGCAGAAAGACATGTTTAGTTTTTATCGATCATTAAAAGCATTTCAATCTCGCAAACAATAAGTTTTCATCACAACCCACCCGCCGCCTGCGCCACTGCCCGAAACAACGCACGCCCCTTATTCATCGTCTCGTCCCATTCCTTTTCGGGATCGGAGTCATACACGATGCCAGCACCGGCTTGCACATAAAGCCTGCCGTCCTGAATAACCGCAGTACGAATTGCTATCGCCGTATCGGCATCGCCCCACCAGCCGAGATAGCCGACGGCACCGGAATAAATATTGCGTTTGATTGGTTCGAGTTCCTGGATAACTTCGAGCGCGCGAATTTTCGGGGCGCCGGAAACCGTGCCGGCTGGGAATGTCGCCTTGAATACATCAGAGAATTTCAAATCACCTCTGAGTTTGCCCTGCACTTCCGACACGATATGCATCACATGCGAATAACGCTCTATCAGGAAGCGATCTGGCACCGTCACGCTCCCGGCTTCGGCGACACGGCCGACGTCGTTGCGACCGAGATCAATCAGCATCAAGTGTTCGGCGAGTTCTTTCGGGTCGGCCAATAATTCTTTTTCGAGCGCGATATCTTCTTCATGCGTGGCACCGCGTGGGCGCGTTCCGGCAATTGGGCGCACGGTCACTTCACCGCCTTGCAGGCGCACCAGAATTTCCGGTGACGAGCCGACTATTTGCGTGTCACCTAAATCGAGAAAATACATATACGGTGATGGATTTAATGCTCGCAGTGCGCGATACACATCGACCGGGCGTGCGCGGAACGGAACACTCATGCGTTGTGACAACACCACCTGGAAAATGTCGCCGGCACGAATATATTCTTTCGATTTTTCGATGGCGTCGATAAAACCCTGTTTGGTGAAACCGGAAACAAAATCGCTTTCGTTCAGCAAGGATGGATCGAGCACATCCGGATAGGTCGCTCCGCTATGGCGCAAACGATGCGTTAGCGCATCCAGCCTGCGTTGTGCTTTCGCGTAAGCCTGCGGCTCGTTCGGATCAGCGTGAACAATGAGATACAAGCGACCTTTCAGATTGTCGAATACGGCCAGCTCTTCGCTCAGCATCAATAAAACATCGGGCGTGCCGAGTTCGTCTTTCTTGTTATTGCCGGCGGCTAAACGCGGTTCGATATAGGCGATGCTTTCAAAACCAAAATAACCGACAAGACCACCAGTAAATGCCGGAAGCTGCGGGATTTTCGGCACTCGAAAACTTTCACGCAGCGCATCGATTTCCTCGAGCGGATTTTCCAAATGCACCGTATTGACGTGCTCACCGTATTCGTGGATTTGCATGTCGTGACCATACAGACTGAAAACGCGTTTTGCAGGCAACCCAATGATCGAATAACGGCCCCAGGTTTCGCCGCCTTCTACCGATTCGAACAGATAGGTATGCGGGCCATCGGCCAGTTTGAGATAAACGGAAAGCGGCGTATCGAGATCGGATAAGACCTCGCGGACAACGGGGATACGGTTGTAACCTTCAGCAGCGAATTGCTGGAATTGTTCTTGAGTGATCACGCGGTGTTTCCTTGCAGACATTATTCATGGACATGGTTTGACGGGCACAGGTGTGCGGTTGCCAAGACCATTGCCAGCAGGGAGACCAATTGTGGGCCGAGAGAATCATGGCCTTACTTTAGCGATTTCCGCGCGCATTTGTCCAATAACTTGTTCGTAGTTCGGGGCGTTGAAGATCGCAGAGCCTGCAACAAAGGTATCGGCACCGGCTGCGGCAATCTCGGCGATGTTGTCGACTTTCACGCCGCCGTCAATTTCCAGACGGATATTTTTTCCCGTGCGATCAATCATTTGTCGCACCTGTTTCAGCTTTGTCAAAGCGGAAGGAATAAAACTCTGGCCGCCAAAACCGGGGTTCACCGACATCAATAAAACCAAATCGAGTTCTTCCAGCACGTAATCGAGCACATCAATTGGCGTGGCCGGATTGAGCACCAAACCCGCCTGGCAGCCGGTCGATTTAATCAGTTGGATCGTGCGGTGAACATGTTCGCTGGCCTCCGGATGGAAACTAATCAGCGTTGCGCCTGCCTTGGCGAAATCCGGCACGATGCGATCCACCGGCTTCACCATTAAATGCACATCGATCGGCGCGGTCACACCATGCTTGCGCAGTGCCTCGCAAATCATCGGGCCGATGGTGAGATTCGGAACGTAATGATTGTCCATCACGTCGAAGTGCACCCAATCGGCACCGGCTTTCAACACCGCATCGACTTCTTCGCCGAGTTTCGCGAAATTGGCGGACAAAATGGATGGAGCGATGATGGCCTTAGACATGATTACTTCCCGCGGATTTTTTGAATTTGGTCGTATGCGGCATTGATTTCGGACGCACGTTTATCGGCAAGCTCGCGAATTTCCTTCGCGGCACCGGCTACTTTATCGGGATGATATTGCGCCATCTGGCGGCGATAGGCCGCTTCGATATCGTCATCGCTGGCTTGCGGGTCGACCTCAAGAATCTGGTAGGGATCTTTTACCAGCGGGCCGGGCTCGACCGATGCGTTCTCGGAAGTTTTGGAAAACATCCCGCGTAGCCAACCCGAATCGATGACAAAGCCTATCAGCGAGGCCAAAACAATCAGCTGCGGACGTCGCGTAAACAAGCCGAGCAAGAAGCCAATCAAGGTCCATTTGTATTTCATTTATTGGCACTCATTTTCTTTGTCTGTTGAAAACCGGGTTGCGCGGCATACCACTTTGCGAATGCGGCAATATCTTTGGGTTGCAATTGGTTCGCGATACTCGTCATTGGTGCAACTTTACGCGCGCCGGTACGGTAATCATTCAAGGCCTTACGGAGATAGGCTTCATCCTGGCCCGCGAGATGCGGAGTTCCTGCCACGCGGCTTACGCCGGTTTCACCATGACAAGCCGCACACAGCCCCAGCTTGGCCGGTTTATTGGCATAGGCTGTGACCGGAAACGCAATAATCAAAAAAAATATCGAAATAATCGCTTTCATGGCGATATTGTAACAGCGCCAATGCGCCTATCGGCCTTACAATATGCATGGTTTCGAAATCTGGAATTAGCATAGTGGCAACGACTCTTCACACTTCCAACCTGCCTGGCCTTGCCCTTTTGCACCGTGGCAAAGTGCGCGATGTCTATAGTCTTGATAGCCAGCGCCTATTAATGGTTGCCAGCGACCGGCTTTCGGCTTTTGACGTCGTACTGCCCGACCCTATCCCCGGCAAGGGCGAAATGCTCTGCCAGATTTCGAATTTCTGGTTCGATAAGACCGCTCATCTCATGCCCAATCATTTAACCCAAGAATCCGTCGCATCGGTGCTACCCGCAGGCGTTGATCTGGGCTTGTATGCGAGGCGTTCGGTCGTGACCAAGAAGCTGAAACCAGTGCCGGTGGAAGCCATTGCCCGCGGCTATATTATTGGTAGCGGCTGGAAGGATTACCAAAAGACCGGAGAAATTTGCGGCATTGAATTGCCTGCCGGTTTGCGGCAAGCCGAGCAATTGCCAAGCCCGATTTTTACGCCGTCTACCAAAGCAGCGGTGGGTGACCACGATGAAAACGTCAGCTTCGATATCATCGTTGAACAAATCGGTGCCGACCTTGCCGAGCAAGTACGTGCTGCGACACTCGAAATCTACGAATTCGCCGCACGATACGCCATTCAACGCGGCATCATTATTGCCGACACCAAACTGGAATTCGGTCTCGATGAAAACGGCGTACTGCACGTGATGGACGAAATGCTGACACCGGATTCATCGCGGTTCTGGCCGGCCGACTCGTATCAAGTGGGCATCAGTCCGCCGAGTTACGACAAACAATTCGTGCGTGATTATCTGGAAACGCTGGACTGGAATAAAACCGCACCCGGCCCATCGGTACCTGCCAACATCATCGAAGTGACACGGGCAAAATATGCCGAGGCCTTACATCGTCTCGCAGACATCACACTGGATTGAAGGACGGGAGCAAGGCATGCGTAAAGTGGACGAGCTACTGGATAATTATTCGATGGACCACCAGAACCCGACGAATCAACGTATTCACGTGATTTGTGTGCCGGCCATCGTCTGGTCGGTAACTGCCCTGCTTTGGTGTATTCCTTCGCCGCATAAAGACATCAATCCCGGCATTTGGGGTGCTTTGGCCATGTTTGCAGCCTGGGCTTATTACTGGCGCCAATCGAAAAGCCTGTCGATCGGTTTGTTGCTGGCGTTCACGGCTGCAGGCTTTCTCAATCGCTGGATTTTGTATACCTATGGCATCTATGTTTTGTTCGGACTCGCTGTCGGCGTATTCGTCGTGGCCTGGATTGCACAATTTATCGGTCACAAAATCGAAGGCAAACGCCCGAGCTTCCTGACCGATATGGTGTATCTGCTGGTGGGTCCAATGTGGACGCTGCGCAAACTGTATTATCGTCTCGGCATAAAAGCCTAAATGAGTCATCATAAAATTGGTGCCCGCGATGGTTTTCTCATCGCGGTGATTTGTTTGGCGTGGGCCGGCAACTTCATCACTACAGCGCTGGGCGTCAAAGAGCTTCCGCCGATACTATTTTCGGCCGTTCGCATGGGCATTCTGGCCCTTGTGTTGTTGCCGTTCCTGAAAATTCCCGCGCGCGAGCAATGGGCGCGACTTACGGTGGTTGCTTTGAATAATGGCGCTATCCACCTCAGCTTGTGTGCGATTGCGTTGAAGCTCGCAGGCGATCTCGCATCGCCAGCCATTGCCTTGCAGAGTTACGTCCCGATGTCTGCCCTGCTGGCCTGGTGGCTACTAGGCGAACGTTTTGCCTGGCGTACCGGACTGGCGATTGCGATTTGTTTTGGCGGCGTATTGATTCTGGGTTTTGATCCGATTGTCTTGGACAAGCCTTCTGCCTTATGGACGATGCTCGCCGCGGCTTTTTTTCTGGCACTCGGCACTATCTGGATGCGTGGCTTGCAAGGCGTCGATGTCGTGCAGCAACAAGGCTGGTCGGCAGTGATCAGCGTACTGCCGATGTTGCTAGTCAGCTTTCTACTGGAATCCGATGTCGTCCCTTCCATCCAGAATGCCAGCCTGACCACCTGGGCATGCGTGAGTTATTCGGCACTCGTTTCTTCGTTGCTCGGGCACGGCCTGTATTTTGCGTTGGTAAAACGCCATCCCGTCGCCCAGATCACGCCCTATCTTTTATGCGCACCGGTGATGGCCGTGATATTCGGCATTCTGGTATGGGGTGACAAGCCAGGACCCAAATTATGGATAGGTGGCGCGATGGTGATTGTCGGGGTATTGATTATTGCCTATCGGAATATTGTGAAAAGCAAATTTTTGTAGGAGCGACCTTTAGACGCGACAACTCCCGCCAGATCTGTCGCGTCTAAAGGTCGCTCCTACGTATGAATGAGACGCAAATAAAAAACGGGCCGAGGCCCGTTTTTTATTTCTACTGAATTAGAAACTTACAGCACGGGTTTCCAATTATCTATTTCCTTCGGACGCAGCAACCAGCGGCACAATGCCGGCAGGAAGATAATCGCCGCGATCATGTTCACGATAAACATGAAGGTCAGCATGATGCCCATGTCGGCCTGGAATTTGAGATCCGAGAACATCCACATCGCAACACCGACAGCCAATGTCAGCGCAGTGTAGGAAATCGCGATACCGGTTGTTTTCAATGCAATGAAGTAGGACTCGCTCAGGGTATGTCCCTGCATCATCGCTTCACGCATTCGGGCGAAAATATAGATACCGTAATCGACACCGATACCGACACCCAATGCCACCACGGTCAAGGTGTTCACCTTCATGCCGATGTCGAGGAAGGTCATCAATGTATGACCCAGCTCGGTCACGAGCACCAGAGGCAGCACAATGCACAAGGCCGCCAATGGACTACGGAAACTGAGCAGACACATCACGAAAACAGCACCGTAAAGCAGGTACAAAATGGTGTGCTCCGATTCGCGAACGGTGTCATTAATCGCGGCAGCAACGCCGAGGTTACCGGTGCCCAGACGAATATTGACTTGATCGGTAGCGTAGGTTTCCCCTTTATCGGAAGCAGCCAGTTCGGCAGCATCGCGCTTCTTGGCGAACCCTTCGTCATACAGCTTATTGTTTGTACGGAAATCTTTAACTTCCTTGACGATACGATCAATCGTGGTCGCCTTGTGATCGGTCGCAAACACCATGACCGGCATGGTGCGGCAATCGGAATCTAGCAAGCCGCTGTCGGTATCAAAGCTTTGGGTTGCCTGGCGCATGGTATCGCTGTCGCGTGGAAGCGAGCGCCATTTGACCGAACCTTCGTTCCAACCGGCATTAGCGATTTTGGCCGCCATCGGCAGGGTCATGACTTGCTCGACACCTTCGACATTGTTGAGATGCCAGGCCAGACGATCGATGGTTTCCATCGCTTTGAAACTGCCGGTACAAGCCGACGGTCCCGCTTCAACAATGACATTCATGATGTCGACACCAAGACCGAATTCCTTGCTGATGGCAACGGCATCCTGGTTATAGCGCGAAGCAGGAATACCGAAGGTTTTCATAAACTTGCTCTGCACAGGCGGACGCAACTCGGCCACGCCTTGTTCGGCATCACCGATCAACACCTTGTTGCCTTGCATCCATGCAAAGAACCAGATCACCGCACCGAGCATAATGATGATGGCTGCAGGTTTTGGCTTGCTGAAGGTACTGAGGAATGCCCAAATTTTATCGAACTGGGTGAGCTGACGCAGGCGGTAAGCACGTTTGTTTTCCATATTGCGTAGCTTGGTGTAGCTCAGCAATACCGGCAGCAAGACCAGATCAGTAAGAATCGTAAATGCCACACCGATGGTCGCGGTGACGGCCAATTCGCGAATCATCTGGATGTTGATCACCATGATCGCGGCAAAACCGATGCAACCGGCAACCAGCGCCACGGTTCCGGGAATCAGCAAGGCACGGAATGAATTACGTGCAGCCACAAGCGGAGGATGTGCATTTTTCGCGCGCTCTCTCAATTCGGCAACGGTACCTTCTTCAAGACCACCGAAGAAAATCTCGCCCCGGAATCGATTGATCATTTGCTCGCCGTGACTGACCGCGATGGCAAAAATCAGGAATGGCGTCAGCATATTCATCGGATCGATGCCGTAGCCCAGCAAGCGCAGGGCACCCAGCATCCAGATGACCGACACCATCGCCACGAATACCGTAAGCGACGCGAGCTTTATCGAACTGGAGTAAATAAACAGCAACAACCAGGTAAAGGCAATCGTGATGATAAAGAACCAGCCAACCGACTTCGCACCATCGGTAATATCACCAACCACTTTTGCAAATCCGATGATGCGGATTTTAATATTGCCATTTTCATACTTCTTGCGCAGGCCTTCAAAGTCGCCGGCAATTTTTTGATAATCGGTTTTTTTATCTTTGCTTTCCGGGATCAAATCGGCCCAGATCATCGTGCCGGAATAATCCTTTGCCACCAGACGGCCGACGATATTCGCTTTAACGATATTGCTGCGGATGGTACTGAATTGTTCCGGCGTTCCGCTTTTCGAAGATGGCGAATAATTATTCGGGATGACATTGCCGCCCGCAAAACCGTCTTCCACCACTTCGACGAAACGGACGTTTGGTGTAAACAGGGAACGCATCCGGGCGTCATCGGTGGAGTCGAGGCTCATTACGTCGTTGCTGACTTTTTCCAGCGTGTCCATGTATTCATCGCTGAAGATATTTCCATCTTCAGCGAAGACTGCCACGAGCACGCGGTTTGCACCGCCAAAACCTTCCTCGTACTGCTCGAAGGTTTTCATGTACTCGTGCTCACGCGGAATCTGCTTCTTGAAGCCTGCATCTACCTCAAGCAAGGAGGAGAAGTAGAGCATCACTACAGTGATAATGGCGAACGCGACCAAAACGACTGGACGTGAGCCGAAAACTATTTTTTCAGCGAAATTACAGAATGCCGACGGCTCGTTATTGCTTGGAAGGCTCATGGTGTCTCCGTATTTGCTGAAAAGAGTTCGGCACCTTTTTCGCCGACCAAGACCAACTGTCCATCACTCGAACTCGCCGCACTTGCAAATACCGGTTCTTCACCGGCTTTGTTTTGAACGATGCTGGCGGTAAGCGCCGACGCGGCATCGTTACGACGTAAAACAACGCCGTTCGCGCCTACCAGAACAGCACCACCGTTCAACATGTCGATTCCGCCCATCAAGGTGGCATTGCTGCCGGACTCCAGCTTGTTCCAGCTGTCGCCGCGATCGGTCGATTCAAAAATATTGCCGCGCAATCCGTAAGCAAGAATATTGTTGTCATTCCAGGACATCACGCCGAACATGGAACCTTTGTAGGGAAATGCCAGTTTCGTCCAATTGGTACCATTGTCGGCGGAACGATAGACCGTGCCACGTTCACCCACGAGCACGAGCGTGCCGTCGGTCAATTTTGTCATTGCATTGAAGTGCGGATCGGTTTCTTCACCGAGCGCCAAATCAGCTTCGTTAAAAGTACCGCTTTCGCTGGCTATCGGCGCAGCCGTAGGGGCAGCAACGGAAGCATTGATCTTGCGTGGCGTCCAGGTAGTACCACCATCCTGCGTTTCGAGCATCAAACTATAAGCACCGATGGCAAAGCCACGCTGAGCATCCGTAAAAAGAATGTCCAAAATCGGGGCGCCCTGCGATGGGTTATCCGATCCGGGCACAAAAATATCGACGCGCTGGCGCACCCAGGTTTTCCCACCATCGCTAGAAGCAATAATTAAACCATCATGGCCGGCGGCCCAGATTTTCTGATCAATGGCAGCAATGCTGGTGAGCGTAGAACGCGTAGGAATGCCGCTGATCTGAGTCCATGACTTTCCATCGGAAGACGACAGCACATGCCCGCGTTCACCGACCGCGAAATAGCCTGCATTGGTTTGGGTAATGTCGAGAAGAAGCGACTTGGATGCCAAGGCTTTTGTTTCAGCCGCGAGTTCAGCCGAGTCGGTAGATGCCTGACCTGCTGTCTGTGCAAACAGGGGCAAAGTCATTGCGAATAGAAAAGTAACGAGATAACGCTTACTCGAAGAATGCGAATTCGACATATTGGTCCCTTAGCGTTTTTTTTGAAGCCCCCAAAGCAGCCGCGCCCTTTCGGGCGCGGCTTTCAAAACAATCGCTTAGCGTACGCCGCTACTACGAAGTTCTTGTGGCGAGAAGTTCGCCGGAGAGGTTGGATAACTGAAATCGAACGGTTTTTCCTGATTGTCCAACAAGCCGGCGATATAGCGGCCCGATTTCAAATCATGATGGGTTTCAAGTGTTGACCAGAAGGTAGGCACTTCGTAGTAGTTGATCGAAGGAGCTTCCGAATACCGCCACATGTTGCCTTGACCGTCGTAATGGTCGGTGACCAGGATTTGATAGCTGTCTTCATCGAGATAGAAAGTACGGCGGCTGTTGATGTGACGCTTGCCGGCTTTCAATTTCGCTTCCACCACCCATACGCGATGTAATTCATAGCGCAAATAATCCGGGTTCAAGTGGTTCGGACGAACCAGATCTTTCACTTTAGTATTGCCACTGTGAGCTTTATAGGAATTGTAGGGAACCAGCACTTCCTTTTTACCTTCCAGAGTCCAGGTAAAACGATCCATTGCACCGTTAAACATGTCGGTCATGTCATTGGTACGTAAACCATCGGTTGCGGTACCGGGATTATCGTAGGCGACGTTAGGCGCCAGACGGACACGACGTTGACCAGGGTTATAAATCCAGGCCTTGCGTGGTTGAGCAGCGGCATCCAGCGATTCATGGACAAGCAGTACTTGGCCAGCAAGACGTGGCGGGCTCATCACTTCTTGTTTGAAGTAAATCAGGATGTTGTTGATGTTTTCGGAAGTATTGCCAGGCTTGTAGTAGAGACCCAGTAATTCTTCTTTTAAACGCACCATTTGGTAAGCACCGGATGAAGATGGTGCTGCCTGATTGGCAAAACGAACGCCGGAAACACCTTTGTACTTCAGCTTGTGATTCCAAATGACTTCATAAGCGTTGCTTGGAACCGGGAATGGAAAACCTTCCGCACAATTCTGGATGCCTTCACCGTTGGCAACCAATTTACAGGCAGTTGCATTTTTCTTGGTGAAGTCATAGGTGCGCTGCGGGAATGCAGCACTTCGGCGGGTCGGATAAACAACCATTTTAAAGGTTGGATACTTTTTGAACATCGCCTGCTGACCTACGGTCAACTGCGAAGCGTATTGCGTGTAGTTAGCCGGAGTAATCGTAAAGCGAGGCTTGTCTGCGGCAAACGGATCCGGATGGAACATTCCGGGTTTGTAGCTTGCCAGCGGACGGGTGATACCGCCTTCCCAGGCAGGAATGGTGCCATCGGCGTTTCCTGCTTTTTCCGAGCCCATCGGGGTCAATTTGCCACCCAGTTGCGCTGCCTTGTCTGCACTGACGGCTGCCTGTGCAGTACCAATTGAAAATACCGCTGCACTGGCGATAACGGCTAGTGCGGTTTTATTAAATAATTTCATTCGATGCCCTCCCTATATGGCTTAGAACGAATACTTGACACTGAAAGATGCGAAATCGCGATCACTGATTTGGTTTAAGCCATCAGCGCCATAAAAACGTGTCCAGCTTAAATCAAACACTACTTTATTTAGATAATTTGCTTCGGCGCCGATCGTGTACGATTTACGACCTTCGAGGAAGTTGCCACCCGGACCCGGGCTAATGCCGTTTACATCATGGCTGAAAGCAATACGCGGCGATAGCGTGAAGGGCGTTCCGAGAAAACTATTGTAATCAGCGCGTGCTGCCAAGCGATAACCCCAAGAAAATGGCGTTGGAAAACCATCGTAAGTGGTAGCTGGGTTGCGGAGGCAGCCCGGCAACAATACACCGCCGGGACCTGTCGCCAATGCATCGAGGATGTTACAAGGCGTGGAACCCGAGAATGCGCCGCCGGTATCCGTACCATCACCCTCATAACGCAATACCGATGGATCTTCCATGTCCCAAACCTGGGTTGCACCGATTTCGCCCACCAAGGCAATTTGATCCGCACCCAAGGCTTGACCAAAAGCTTTCGTAAAGGTCATTTGCAATTGACTGACTTCTTTCCGCCTATAGCCCTGGAGATACTCTCCGGAGCCGAAGGTACCCAGCTGACTCACAAATCGTGCACCTGGCAATGCAATATTTGGGTTCAGCGGCGTAAATCCGGCAAACAACAGTTCAGTATCGTCCACTTGCAATGGTTGATTTGGGCGATAGCTGATTTCGCCCTGCCATGCAACACCACCGGGCAATGTTGTATTGAAGCTCATGCCGTACAGTTGAATATCTTCAGGATATTCTATAAAGACCGAAGCAAATCGACCAGGCCCTGCCGCCTGATTGGCCAAGAAACCGCCCAAATTAAGCGCGTTGCCTGAAATGATTGGCAGGCGGCTATGGTAGTTCATGGCATAGAAAGCAAAATCGGTCTGATTCAATGCTTCCGAAAAGTATCGTACGGCAAAACCGAATTGACCCTGTTCATTTACGTCTTTGTCAGCTAGGCGTGGAATAGAATTTGCGCAGCCGAATCTAATCGCGAATGCTGCAGCGTTTGTGGCTGCTGTCGCTGGATTAGCCTGGAATGCTGGAGGAACCAGCGTAGGATTTTGTGTATAGAACTGAGTCAACTCCGCGAAACGATCACTGTTGAGGAAGCTGCCTGTAGTCAGATTGCAAGTTGCATTATAATTATCCGGGTTGTTTACTGGTTGCGGAACAACACCGAAACCCAACATTGCATAGGTACCACCAGTACCGGCGAAATCGTTTTGACTGAAATAGGTACCTGATGGATCAATTTCGGTTTGTTCGAACTCGGTCAGGTAAAAACCTTCCACAGATAAATTATCGGTAACACCAAAAGATGCCCAGAGTGCATCCACTGGCAGGAAAGCTTCTTTCAGCTCTGCACCGGCAACACGCAGTTTCGAAACATCAATCGGGTTTACGACGTTGATGCCGCCCTGCAAGAAAGTACTTTCACCCCAACTGATTACCTGGCGACCGACGCGGGCACTTAATTTATGCTCGCCCAAGTCGAAATTGCCGTAGACAAATGCATCGAGCAAACGGAAGTCTTTGCCTACTTTTTCCTTAGCCGCTTCTGACAGGTCGTCACGAGTGGCATTTTCCATATCATAGAAATAACTGGCGCGCATGAAGGCACCAAAGTTCTTGTATTTCAAATCGAGTTCGGATGTGATTTTAAAGGCCTGCGAGATGGCGTCGCCATCGTCATAGAGAAGGTTGCCATCGTCACGATTCACCGAGAAGCGACCCGTTGCCGTTTGCTGCGTAGGTGAGCCAACAAAAGCAGTAGATCTTGTGCATTGCGGAACAGGAACAGCGGGAGTCGGAGCAGGAACGGGACCCAGCTGTACATTTTGCAAACACAGGCTGGGATTGAAATGAGCTTTACCGATCAAATTAGGATCTTGCTCTTGAATCCGCCAGGAATACCCCAACGAAACGGTGGTATCCAGGTTGCCGGTAAATTCGCCACTGCCGAATTCAAACGCTTGAACCGCGGGTGCTGCAAGCAGTGCAACGGCGACCGCCATTGCCAAAGGTGCGCGAGCTCGAAGCCCGGTGGAACGATTTAAGTTTTTCATTGGTTTATTCCTGATCAGCAGCAAAAGTTTTTTGAATTACAAGCCCCGCGAGGCAAATTATTGAAAATCGTTAAATTTTCGCAATTCTGCACGTTTTTTGCGGACGCTCCCCCCGGAGACTCGGTTTCCAGTACTTGCATATTAAGAGTCCGTTAGAAAATGGCAATGCTCAAGCGTACGGTTTAACAAAATATTTCCATGCTGCGATGCACAAAATCGAGTTTTTCCTCTAAATCACGGGCTAAACGGCCTAAGCTTGCTTCCAAGCAACTGCTCCGCCGGTGCCGTGTCAAAGACCCAGTCCTCAGTCAAACGCGCAAAAAAACCCGAGCCCAAGCCCTGCAAGAAACCGAAAAGCCCGGCGATCTGAATCATAAAGCGAAATAAAAAGCCCGGAATCCTGAATACTTTTGCCATCGGTACATGAACCCGCAGACTCCTCAACAACATTTGGTCGAAGGGCAAAACTTCTCCGCCGGGTAAATCCAGAACGAGAGGGCCGCGAACCAAGATATTGATCGAATTGAACACCGCCCGGGCAACGTCCTCGACATGCACCGGCTGCCGCAGTCCACCGGCGTGGCGTGGCAACACGACAAATTTGAAACGCCTGGCCAAATTCAACCATCGAGACAAACTTTGATCCCGCCCTACGCCATAAATCAAGGTCGGCCGCAAGATAATCACATCTGCCGTATTTGCGCCTGCATGCCGAATTATTTTTTGTTCGCTATCCTGCAATAACTCCGAGAGTTTTCTCTCATCGGGATCTGGCGAGTTTTTTTTGGTGGTGACACTGGTGGAGCTCAACGCAATAATTTTTTTTGTTTGCAGATTCGATGTGGCAAGCCAATTTGAGAAGGCATCCAGTGGCCCGAGACTGATAACGGCATCGTAAAGTTTTTCTTCGGGCGTGAAATTTTCGAAATTCGCTTGGTACCAGATGATATTTCCATCACGACTTTTCTGAGCTCGTGAAAGTGCACTCACGGAACAGCCGGACTTACGCAGCATCGGCAGCAAGGCATCACCCACCTGCCCCGATAATCCAAATACCAAAATCTCACTCATTCGTTTCTTTTTTGATCTGCCATTTCAGGAATGTAAATGAAAGCACGGCCGCGATGAAGGAAGCCAGCAAAATCCCAAGCCGGTAGCTTGCCTGCATCAACTCGCCCTGCCCCTCGAAAGCCAGTGATCCGATAAAAAGACTCATGGTAAAGCCGATGCCGCAGAGCATGGATATTCCCCACATCATCGGCAAATTCAAACCCTCGGGCAAACGCACCCATTTCAACTTCAACAACATCCAGGCGACACCAAAAACGCCAATCTGCTTTCCGATCACCAAGCCTGCCACAATGCCGAGCGGAATCGGATCAAACAGATTCGACAACTGCACACCTTGCAAGGCAACGCCGGCATTTGAAAAAGCAAAGACGGGCAAGATGAAATACGCAACCCATGGATGCAGCAAGTGTTCAAGCTTTTCCGAAGGCCGGACAGCGCCCTCTTCCGGGCTGCCAAGCGGGATACACAGACCCAGCACTACGCCAGCCAACGTGGCGTGCACGCCAGACTTCAAGACGGCCAGCCACATAAAGAATCCGACCAGCAGGAACGCACCCAGCCGCATCACGCCAAAACGATTGAGCAGCCACAAACCGAACAAGGCCAGCAAGGCCATGCCCAGCGACAACAAGGACAGGTTGGACGTATAAAAAATGGCGATGATGACAATCGCTCCCAAATCATCGGCCACCGCGATCGCCGTCAACAATAATTTCAGAGAGACCGGCACGCGCGATCCCAGCAGCGACAACACGCCCAGCGCGAATGCGATATCGGTGGCCGCCGGAATTGCGGCGCCACTAATTGCCACCGGATCATTCCAGTTAAAGGCGGCGTAGATCGACATCGGAACGATCATCCCGCCGATGGCACACATGGCCGGCAATAAAATCTGTTTTCTATCGGCGAATTGTCCTTCGACGAATTCACGCTTCAATTCCAGACCCACCAGCAGAAAAAAGATAGCCATTAGGCCGTCATTGATCCACAACACCAGCGGTTTATCGATCGAGAAATCGGCGACACCCACGTGGATCGGCAAACTAAGGAATTTTTGATACAGCGCATCTGCCGGAGAATTGGCGACTACCAATGCGATGATCGATGCCGCTACCAGCATGATTCCGCCCGCTGCCTCGAGACGGAAAAACTCCACCAGTTTTAGATAGCCCCGCTGCGGCAACGATTTTTCTTTCTGCATCGAGCACTACTACCAATATTTTTGTCTCGTGGCAGTATAGCCAATCCGCCATCAAGAGACCGTAAGACAATGTCGCTACAACGCATAAGCCTGTTCGCCGGCCCCTTGATGTCCGTATTCGCCGCTTATCTCTGCATGCAGAACGGACAAAGCTTTGCACTCGCGGTGACGGTAGCCGTGACAATTTGTTGTGCCGTCTGGTGGCTTGCCGAACCGTTGCCCGCTCCTGTCACCGCATTGTTGCCATTGGCATTGCTACCGATGTTGAATGTATTGACTGCCAAGGAAGTCGCACAGAGTTACGGCCATGAATTGATACTGCTACTGGCCGGTGGTTTCATGCTGTCGCGCGCGCTGGAAAAATCCGGTGCACATAAAAGACTGGCATTGAGAATGGTCAATATTTTCGGTGGCCGCAGTGGCCGCCACCTACTCTACGGATTCATTGCGGCGACTGGTTTTATCAGCATGTGGATTTCCAACACGGCGACAACACTTTTAATGCTGCCGGTCTCCATCGCCATTCTTGAAACCTATCCCGACAAGCGTCTGGAAATACCACTGGTTTTGTCGATTGCATACGCAGCCAGCATCGGCGGAATGGGCACCCCCATTGGCTCACCGCCAAACCTTGTCTTCATGCAGGTATACCAACAAACCACCGGTGTGGCTTACGGTTTTTTTGACTGGATGAAAGTCGGTGTTCCCGTCGTAATCATTGCCTTGATAATCCTGGGACTCTGGCTGGGAAGACATTTGAAAACCTCACCTGCAGCTGAATTGCCAAGTATTGGCAGTTGGACGACGGCGGAGCGGCGCGTCCTAATCGTTTTTGCGCTTACGGCAGCAGCTTGGGTGTTTCGCACCGAACCGTTTGGGGGCTGGAGCTTATGGCTTGGGCTGGAAAAAGCAAACGATGCCAGCGTTGCATTGATTGCCGTCATTGTTTTGTGCCTGATCCCCGATGGCCGCGATGGACGATTACTGGACTGGGAATCGGCCGAAAAGATTCCTTGGGGAGCACTGGTTTTATTTGGCGGCGGCATAGCGCTCGCCACAGCCTTTGACAAATCGGGTTTAAGCGACTTAATCGGCCAGCATTTAACCGCGCTGCGCCACCTGCCATTGCCCCTATTATTGTTAGGCTTAATGACGGGCGTGGTTTTGCTTTCCGAGATTGCCAGTAATACCGCTACGGCGGTTCTATTGATGCCTATTCTGGCGGCGACAGCAAAAGCGATCGATGTCGAGCCGGCATTGCTGATGTATCCGGCCGTACTGGCTGCCAGCGTCGGCTTCATGCTGCCAGTGGCGACCGCGCCCAACGCGATTGCCTATGGCACGGGTCGTGTCAGTACGCGCCAGATGATTCGGGAAGGCGCCATGCTGGATGTGCTTTGCGTAATTGTTTTATCGGCTGTTTGTTGGGTGGCATTTCAATGAACGCCACCACCATAGTTAAGCCCAGACCTGGAATAATTCGAATCCCAGCCAGCACAAAAACAAGGCCAGCAATATCAAACCTTCATTCCGGTTGATGCGTAAATCACCGCCAAGAATCGGATACAAGGCCAACGTAAATGCCATGGCGGCCGGCAATTCAAAACCGATGAAGGATGCCGGCATCGGAATAGGCTGAACCAAGGCCATGCCGCCAATCACGAACAACAAATTGAACAAACACGCGCCGAGCACCAAACCAGCAACGACGTTTGGTTTGCCGCTTCGCGCTGCCATCATCGCCATGATAATTTCAGGCAAGGCGGTACCGATTGCTACAATGGTGAGGCCGGTTAACAAAGGGCCAAAGCCCAGCGAAAGGCCTATCGCAGGCGCTGAATCTATCACCAGTTTTGCGCCGTAAAATAAAAGTGCAGCGCCGATTAAAATTCTTGCCGTATTCATTAGCGGCGAAGTATTGGTTTCAAACGTGTCTTCGACTTCCTTTTGCACCTCGATAACTTCCCGATTTGCCCGCTGCATAATCACGAATACCGCAACCACGAATGCCAGCAGCAAAAGAATACCTTCCCATGCTTGCAAGCTACCATCCAGCCCCAGCAACAGAACCAAGCCGGTCGCGACCAGCACAAAAACAATTTGCAGGGCCAACGAACGCATGCCAAGCACCAATGGCGCGAAGATCGCGGCGAGTGCCAGCGTCAGGCCGATATTGACAATATTGCTGCCAATCGCGTTACCCAGGGCAATCTCGGGATGCCCGGTAAAAATGGCGTAGGCATTGACAGCCAATTCGGGGATCGACGTGGCGAACAACATCATCAACACGCCGGTTTTAAATCCAGACATGCCAAGACGTTGCGATAAGCCCGAGAGACCCTTGACGGCTGAATCGCCACCAAAGAGCAACAACAATAATCCGCAGAAAAAAAGTCCGGTACTCAACAGCATGACATTACCCCTTCAGATTATTTTTGATGTTCGTTTATTTCGTCCGGCCTATTTTTTTCTAGGAATGTACAAATCGGTAATCGTGCCTTCGTATACTTCCGCCGCCATGCCGATGGACTCACCCAGGGTTGGATGCGGATGTATGCTGTGGCCGATATCGCCGGCTTCACAGCCCATCTCGATGGCCAATACGACTTCCGAAATCAGATCGCCAGCATTCACACCGACGATACCACCACCGATAATGCGGTGCGTGGCCTCATCGAAGATAAGTTTGGTGAACCCTTCCGTTCGACCGATGCCAATCGCACGACCACTGGCAGCCCAGGGGAATTTGCCAACACCGATTTGCAGATTTTTTTCCTTCGCTTCGGTTTCTGTCACACCTACCCAGGCGATTTCAGGATCCGTATATGCCACCGAAGGTATGACACGAGCCACCCATTCGCGCTTCTCGCCCGAAGCCACTTCGGCCGCCAGCTTGCCTTCATGGGTAGATTTGTGGGCCAGCATCGGATTGCCGACTAGATCACCGATGGCAAAAATATGCGGCACATTGGTTCGCATCTGACGATCGACAGGAATAAATCCGCGATCCGTAACGTTTACGCCAGCCAGCGGTGCATTGAGCTTGCCGCCGTTCGGCGCGCGACCCACAGCAACCAGCACACGGTCAAACACGGTCTTTTCCGGAGCTGCACCTTCGAAGCCAACATGAATACCGTCTTTTTTCGCTTCAACTTTTGCCGCTTTGGTTTTCAGATGAATTACCACACCGGCTTTTTTCAGACGGTCTGCCAAAGGCTTGACCAGATCCTTGTCGGCGCCTGGCATCAATTGCTCGGCCAACTCGACAACGGTGACGGCGCTACCCAGCGAACGATATACCGTTGCCATTTCCAATCCGATGATGCCGCCACCGATCACAAGAAGGCTTTTGGGAATGTCATGCAACATCAAGGCATCGGTGGAATCCATGACACGCGCGTCTTCCCAGGGGAAGCCCGGCAATTTCACCGGCTGTGATCCGGCCGCAATGATGCATTGCTGAAATTCGAGAATTTGTTTTCCGCTTGCCGTTTCGATTTCGAGTTGGTTCGGAGAAATGAATTTAGCGATGCCAGTGACTGTGCGAACTTTTCTTTGCTTCGCCATGCCGGTCAAACCGCTGCTCAAGGTTCCGACCACTTTTTCCTTGTGGGTGCGCAGTTTTGCGAGATCGATTTTTACCTCGCCAAAACTCACGCCATAGTCGGCGGCATGTTTCGCTTCTTCTATCACTTCGGCAGCATGCAACAATGCTTTCGACGGAATGCAGCCGACGTTTAAGCAAACCCCACCCAGCTGTGCGTAGCGCTCGACCAGAACAACATCCATGCCTAAATCGGCAGCACGGAATGCGGCGGTGTAACCGCCGGGCCCGGCGCCCAATACGACTAGTTGGCAAGTAATGTCCGCGGTGCTTGAGGCAACACCTACCGCAACGCTTGCCACTGGCGATTTAGAAGCTGGCGTTTGGGTTTCTGCAGGAACAACCACTGGCGTAGCTTTTTCGACGACAGCTTCTGCAGATTCCACAATCGCGATGACATCGCCTTCCGATAATTCATCGCCCAACTTCACGCGCAGTTCTTTCACGACACCTGCAGTGGAGGCAGGAACTTCCATCGTGGCCTTGTCAGATTCCAACGTGACCAGACCCTGATCTTTTTTAACGGTATCGCCAAGCTTGACCAATATTTCGATCACAGGGACTTTTGTACTGCCGCCAATATCGGGCACTTTCAGCTCAATGTTGCTCATGTTTTTCTATCCTTGCCCATCACAATAACAACTGGCGAAGATCGGCCAGCGATTGTGTGAGGAAACTGGCGAACCTTGCGGCGGCTGCACCATCAATCACGCGATGGTCGTAGGAAAGCGACAAGGGCAGCATCAGTCGCGGCGTGAATTCGGTGCCATTCCAGACGGGTTTGATTTGCGATTTCGACACGCCAAGAATTGCCACTTCCGGCGCATTGATGATCGGTGTAAAGCCGGTACCACCAATGCCGCCCAGCGAGGAAATGGAAAAACAGCCGCCCTGCATATCATTCGGACCCAATTTTTTATCGCGTGCCTTGGCACTGATTGCTGCCAGCTCCTGCGCAATCTCAAGCAAGCCTTTTTTATCGACATCGCGAATCACCGGAACCACAAGTCCGTCCGGCGTATCGACGGCAATACCGATATGGAAATATTTTTTTAGAATTAGATTGTCGCCTTCCAGCGATGCATTAAAATTTGGATATTTTTTCAATGCCGCCACAACCGCTTTCATCATGAAAACCAGCGGCGTGACCTTGACGTCTTTGTGTTCTTCGGCAAGCTTCTTGCGGAACAAATCCATCTCGGTGATATCGGCTTCGTCGTTTTGCGTGACGTGCGGAATCATCGCCCAGTTACGGGCAAGATTGGCACCGGAAATTTTCTTGATGCGCGAAAGCGGCACGGATTCAATCACGCCATACTTGGCGAAATCAACTTGCGGCCAGGGAATCAGATTCAAGCCGGAACCACCGCCCGAAGCGGCTACGCCGGAAACCAGCGCGGCTTTTACGAATTGCTGCACATCGGTTTTTGAAATGCGTCCGCCGCGTTCACTGCCTTTGACTTTCGATAAATCGACGCCGAGTTCGCGGGCAAATACACGCACGGCGGGACTCGCGTAAGGTACGTTTGCCGGCATTAAGGACTCGGCATCAAAACTGACAGGCGGCGTACGAATCGGACTGTTGGCCGGCGCTGGCAATACTGCCGGTACTTGCACGACGGGTGAAGCAACAGCTTGAACCTCAGGCTCGGCTGTTTTCGGAGCTTCGGCTTGTATTGGCGCAGGAACTGATGTTGCAGCTTCATCGGCCGCTTCAAGCATCACCACCACGTCGCCTTCGGAAATTTCATCGCCAAGTTTGACTTTGAGCTCGCGCACAACACCTGCAAAAGGTGCTGGCACCTCCATCGTGGCCTTATCGGACTCCAGCGTGATCAAACCCTGATCTTTTTTAACCGAATCACCGACTTTTACCAGTACTTCAATCACCGGAACATTTTTATGGCCGCCGATATCCGGCACCTTTGCTTCTTTCAACGCTGACATGCAATCCCTCCCGCCCTACCGGCGAAGCGGCTATTGTCGCCTGTCAGGACCATTGTCGCCAAGCTTTGCACCTGAACGGCCGCAGTACAGGCCCGTATTGACTGCAACAGACAAAAAAACGCCCTCTTGCCGTTAGACAAGAGGGCGTAACGCCAACACCCGGGGACAGATGTCGAACGATAGGGGGATTTGTTTAGGGCGCGCTGGTGTCGAGCAAATTTATTTTTTCCTTGTTGCTCAAACGCACGCTGATGCCATCTTCGATCCGGTCCATGTTCCGAACTCGATTGCACATTGCCGTGGCCATCGGCTCCAGTTTCTTGGCACGGGCCTCGATTTTGGTTTCAATCTCCTTGCCCATATTGTCCATTCGTTTTTCGAAGTCCCTGACCTTCTTTTCATCGCCACTGAAGGCCAATGACAAGGCTTGTCTGACAGCGGCACCGACCAGGTCGGGAACAAAATCACTCATGATCGGATCGATGATTTTGTCATCGAGATCCTGATTGATGAAAAGGGCAGGATCTTTTGCAATGGAATTACGAAGCTCGGTACGTGCATTCTGCAATTTCCTGACGGTCGGATTGTCATGCTCGCCATTGAATGCCTTCGAGACTTCAATCAAGGCGGTGAATGCCATATCCACCGCTTCGGTAGAAACGTGTTTAACCTGTGGAATCAGCAAACGCATTTCGTTTTCGAACTGACCGACACGCTGCCTGTCGCCCGCGCTCAATGCCTGCTCCCTGCCATCCACTATCAGGCGTCCGTCCTGAATCAGGATGCGCTTTCCTGGCAAGGTATCGCGCGAGAAAACCAGCGTGCGGCCTTGCTGCGAAAAATCATAATCGCTTTCGATATTGCATCGTAATGTGCCCGCATTCGCCGAAAACGAAGTGCCCATGCCGATTGCCATCAATAGTGCCAAGCGCTTCATAAGGTTCTCTTTACGGAAGATGTGGCCAGAGTAAGGTCGTGACAACCTTTTCACATGTGCCTTATGAAGCAATGACTTTTGTCACAGTCGCAAAAAGCTCGAAAACATCCACTTTGCGGGTAATTGGAGATATTGATTTGGCTTTGCACAATCGGTCGCAACGAAAATAAGATGAGAGACTTTTTCCATTCTTTCCGGCCTTTGGCTTATCCTTTGGCTTCACAAACGGGCATTCACACAATGACTTTCTTTCGTCAAAGACCCTATCTCTCCATTTTCCTGCTAGCCGTGATGCTTGGCTTTACCCTGATGGGGTCGCGAAGTCTTTTCGAACCCGATGAAGGCCGCTATACGAATGTCGCATTGAATATTGCTGACTCCAACGAATGGATATCGCTATATCGCCACCCCGATTCCCTGCATTTCACCAAGCCACCGCTGACCTACTGGATGATTGCAGGCAGCGTCAAGGTTTTCGGCTTTAATACCTGGGCTGCGCGGCTGCCGATTGCACTGGCCTACATAGTCTGTGTCTTGCTGGTCTTTCAATTGGGGAAAATATTCATACGGGAAAAGCCCTGGCTACCGGCTTTGATATTCGCAAGCAGTCCGCTGCCGTTTTTCGCCAGCAACTACATCAGTACCGACTATGTTTTAGCTGCCTGCATAACGCTGTCCGTTCTGTGTTTTTCCCGATACGCATTTTTAAAAAAATCCCGGTTCTGGATGGATGCCATGTGGGCTGCCTTGGGTCTCGCCTTCCTCGCAAAAGGCCCGCCGAGCCTACTTCCTCTGTTGGCGATTATCGCTGTGCTATGGCAGCAGAAAGATTTAAAAGCATTGTTCCGCCCCATGGGTTTACTGGCTTTCGCCATCATTGGACTTAGCTGGTATGCCATCGTCATCGTGCGCCATCCTGGCCTGCTGGATTACTTCATCGGCCACGAGGTGGTGAATCGTGTTGCGGGTAATGGCATGAAGCGAAGTTCCGAATGGTACGGGCCTTTGAAGGTCTATCTTCCAGTACTCTTGTTCGGCACTTTGCCCTGGCTGATTCTGGCCAGGAACGGCATAGTGAAAACACTCAAGCCTTGGACATCCCAATCTCTGGAAACACGATTCTTGTGGCTGTCATTCTTGTTGCCTCTGATTATTTTTTCTTTATCGCGTTCACGAATGC
>JAYUWO010000139.1:0-13291 GCA_043753545.1 Arenimonas sp.
GCCATGATGTTACGGATCGTAGCCGCGCTGATATCGAGCCCGGAGCTTTTCGCCAACATACGGCTGCCTACCGGAGCCCCATCATGAATGTGCTGGGCGATCAGGCTTTTCAGTAAGTGGCGTGCACGTGGGTCGAGTAGTTGATTCATCACTGAGAGATACGGCTCCGGCCGTGTTTTTTCAAGCCTGTTTCGAGTCTCACTATATGCGATGACGAGCCGATATTTTATCCACCGACATGATTTCCATAAAAAGCCTCACATAAACCGACGCCGATTAGGCAAAATACCACCCATGCTAATTCAACTGGTTTTAAAAGATTTTGCCGTCGTCAGCACTGCCGAATTAAGTTTCGGTCCCGGCATGACCGTAGTATCCGGTGAAACCGGCGCCGGCAAATCATTATTGGTCGACGCACTCATGTGGCTCACCGGTGCACGCGCCGAAGCCGGCATTGTTCGTCACGGTGCCGAACGTGCCGAACTATCGGCCGAATTCTCACTGGGTGACGCCCCACTCGCTGCGGAATGGCTGCGTGAAGCTGAACTCGACGATGAAGACAGCTGCCAGCTTCGCCGGGTGATCCGTGCCGATGGCGGCTCGAAAGCCTGGATTAACGGTCGTTCTGCGACCTTGTCGCAACTATCCGAACTCGGCAGCCTGTTGGTAGAAATCCACGGCCAGCATGAACATCAGGCTCTTCTGGAACGCACGCAACAACTAGCATTGCTGGATGCATTTGCTTCACACGCCAATTTGCTCGAACCGGTAAATTCATCGGCCAAGGAATGGAATGAGCTGAATAAAAAAATTCAGGATCTCAGCAAAACCGGAGATGTGAGTGATCGGATTTTGTATCTTGAACATCAAATAAAAGAATTGAAAGGCGAATCCTTATCTGCCGAAGCCATTGAAGAATTACTGGTCACCCATCGCCGCCAGGCGCATTCGGCGAGTTTGCTGCAAGGCTTCGATATGGCGCTGTCACGCCTGCAAGGTGACGATACGTTCGCGTTATCGAATACGGTTCGCCAGCTATCATCGCATCTGCAGAAACTGGCAGAACACGAACCGCGTTTATTGGAAATCACCCAATTACTCGACACTGCTGAAATCCAATTGGATGAAGCTAGCGGTTCACTTGAAAAACTCCGTGACGATCTGGATCTTGATCCGGCACGTTTTCAGGAATTGGAAGTGCATTTAAGCCGTCTGCATGAGCTATCGCGTAAACATCGCGTGCCATTGCTGGAATTGAGCACTCGCTACGAACAACTGCAAACAGAGTGCGAAACCCTGCGTGGCAAAGATGTCGCACTGCAAGATTTACATAAAGCACAAGCGGAAACACTGATATCCTGGCAAAAAGCCGCCGAAGCGCTTTCGAAGTCGCGTGAAAAATCGGCCAAAACGCTGGGCAAAACCGTTACGCATTTGATGCATGAACTTGGCATGCCCGGCGGTGTTTTTTCAATTGCACTGGAATCACTGGAAAACGACAAGCCCATGGCCTCCGGTGCTGAACGAGCCGAATTTCTTGTTTCGGCAAATCCTGGCCAACCGCCGCGGGCTCTGCGGAAAGTCGCGTCCGGTGGTGAACTTGCACGCATCAGTCTAGCAATTGAAGTTGCTGCGCTTGGACTGGATTCAGTGCCCACCATGATCTTCGACGAAGTCGACAGCGGAATTGGTGGTGCGGTTGCCGAAGTCGTCGGCAAAAAACTGCGTGCGCTGGGTGCCGAACGGCAAGTCATGTGCGTCACGCATCTGCCGCAAGTCGCCGCACAAGGGCATCAGCATTTTCAAGTTTCCAAATCAGTCAGTAACGGGAGTACGCATAGTGTTGTCACTGAGCTGGACAGTAAAACCCGCATCGAAGAACTTGCCCGTATGCTCGGTGGGCTAGAAATCAGCAAGGAAACACTGGCGAACGCGAAGCAAATGTTGAAGCAGGCGCAGCAGTAGGTCGGGCCCTGGCCCGACAAAAGACTGCGACAAATTCAAAACTTACACCCTGTCAGCGCATCAGAAGCTGTGATCGCTTTGTACAAGATCGCAATTTTGCATAGTGTCGCAATCTGTAGAGAGCGTCGGGCCGGGCCCCGACCTACTTATTTTTTCTTCTTCGCTCTCACATACAACACCAAACTATGCTCTTCGATCACATAACCGTATTTGTCGGCGATTTGTTTTTGCAGATTTTCAATTTCCGGGCTGGTGAATTCCACCACCTTGCCGGTATCCAGATCGACCATATGGTCGTGATGCTGGCCGCGATCCATCTCGTAAACGGCGGTGCCGCCCTCGAAATTATGTTTCAGCACCAGGCCGGCAGCTTCAAACTGGGTCAGAACGCGGTACACCGTTGCCAGGCCAATATCTTCACCATCGCCGATCAGGTGCTTGTAGATGTCTTCGGCGCTCATATGCTTTGCGCCCGATGTTTCCAACAGCTCCAGGATGCGGATTCTGGGGTGGGTGACCTTCAGGCCGACCTTGCGTAGATCGTGTGTTTCCATGATTTTACGGCTCCCGTGCAACTTTTTTAGCGCTTGTTGGTCTGGGCTTAGTGTATCATCACCCGGTTTCCCAAATGACGAATCATGCAATGCGAAAGCTATTCTCCAAACTGTTAATCATCGGTCTTACCCTTGCGTTCATCACGGGTTGCAATGTGCTTTATCGCCAACCGGTATTTCAGGGCACCTTGCTCGAGAAGAAGAATGTTGACCAACTGAAAGTCGGTATGACCCAGCAGGAAGTCTTCCAGTTAATGGGCACCCCACCAATTGCAGATCCCTTCCATCAAAGCCGTTGGGACTACACGGCTACCAAACGCCGTCGCTATCACGACATGGAAGTCAAGACGATGACCCTGTTTTTCGAAGCTGGGTCGCTGGCGAAATGGGAAGGCGAGTATTTCCCGGAAGAAGATTTGGAACTGGCGAAAGAAATGCGTAAGTTCGGTAATCTGCCGAAAGATAAAGACAAGAAAAATCGCCGTTAATTTTTTTACGCACAAAATAAAAAACCCCGCAATGCGGGGTTTTTTCATGTGGGTGACTATCGTTTGGATTTCTTCACAACACGCCCGCGCCTCGCATCCATCGGATCAATTTCTAGCGGGCGAAGAATCTCCACACGGTCAAACACGTGCAATCGGGTTTGTAATGTGACTGCTTGGCCATACACCGCCAATAATTCCGGTTTAATCACTATTGCAGGCCAGTCAGCATGCTGCCTGGCAACTTCCAATGCTTGGGCTACTGTAGAGCCAGACGGAAGCCGCATCGGGAACTGCCAGACTTTATCCAGATCGGCATACATGACTTCCACTTCAATCGTTTGATTGCTTTCAGTCATCACTGCGATTGGCCTCGTTGCAGAAATCATCGACCAGGCGATCAGCCAAACTCTGGAAGCCTAATGCCAAAGCCGAGCCCATCAGCTTGTTTTGAACTTCGAATTCCATTGTCAAACTGATCTTGCAGGCATCTTCATCCAGAGCATGAAAAATCCACACCCCGCTGAACTCGCTGAAAGGGCCTTCCTGTAAAGCCAATTTGATTCGGTGCGGATAATCGAGTTCATTGCGTGTCGTGAAGCTGATACGCATCCCGGCAAACTTCACGTCCAGCCGGGCGAGCATATGGGTTTCCGAGCTTTCGATAACCTCCGAGCTTTCGCACCAGGAGAATCTGCGCGGATAACTTGCCACGTCATTGACCAGCCCGAACATGCGGGCCGCTGAATGTCTGACCAATGCGTGGCGATGTATTTGAGTCATGTGGTTCCCTGCCCGCCCTGCAATAGGCGACAATAGCGCCATGTCGAAGAATAAAGATGCCAAGAATACTTCAGGTAGTGCCGCAAAAACGAGCGCTCCGAAAACCATTGCACTGAATCGAACCGCCCGCCACGATTATCACCTTGAAGATCGCTACGAGGCCGGTATAGCGCTGCAAGGCTGGGAATTGAAGTCTATCCGTGCCGGCCGAATGAATATGGGCGATGCCTACGCGGTGGTACGCAAGGGCGAAATTTATTTATTCGGCGCGCAAATTACACCTTTGCTTCAGGCATCGACCCATGTCATTGCCGATGATCGTCGTACCCGCAAACTGCTTTTGCACCGTAACGAGATCGATAAACTGATCGGCAAAGTCGAGCGCGATGGTTATACATTGATCCCGACGGCCGTCTATTGGAAAGCCAATAAAGTAAAACTCGAACTTGCTTTGGCCAAGGGCAAACAGGATCACGACAAGCGCCAGGCGAGCAAAGATCGCGATTGGCAACGCGACAAGCAACAGGCGATGCGGGCAAAAAATAAATACGCCTGATCCGGAGAAACCCCTGAGAGGCTGCCATATAAGCATTTGGCATATGGGCAAATAGAATAAGAACTCTAAAGATTTTTGTTGACAACGAAATTATTCTGCGTTTAGTCTCAACCCATGACCTCCAAAACCTTCACCGCCAAAGCAGAAAACGTCCGGATTATTCCAGTCGTCGGCTTGCCGGTTGTCGCTGGTCTCAATGTCGTAACGCTCGTCCTCGTACTCGTCCTTATTATTATCGGAGGTGCGGGCTGAGGCGGTCGTTAGAAACATAAAAAATAACGAAAACTTCAAAACCCCGCACCTGGCAACAGATGCGGGGTTTTTTATTTGCCTCGGTTTGCAACAGCAAACATGCAGAAAACCACAAACCCGTTCAATCCATCGGCTACCGGCGCAAGCAGGGATCGCGTTCGCATATTCGACACGACCTTGCGCGACGGCGAGCAGGCACCTGGCTTCTCGATGAGCCGCAGCCAGAAGAAACGTATCGCGCAGGCGCTGGCTGAATTGGGCGTGGATATCATCGAAGCCGGTTTCGCGAATGCCTCAGACGATGATTTCGCCTCCGTGCAAGCCATCGCCAACGAAGTCCGCGGCCCGACGATCTGCGCCCTCGCCCGTTGCCAAACTGGCGATATCGATGCAGCAGCGCGTGCATTGGCGTCGGCACGACGCTCGCGCATTCATGTATTTATTGCGACCAGCGATTTGCATCGCGAACACAAACTCGGCATGAGCAAGCAACAAGTCATCGATGCCGCCATCGCCGCAGTTCAACGCGCCAAACAGCAATGCGATGAAGTGGAATTCTCGGCCGAAGACGCTATGCGTACTGATCCGGACTATCTGGCGGAAGTCATGGCGGCCGTGATCGAAGCCGGTGCGACGACCTTCAATGTTCCCGATACCGTCGGTTACACCACGCCTTCGGAAATGGGCGCGCAGATTGCCTATCTGAAACAAAATGTTCGCGATTGCGATAAAGCCGTGATCAGCGTGCATTGCCATAACGACCTGGGCATGGCGGTTGCGAATAGTCTGGCTGCTGTCGCCGCAGGTGCGCGCCAGGTTGAATGCACCTTGACTGGTATCGGCGAACGCGCCGGCAATGCAGCCTTGGAAGAAGTCGTGATGGCTTTGAAAACGCGTTCGGAATTATTCGGCGTTGATACCGGCATCCAGACTTCCCGCCTGTATCCGACTGCCCGCCTGATGAGCAATTTGCTGGGCTTCACTCTTGCGCGCAACAAAGCCGTGGTTGGCGAAAATGCATTTGCGCATGAAGCCGGCATACATCAACACGGCATGCTGAAACATCGCGGTACCTACGAAATCATGAAACCGGAAGATGTCGGTTTCGCTAAGTCGCAATTGGTGTTGGGCAAACACAGCGGCCGCCATGCCTTGCGTGAACGCTTGAGCACCCTGGGCCATATAACCAACGACGCGCAACTCGACGAAATCTTTACCCGCTTCAAAACATTGGCCGATAAAAAACGTGAAGTCTTCGATAACGATCTGGAAGCATTAGCACTTGGTCGCGATCCGGAAGCTTTGGGGCCATGGCGTATCGCATCGCTGAATTGCACCAGTCACTTAGGCGGTATGTCGTCGGCTTCGGTGAAATTGGAACACGACGACGGCGGCAGCACGAGCGAAGCCTCGATTGGCGATGGTCCTGTGCACGCGGTGATGCACGCAATCGAACGCGCCACTGGCTGCACGCTGGACATCAGCGATTTTCAGGTTCGCTCGCTCGGCATAGGCAGTGATGCCCAAGGCCTGGCTTCGTTGGCGGTGAATCATCAAGGCAAGGAAATTCGCGGCAATGGCGTCTCGACCGACATCGTCGAAGCCGCCGCGCAAGCCGCACTGGAAGTCGTCAATCGCATAGAGCGCATGTCACCTAAAACACAACAAGAAGTAAAATTGCAAGGAGCCGCACGATGAAACCACCTTCACTAATTTGGCATAACGGCCGCATCAAGGCCTGGCACGAGGCCAGCGTTTCGGTTGGCGCGCATGCCCTGCACTACGGCTCCTCGGTGTTTGAAGGTGAACGCGTTTATGCCACACCCGATGGTCCGCAATATTTCCGTTTGAATGATCACACCGAGCGATTGTTTCACTCAGCCCGCGTTTACGATCTGAAAATTCCTTTTACTGCCGAAGAAATAAAACACGGCAGCGAAGAGCTGATTCGTGCCACCGGTTTAAGCAGCGCCTATGTTCGTCCGATTGCGTATCGCTCCGGCTTCACTTTCAGCCTGGCGCCAAATGACGATGTCGCCGTTGACGTCGCGATCATAGCGATTGAATGGGGCAGCATGCATGGCTCAGCAGCACTGGAAGAAGGCGTTGATGTTTGCGTGAGTTCCTGGAATCGCGCCGCGCCGAATACCTATCCGACTGGTGCAAAAGCCGGCGGCAATTATTTATCGAGCCAATTAATCGCGCAGGAAGCGGTACGCGGCGGCTTTGCCGAAGGCATCGCCTTGGCACCGGGTGGTTTGCTGAGCGAAGGTGCCGGTGAAAATATTTTCATCGTCAGAAAGGGAAAAATCTATACGCCATCAGCAGGTGCCAGCATCTTGTGCGGCATCACCCGCGATACCGTTTTCACTTTGGCGAAAACACTGGGCTACGAAGTAGTCGAACAAGCCCTGCCCCGCGAAATGCTGTACTTCGCCGACGAAGTTTTCATGACCGGCACCGCTGCCGAGATCACGCCAGTGCGTTCAGTCGATAGAAAAACCGTCGGCACCGGAATGCCCGGCCCTGTGACAAAGGCGCTGCAAAAAGCTTTCTTCGGATTATTCGATGGCAGCACGGCCGATCAGTGGTCGTGGCTGACGAAAGTAAATCAGCAAGTCACCCGCAATGCCGCTGAAATGGAGGCCGCGTAATGAGTACTTCCGCACGCACATTGCTCGACAAGATCTGGGATGCACACCAGGTGCAAGCCGAAAGCGAATCAATGCCCGGCATCCTGTACGTCGATTTGCATTTGATCCACGAAGTGACTTCGCCACAAGCCTTTACCGAATTGCGTAACCGTGGCTTGAAGCTGCGTCATCCGCAACGCGTGTTGGCAACACTGGATCATTCGACACCAACCACAGCTGCGGATGATCTTGGCCAGCAAGTTTATTTCACTGCCGAAGCTGCCGAGCAAGTCTCTCAACTCGAACGCAATTGCATGCAGTTCGGCGTACAACTGCATGGCTGGAGCAGCGAGCATCGCGGCATAGTGCATGTGATGGGCCCTGAATTAGGCGCTACCCAACCCGGCATGACGATTGTCTGCGGTGACAGCCACACCTCAACCCATGGCGCATTTGGCGCACTGGCATTTGGTATCGGCACCACTGAAGTCGGCCATGTGATGGCAACGCAATGCCTGTGGCAACGCAAGCCGAAAAATTTTGCAATCCACGTGAATGGAAAATTGTCCGCCGGTGTGAGTGCAAAAGATTTGGCACTGCACATCATTGGAAAATTGGGTGTGAATGGCGGTAGCGGCCATGTCTTCGAGTATCGCGGCTCCACAATATCGGCATTGAGCATGGAAGAGCGCATGACGCTCTGCAACATGTCGATAGAAGCCGGTGCGCGTGCCGGCTTGATCGCTCCGGATGAAAAAACATTCGAATATTTGAAAGGCCGTCCGCAGGCGCCGAAAAACGAAGACTGGGATAAAGCTGTCAGTGCATGGAAGTTGCTGCCCTCCGATACCAACGCAACTTACGACCGCGAAGTGCCTGTCGATGCCACCGAAGTTCGCGCAACGGTCAGCTACGGAACCCATCCCGGAATGGTGGTGGCTTTGAATGCATCGGTTCCAGCCGCGAAAGACTTGCAGGAACGGCGCGCATTGGAATACATGCACGTCGATGCGGGCAAGCCAATGCTGGGCATGACGGTCGATCTGGTTTTCCTGGGCAGCTGCACCAACTCCCGTATCAGTGATTTGCGGGTTGCCGCCGATTTATTACGCGATAGAAAAATCGCCAGCAATGTTCGCATGCTCGTTGTTCCCGGTTCGTACGCCGTAAAGCGCGAAGCCGAACGCGAAGGTCTGGATCAAATTTTTGAAAATGCCGGTGCCGAATGGCGTGAACCAGGTTGCTCGATGTGCATCGCGATGAACGGCGATTTGGCGCAACCCGGCCAATTGGTTGTGAGCACCAGCAATCGCAATTTCGAAGGCCGTCAGGGCCCTGGTGTACGCACGGTATTGGCAAGCCCACTGGTCGCAGCGGCGTGTGCCTTGGCCGGCCGCATTGCCGATCCGAATGATTACGTAGACACCAACGCGGAGGAAGCCGCATGAAAGCCCTGAGTTTTATCCGTTCACGTACCACCGTGCTGAAACACGAGAACATCGATACCGATCGCATCATCCCTGCCCGTTTCTTGACGACCACCGAACGCAAAGGTTTGGGGCGCTATGCTTTCAACGATTGGCGTTATCAGGCCGACGGCAATTTGAATCCGGAATTCGAATTGAACAAAAACACCTCGCAAGGTTGCGAGATATTAGTCGCTGGTCGAAATTTTGGTTGCGGTTCATCGCGTGAACATGCGCCCTGGGCTTTGATGGATTATGGTTTCCGCGCCGTACTGTCATCCGAAATCGCCGACATATTTCGCGGCAATGCACTGAAAAACGGTTTGCTGGCCGTTGTGTTGAAAGAAAGCGAGCATCGTTATTTATTGAATCATCCAGGCATCGAACTTTCGATTGATATCGCCGATTGCACCATCGAAATGCCGGATGGTGGACGCTTCCGTTTCGAACTGGATGCTTTCAGTCGCGAATGTTTGTTGCAGGGCGTTGACCAACTGGGTTACCTGCAAAATCATTTGCCGCAGATCGAGGCCTTCGAAGCAAAACGCGAGGCAATGGCATGAAAGCGACGATTGCTTTATTGCCCGGTGACGGCATTGGCCCCGAAGTGACCAAAGCCGCAGTGCAGATGTTGCAAGCCGTCGCTTCGGCTTATCAGCACGAGTTTTCGTTTGCCGAATATGACATCGGTGGCTGTGCGATCGATCAAACCGGCCAGGCCTTGCCGGATCGAACCCGAGCCGCCTGCCAAACCGCCGATGCGGTTTTATTGGGTGCCGTCGGCGGTCCGCAATGGGCTAATTCCAAAACCCGACCCGAGCAAGGCTTGCTGGAATTACGCGCTGCGATGCAGGTGTTTGCGAATCTGCGTCCGGTTCGGGTACATGCAAGAACTTCAAGCCAGTCGCCAATCAAAGCGGAATATCTGAAAGGTGTTGATCTTGTTTTCGTGCGCGAATTGACCGGCGGGAGCTATTTCGGTGCCCGCACTCGTTCCGAAACCAGTGCCAGCGACGTCTGCCGCTACAGCACCGAAGAAATCGAACGCGTTGCACGTCGCGGTTTCGAATTGGCGCGCAGCCGTCGTGGACATTTGACCTCGATTGATAAAGCGAACGTGTTGGAAACTTCGCGTTTATGGCGTGAAACCGTGATTCGTCTGTCCGCAGAATATCCCGATGTAACGCTGGAACATCAATTGGTCGATTCGATGGCGATGTTGCTGCTGACTCGCCCTGCGCATTACGACGTTCTCGTTACCGAAAATCTGTTCGGCGACATCCTGACCGATGAAGCTTCGGTGCTCGCAGGTTCACTGGGGTTGTTGCCATCGGCATCACTTGGTCACGGCACACGCGGTTTGTATGAACCGATCCACGGTTCGGCACCTGATATAGCCGGCAAGAACAAAGCCAATCCCATCGGTAGCGTGTTGAGTGCCGCGTTATTGCTGCGCTATTCACTCGGAATGGAAGCCGAAGCCAGCGCCGTCGAAAGCGCGGTCGATGAACTGCTCGATAACGAAGAACTCACTGCCGATCTCGGCGGGACAGCCACAACAACCAGCATCACCGAAAAATTACTCGAACTTTTCCATCAACGACAGCAACAACAAATAGCGGCCTAAGGAATTTATTGATCATGCGAAGCGATGCCATCAAAACCGGTCCAGAACGTGCCCCCGCACGTGCCATGTTGCGTGCGACCGGCCTGCAATCCGAGGATATCGCCAAGCCTTTGGTGGCCGTGGTTCACACCTGGTCGAATGTATCGCCCTGCAATTTGAATCTGCGCGATCTGGCACAGGCCGCCTGCGATGGCGTGCGTGCTGCCGGTGGCACGCCGATTGAATTCAACACGATTGCCGTCACCGATGGCATCGCGATGGGCACTTCCGGCATGCGTGCATCGCTTGTATCGCGTGAAGTGATTGCCGATTCAATCGAATTAGCCGTCGAAGGCCATTGCCTCGATGCAGTCTTGGTGCTGTGTGGCTGTGACAAAACCATTCCTGCCGCTGCGATGGCGTTAGCTCGGATGAATATTCCCGGTCTCGCTTTGTATGGCGGCAGCATCGCGCACGGAAAGCTGGGTGATAAATCGATCACCATCCAGGAAGTATTTGAAGCCGTTGGCGCGCATGGCGCCGGCAAACTGAGTTGCGAGGAACTGACCAACGTCGAGAAACGTGCCTGCCCCGGTGCCGGTGCTTGCGGTGGCCAGTTCACTGCAAACACGATGGCAATGGTGCTGACTTCACTTGGTTTATCGCCGATGGGTTTGAATGACATCACTGCCACCGATCCGGCGAAACTAGAGGCAGCATTTCGTTGCGGCGAATTGGTGATGCAATGTTTCAACAATGATTTGAAACCGCGTGATGTGTTGTCGCCCGCATCGTTCCGCAATGCGGCGCGCATGGTGGCCGCAACAGCTGGCTCGACCAATGCGGTTTTGCATTTGCTCGCCATCGCACACGATGCAGAAATTCCGCTGGGTCTGGAAGATTTCGAAATCGCATCGCGCAATACACCCGTAATCGCCGACTTGAAACCTGGCGGTCGGTTTACTGCGGTTGAACTCACGGAAGCGGGTGGTACTGCACGGGTTGCCGAAGCCTTGCGTAAAGCCAATATGCTGGAAGACGCTGCAACGGTAACCGGTCAAGCATTATTTGCCGAATTGGATGCTGCTGCTCTACCAGCTTCCGATCAGGAAGTCGTACGTGAAGTCGGCAATGCACTGAAACCACGCGGCGGCTATTCGATTCTGTACGGCAACATCGCACCCGAAGGCTGCGTGCTGAAATTGGCTGGCAAGGGCTTGTTGAAATTCGACGGTGTTGCTCGAGTATTCGAAAGTGAGGAGCAAGCCTTCGCTGCCGTGCAAAAAGACAAAATTAAATCCGGTGATGTGATCGTGATTCGCAATGAAGGTCCGGCCGGTGGTCCCGGCATGCGTGAGATGTTGGCCGTTACTGCGGCATTGGTGGGCCGCGGACTTGGTGATGATGTTGCGTTGATAACCGATGGTCGTTTCAGCGGCGCGACGCATGGCTTTATGGTCGGCCACATATCGCCCGAAGCCGCACACTGTGGCCCGATTGCCTTGTTGAAAGAAGGCGACCGCATCGTGATCGATGCCGACACGCGCACGATCAATACCGATGCCGATCTGGAATCGCGTCGCACCGACTGGAAAGCTAGAAAACCATCCGTCACTCGCGGCGCACTCGCGAAATATGCCCGTCTTGTCGGTTCCGCTTCGAAAGGAGCTGTCACTGATGCTTTTTAAATTATCCACAAAAACTAAAAGTTTCCGTCATCCCCGAATGCTCTTGTCGGGGACCCAGCGACTCTCAGCATCAGAGCAAAGTCACTGGATTCCCGCCTACGCGGGAACGACGTAAAAACTAAAATTTAAGAAATCCCCACATCCACCAATAACACTTTTCAACTAAACCCCAGGGAGACACACCATGACAACAGCCGCCACCACAGATGCACTGAAGGGCAAACGCATCGTTATTCTCGGATACGGCAGCCAGGGTCGTGCACATGCTTTGAACCTGCATGAATCGGGTTTGGATGTCGTCGTTGGCGTACGCCGCGATGGCCCGAGTTGGAAGAACGCACAGACCGATGGCCTGCGCGTGGAAGAACCGGCCGAAGCCGTCAAACAAGCCGATCTTGTTGCCGTGCTGACACCGGACATGGTGCAGCCGAAATTGTATGAAGAAGCGATCGAGAAAAATCTGAAGCCGAATGCAGCACTTTTATTTGCTCATGGTTTCAATGTGCATTTCGATCAAATCAAGCCGCGTGCCGATATCGACGTCATTCTGGTGGCACCAAAAGGCCCGGGTGCTCTCGTTCGTCGCGAATACGAAAAAGGTCACGGCGTGCCGTGTCTGTATGCGATCCATCAGGACGCCAGCGGTGAGGCTCGCGAAAAAGTATTGGCCTACGCTGCCGGTATCGGTGGTGCGCGTGCGATGTTGATCGAAACCCATTTCGCCGAAGAAACAGAAACCGATTTGTTCGGCGAGCAAGCCGTGCTCTGCGGCGGAGCCACCGAATTGGTGTTGCAAGGTTACGAAACTCTGGTTGAAGCCGGTTACAAACCGGAAGTCGCCTACTACGAATGCCTGCATGAATTAAAACTCATCGTCGACCTACTGCATGAAGGCGGCCTGGCGAAAATGCACAAATTCGTTTCCGAAACGGCGCAATACGGCGATCTGACTCGCGGTCCGCGCGTGGTCAATGATGAAACCCGCACCCGCATGCGCGAAGTGTTAGCGGAAATCCGCGATGGCACTTTCGCCAAGGAATGGGTCGCCGAATATCAGGCCGGCAACGGCAATTACAAAGCCATGAAAGAACGTGATTTGGCACATCCGATTGAACAAGTCGGTGCCGCATTACGCGCCCGCATGCCTTGGTTAGAACCCGCAGGAGGTTGATATGGACGGCTCGAAAGCACAGAGTACGACGACAAAAACAGGCGCGCAGTGGCTGTTGCATGCGCTCGAAGCCGAAGGCTGCGATGTCCTGTTCGGCTATCCCGGCGGCGCCATCATGCCGGTCTACGATGC
>JAYUWO010000140.1:0-13129 GCA_043753545.1 Arenimonas sp.
GGGACATCCATGGCAAGCCTGCATCGTCAAAACAGCGATACACCGTGTCGCGGCCTTTCTCGTCACTCGTGGTGGTCAGCAAACCACGCGGTTTGTTCAACATCACATAGATAGCTTCCACCGGCTTTTCCGATAGCCCGGCGACGGTCACTTTGTCGCGCTCCTGCACCACCGGAAATTCAGGATCGCGTACGATCCGGCCATTCACTGATACTCGTCCCTCCCGCACCCATGTGGCGGCCTGCGTACGCGATGTCAAACCTTGTTTGGACAAGATACGGGCAACGCCAAAACGCTTTTCGGGACCTTCTTTCATCATCATAGGATGACGTATGGCCGGCAATTTCGCTACGCTGGGCACTTTGTGGAATGCAAGGGGTCTAATTTCAAGCTGGTTCATCCCGCCACGTCTGACAAGTAGCATCCATCATGAATATTGCCATTACCTCATCGAGTGCATCGAACATTTCCACCCCGCCGAATGCCGGAAGTGAAATAAGGGTGAAGAAAAATGCCCTCAGTTCACCCACAAATCATCGTCATTACGGCACACTAAAAAAATGAATTCGACCTCAGCCGACTCCGATCACAAGTCCATCATTCGCCGCAGCATCACTGCTTTTGCCCGATGGTTCGACACCTCGGCGAAGGTCATCGACGCAGATGATGACGAAGCAAACGCCATCGACTGGATTCGCGTTATCCCTTTTATCGCGATGCATCTGGCCTGTTTTGCGGTGCTGTTCACCGGATTTTCCTGGTTCGCTTTATGGGTGGCAATTGGTCTCTACGTCATTCGAATGTTTGCCATCACCGGGTTTTACCACCGGTATTTTTCGCACAAGGCATTTCGTACATCGCGACCGATGCAATTTATCTTCGCGACGATTGGTGCAGCAAGCGTCCAACGCGGACCCTTGTGGTGGGCGGCACATCATCGCCACCATCACCGCCATGCCGATACCGATGCCGACATGCATTCCCCACGCCACGGCTTTTTTCGCAGCCACATGGGCTGGTTTCTGACCAAACGCGGCTTCGCTACGAACTTTGGCAATATCCCGGATCTGGTGAAGTTTCCGGAACTGCGCTATCTCGATCGTTTCGATATTGTGGTGCCGATCATCCTGGCCGTTGGTCTGTTTTCTTTGGGGGCTTGGCTTGAGACAGCCGCGCCGCAATTGCAAACCAACGGGCCGCAACTTCTAGTTTGGGGGTTTTTTGTTTCAACGATCGTTCTGTTCCACGCAACCGTGACGATTAATTCGCTCGCCCATCGCTGGGGCACCCGCCGTTACAAGACCAACGACGATAGTCGCAACAATGCTTTTCTTGCATTAATTACCTTTGGCGAAGGCTGGCATAACAATCATCATCATTTTCCCGGCTCGGCGAGCCAGGGCTTTAAATGGTGGGAGCTTGATATGACGTATCTTGCACTAAAGACCCTGTCGCTTTTCGGCCTTGTCTGGGGCTTGAAAGCCGTCCCGCCACAACTTAAACGCAACACCATAGAAGCGACATGAAAATCGCCGTCATCGGCAGCGGCATCGCCGGCATGGGCTGCGCGTATTTGCTCTCGCGTCAGCATGAAGTGGTCTTGTTCGAAAAGGAACATCGCCTCGGTGGCCATACCCACACGCATTCGGTGCGACAGGGAAATCGTGAGTATCAGATCGATACTGGCTTCATTGTTTTCAACCCCGAAAACTATCCCTTACTGAGCAAATTATTCAGTGAATTAAATGTGGGTTCGCAAAAGACCGAGATGGGATTTTCGGTTCAGAACGCCGCAAGCGGCCTTGAGTACAACGCAACCAACTTAAACGCGATGTTCTGCCAGCGCCGCAATCTGGTATCACCAAAATTTATCCGGATGACGCGTGACATCCTGCGCTTTTACCGCGAATGCCCAAGCTTGCTTGGCCTGCGTGGTGACGGCCCTACTCTCGGTGAATATCTAAACGACAATAAATATTCGACATTATTTATCGATGACCACATCGTCCCGATGGCCTGTGCTTTGTGGTCGTCGCCTTCTGAAACCATCCTGCAGTTTCCGGCCAAGTATCTCGTGCAGTTCATGCATAACCACCATATGTTGCAGGTAAACGAGCGCCCTGAATGGCGGGTTGTAAAAGGCGGTTCCAGCAGCTACATCGGCGAACTGGAAAAAAACTGGTCGGTGCATGTTCGTTTGAATGCCGGCGTTCAAAGTGTCGAGCGGCGCGCAAATCAAATTTCGATAAAAACCTCACACGGAGAAGAGATTTTTGATCAGGTCGTGTTCGCCTGCCATAGCGATCAGGCACTGGCGCTGTTATCGGATAGCAATCCGCATGAACGCGAGATTCTAGGCAATCTTCCATATCAGGAAAATGAAACCGTCTTGCACACCGACGCCTCCATTTTGCCGAAAAACAAGAAAGCCTGGGCGGCCTGGAACGCTTATATTCCCGCCGACAAGTCCGATGCCTGCACCGTCAGTTACTGCATGAATATTCTGCAATCGGTGCAATCACCCGAACCGTTCGTGGTAACACTTAACCGTACCGCCGATATCGCAGCCGACAAAATTATCGCCAAGATGCGTTATCAGCATCCGATGTACACTCATGCTAGTGTACAGGCGAAGGCGCGACGCCATGAAATCAACGGTAAAAACAACACCTGGTTTGCCGGCGCTTACTGGGGCTTTGGTTTTCATGAAGACGGCCTGCGCAGTGGCGTCGACGTGGCTCGTGCGCTCGGTATCGATTGGTGAGTGAGCCTTTCGCCAGCGCTATTTATGAAGGCCGCATTCGCCATCGTCGATATGCCGTCAAGCCGCATGATTTCGAATACCGTATCTACCAGCTTTATCTGGATTTGGCCGAGCTGGATCGGGTTTTCAAAGAGCGCTGGTTCTGGTCATTCAACCGTTGGAATCTCGCCTGCGTGCTGCGCAAGGACTATTATGGTGATCAGAGCATTTCGATTGAACAGGCGGTTCGTGACCGCGTGCAAGCCGAAACAGGAATGCGTCCAAGCGGCCCGATTCGCCTGCTGACACATGGTCGTTATTTCGGGTTCACGATCAACCCGGTCAGTTTTTATTATGGCTATTTGGATGACGGCAAAACACTCGACTGGATTCTGGCCGAAATTACCAATACACCCTGGGGCGAACGCCACGCCTACTTTCTTCCGATTAGTAATGCGACGGCCAAAGCGAAAACATGGCAATGGGACTTCGAAAAATCATTCCATGTATCGCCATTTTTACCGATGGACCGCCACTATCACTGGGCCTTCGAATCACCCGGCGAAAGCCTGCGTGTTCACATGGATGTGATGCAGGGCAGCGAGCGCGATTTCGATGCAACCCTGGTGCTGGAACGCAAGCCCTTGAATGCCCACACGCTGGCTTCATGTCTTTTGCGGTATCCATTACTCACTTTCACGATCGCCTGGGGCATCTACTGGCAGGCATTGAAAATATGGATCAAGAAAATTCCGTTCCATCCGCACCCAAAAACATCTACGCAAGAATCCGGAGTCATTGATGAGCAGTCCCGTTGAGTCGTTAACGAATGAAATCAACGTTACCGAGACGTTTGGTACCGTAACTCGTTTTTTACGCCGGAAAATTCACCAGCAGCTAGCCGGTATTACGGGCGGCCGTATCCATCTGGTCGATAGCTTGGGCAGCGTCCTGCTGGGCAATGACAATTCGGACAACGCCATCCATGTTCGCCTGAATATCAACAGCCCCGAATTTTATCGTCAGATCGCTCTGAACGGCTCGGTCGGTGCCGGCGAGTCCTATATGGATAGCCAATGGCATTGCGACAACCTCGTCGGCCTGATTCGGCTGCTGGCGATCAACCGCGACTTGCTGGATGGCATGGAATCGGGCACCGCAAAAATCGGCGGCTGGCTGATGAAGGCCGCACATTCGTTTACCCGCAATACCCGAGCTGGCAGCAAAAAAAATATCGCGGCCCATTACGATCTCGGCAACGACTTGTTCAAGCTTTTCCTGTGCAAAAACATGATGTATTCGTCGGCGATTTTTGCCGGCGACAGCGATACGCTGGAAATGGCATCCGATCGCAAACTCGAACGTATCTGCCAGAAACTCGATTTAAAACCGGATGACCATCTGATCGAAATTGGCACTGGTTGGGGCGGTATGGCGCTGTACGCCGCCAAATATTATGGTTGCAAAGTAACGACGACCACGATTTCCAAAGAACAACATGCATTGGCAAGCCAGCGAATTGCCCAGGCCGGCCTGAGCGACCGCGTTACCCTCTTGTTACAGGATTATCGCGACCTTGAAGGCACTTACGACAAACTGGTTTCGATCGAGATGATCGAAGCCATCGGGCATCAATATCTCGATACCTATATGGCGAAATGCACTTCGCTGCTCAAGCCCGATGGTCTTGCACTGATTCAGGCGATCACGATCGAAGACCATCGCTATCAACAAGCCCTGCATTCGGTCGACTTCATCAAGCGCTATATTTTTCCGGGCAGCTTCATACCCTGCGTCAATGCGATGGTGAATGCGGCGGCACAGTCCGGGCCGTTGCGCCTTGTGAATCTTGAAGACATTGGCCCGAGCTATGCGCGCACATTGCACGAGTGGCGCAAACGTTTCATGAACCAACTCGATCAAGTCCGTTCGCTGGGTTATGACGACCGCTTCATCAAGATGTGGGAATTCTATCTGGCTTATTGCGAAGGTGCTTTTATCGAACGCACGATCAGCGACGTTCATTTGTTATTCGCGCGCACGCAGAATCGTCGACCAGAATTTTTACCAGCGACGGAAAAAGCCTGATGAAACTACCTTGGTCAAAAATCATGAATGCCCTTGGCTATCAGGCTGTGTGGTTCAGTACTCTGCTAAGTACCAGTTTGGGATATTTTTGGTTCGGCTTTTTTAGCAGCTTAATGTTTGCGGGCATCATGCTGGGTTTTGGCGGCAAGGCAAGAGCGGACTTGCGTATCGTCACCATCGGCCTGATCCTCGGCGTGGCTATCGATTCGTTGTTTGCCGCCGGTGGATGGATTCAGTACGCGATGCCTTGGACTGTTGCCAGCATGGCCCCGCTCTGGATTATTGCGCTTTGGTTATCGTTTTCCTTTACCCTGAATCATTCGATGGACTTCCTTCGCCACAACTTTGTGATCGCCGCCCTGTTCGGGTTACTTGGCGGACCGCTCGCCTACTGGTGCGCAGATCGCGTATTTAATGTCATCGAATACGGCACCGACATTTCTCTCGTCATGATCGGGCTTGGGCTTTGCTGGGCTTGCGTGATTCCTGCGATTTTTTACATCGACAAACAGATTGCTGTCATAGGCAACACCGGCAAGGCAGCCGCCTGATGGTGTCGGCTCTTTTTCATGTATGGCTGATGTCGGCTGCGGTGATGGTGGCTGCGTGGTACTTCTCCATGCGCGTCAGGAACGTCGGCTACGTGGATGTGGTCTGGGCAGGTTTAATGGCCGCTGCTGCCGTTATGGTGAGCTGTGAGGGCGTTGGATCCGACCTGCCGCGTGCCTTGGTCGCATTCCTTGGCGGCATCTGGGGTGCGCGTTTATGCATTCACTTACTAAAGCGAGTGATGCATGAACCAGAAGACGGTCGTTACCAGGCGTTACGCGCAACATGGAACGGAAGCCCGGCGAAATTTTTTGTATTTTTCCAAATGCAGGCCGTTATCGTTGTGCTGTTTTCGATTCCCTTTTACGCCGCAGCATCGCTTCATGCAGGACATGCCAGCGTTTGGACGGGAGCTGCCATTGCGATTTGGCTCATAAGTGTATTTGGCGAATATTTATCAGATCGACAATTGGCGACCTTTCGCAACGATCCGGCCAACAAGGGAAAAACTTGCCGTGCCGGCTTGTGGGCCTATTCGCGACATCCCAATTATTTTTTTGAATGGCTGCACTGGTTTACTTATGTCCTGCTCGCCATCCACAGCGACTACTTCTGGTACAGCCTTGTCGGCCCAGTCGTGATGCTGGCATTCCTTTACCGTGTCAGCGGCATTCCGTGGACAGAAGCGCAGGCATTACGCAGTCGCGGTGACGACTATCGCCGTTACCAGGATGAAGTGAGCGCGTTTATCCCCTGGTTCCCCGCCAAGTCAAAAAAATAGAATCCCAATCACTTTCTACGAGTATTTGAATGTCCCTGATCGACCTTTGTGAAAACGGAATGCTTCCCGATGCCTTGACACGTTATGGCATTCGCCAGATGTGCCAGCAACGCCTGATTGATGAAAATGCTCAGGACATTGAAAAGGCCGACTTTCGTTTTCGCAGGATGCTGGAAGAACTCAAGCAAAGTCCCATCGCCATCGAGACAGCCGCCGCAAATGAGCAACATTACGAAGTCCCCACCCGGTTTTTCCAGTTGTGCCTTGGAAAACGCCTTAAGTACTCGTCATGTTTCTATCAAACCGGCAATGAAACTCTCGACGAAGCCGAAGTGGCCATGCTCGGACTTTATTCGGAGCGGGCAGAACTGAAAGACGGACAGCATATTCTTGAACTGGGTTGCGGCTGGGGTTCACTGACCCTGTGGATGGCCGAAAAATATCCCAATTCATACATCACTGCGGTGTCGAACTCCGCTACGCAACGCCAGCATATTGAAGCGGTTTGCCGCGAGCGCGGCTGGCAACATGTCAAGGTAATTACCTGCGATGTCAATATTCTTGAGCTGGAGAACGATCAATTTGATCGTGTCGTTTCGGTCGAGATGTTCGAACACATGCGCAACTACCAGACGCTTCTAAATCGAGTTTCGAAATGGATGAAAGCGGATGCCAAGTTGTTCGTCCATATTTTCTGCCATCGCTATGTGATGTATCCCTTCGAGACCGAAGGCGATGATAACTGGATGGGCAAATACTTCTTCACCGGTGGCATCATGCCGTCGTCAGATACGCTTTTGCATTTCCAGCAGGATTTAAGCATCGAGCAACGCTGGCTGTTATCAGGCGAACACTACGAAAGGACTTCGAACCATTGGCTTGCAAATCAAGATGCCAATCGCGACGAGATCATGCAAATCATGAAAGCCACCTATGGTGAGCGCGATGCCAAGCGCTGGTTCCATCGCTGGAGAATGTTCTGGCTTGCCTGCGCCGAATTATTCGGCCTGGAAGATGGAAACGAATGGCTGGTTGCGCACTATCAATTCAGCAAGCGCTGAATCATCGAAAGTTGGACGCGCGCGAAACGGAAAAGCATCATCAATAAAAGCGCGGTGTGCAGTCACCCTATTTGAAAAGCCCGCAATGCGGGCTTTTTTTGTAATCAGCGAATATGCTTAGTTGGGGCAGGGATTCTTCTTGGTCGGAACACACTCGACGACTGGGGGCTTCTCCGGAGCTTTAGCACCCACGACTCGAATACCGTTTGCGCGCATCCATGCATCGAAATCATCGGCCGTCATCTTCTTGCCATTCTGCGTCATGTTAAAACGATTGCCGCCACTGTAAGGGGTTGTAGGCCTAGCGGGAGTAGCAGTGCGCAACGCAATGTTATGACGTGCAATAAAATCAGCGACGCTTACGCAATTTTGCAAAATCGTTTCACGCGATACTGCCATTTCCATCACCGGCACGTTTTTCAAATCGATTGAAACACCATCACTCGAAGGCTCGCATGCACCTTGTGCGAAAGACGAAAAGCCCAGGGCAAGAATCAAGCATGTTAATTTTCTCATTCATTCAGCTTCCGCGTTTTGACTTCGATTAGCTTAAGTGGCTCATGGTGATTACACAAGCGCAAATAAAGAAGCCCAGCACAAGGCTGGGCTTCAAAACAACATTGAAAGCTAATATTAGTTAGATTTCAATTCGGTACGACGATTGGTTTCGGATTTGCAAGCCGGGAAATCCTGGCTTGTTGCTTCCAACGGACGGCTTTCGCCATAACCAGTTGGACCACCTAAACGACCGGCGTCAACACCTTTTTCAGTCAGGTAGTTGTAAACAACTTGTGCACGACGTTGCGACAAGTCTTGGTTGTAAGTATCGCTACCGCACAAGTCGGTATGGCCATCAACCGAAACTCGCATGGTGGGATAACGGTTCAACACTTCAGCAGCGTTGTCCAAGATTGCAATGGCGTCAGGACGCAAGGTGTCTTTATCGAAGTTAAAGTTAACGCCTTTAAGATCGATAGCTACTTCGACTTTACAACCATCGGCACCGACAGTTTCACCGGCTTGCGAATTCGGGCAACGATCGTTGCAATCATTCACGCCATCGTTGTCGCCGTCTTTGGTCGAGCAATCTGCGGCTGGCGGTGCTTCTGGAACCACTGGAGCCGGCAGGTTGCCCAGGGCAAACAGGACGGTTGCAGTTGCGTACAGGTCACGGTAGTGGCCAGCACCGAAGTTATCGTTGAAGTCATAACGCAGGCCACCTTCGAAACGAAGATCGACGTGCTCGTTGAGGTCAGCTTGCAAGCCGGCGCCAACTTTGACCAACATATTTGCATCATCGGTAATATCATTTTTCGTTGCGCCGATACCTGCAGCGAGGTAGGGCCACCAGTTACGGCCTTCCTTGATGAAGTGGTAACGACCGGTTACTGCGAGGCTGGTGAGTTCCCAATCGATATCAGGAAGATTGCTCAGTCTCGTGGTTGCACGATCCAGTTCAACATCCACAGATACGTTAGACGAAACCATCTTGCCAACGCCGAAGCCGAAGATTGGCGCGTTGGAAGCTTCGCCAGTCAAGTCTGCACGTTCTGTATCGGTACCCAAAATACCAATTGTGCCGGTGATATACCAACGATCATCAAAGTCTTGAGCCATTGCAGATTGAGCCATAGACATGGCACCTAACAGGGCGCAACACAGGAGTTTCTTCTTCATAAATATGCTCCAAATTCACTAAGTTAAGACAAAAAATAAGTTTGCTTGCAGAACTATTAGAGCCCGCTCACAAATAAAAAATCAACGTTCCTGTATCCGGCACGTTAACGTGAACATAACAAAATTAACAACAAAAGCCAAGCTTTAACACTTAAACCACAAATAAATCGAGGAAGCGATGCACCGGGGTACTTTCGAACTTCGAGGTGTCTTGGGTCAATGCCAGAATCTGCTTCACCTGATGAGCTGAGAGGTGCCCAGTGATTGCGTCTTCGAACTTTTTAAGCAGCACGGGAATGCCTTCTCCGCGACGTTCGCGGTGGCCAATCGGGTAATCGATCGAGACTTTTTCGGTCTTGCTGCCGTCCTTGAAATAAACCTGAACTGAATTTCCGATGTAACGTTTGTCTACATCGAAGTAATCTGCGGTGAATTGCGGGTTTTCCTTGACCACCATTTTCTCCCGCAATGCATCAATGCGCGGATCTGAAGCTACGGCGTCGGCATAATCGTCGGCCGTCAGGCGGCCAAAAATCAGCGGCACGGCGACCATATATTGCAGGCAATGGTCGCGGTCGGCGTAGTTTGCCAGTGGGCCGGTCTTGTCGATGATGCGTACGCCCGCCTCTTGGGTTTCCATCTCGATACGGTCAATCTGATCAATCTTGCCAGCCACCTGCGGGTGTAACTGCATGGCGCACTCCACCGCCGTTTGTGCATGGAATTCAGCCGGAAAGCTGATTTTGAACAACACGTTTTCCATCACATAGGCGCCAAATGGACGCTCAAACTGGAATTGGTTGCCTTTGAACATCACATCGGCAAATCCCCAGGTTTTTGCCGTGACGGCGCTTGGATAGCCGACGCAGCCTTTTACAGCATTCAGGGCGTGCGTCACGGCGCGGCGACAAGCATCACCAGCCGCCCAGCTCTTGCGGGGCCCGGCATTCGGGGCGTGACGGTAGGTACGCAATGCACCGCCATCGATCCAGCTATGGCTGACCGCATTGGTGATTTCTTCCTTGCCCCCGCCCAGCATATGGGTGGTGACAGCGGTAGACGCCAGGCGCACCAGAATTACATGATCAATACCGACGCGGTTGAAACTGTTTTTCAGTGCATAACCACCCTGGATTTCGTGTGCTTTGATAGCAGCGGAAAGAACGTCGCGAATCAAAACCGGCTTGCCGCCTTCGCGCTCGGCCTTGCGGCTTTGATAATCAGCGACGGCAAGAATGGCGCCAAGATTATCCGAAGGATGGCCCCACTCGGCTGCCAACCAGGTGTCGTTGAAGTCCAGCCAGCGGACCTGGACCCCAATATTGTAAGCCGCCTGTACCGGATCCAGTTCAAATGAAGTCCCCGGAACGCGAGCGCCACCCACCATATTGGCACCCGGAACGATGGGGCCTAGATGCTTGGTGCACTCCGGATGCTTCATGGCCAACATCGAGCAGCCGAGCGAATCGAGCAACATGTAGCGCGCGGTGGTGAAGGCTTCTGGTGAATCGATGCGGTAATCGGTAACGTAATTGGCGATGTCCACCATGCTTTGATCGGGATCTGGGCGTTTGGCGGAGCGAATATCGTGATGGCTCATGGTTAAGGTTCCAGCGCGGGGTCAAAGGAGGCTATTTTGCCAGATTTCACGAATGTGTACTTGAGCAAATGCCGCTTTCAGGGCATCGTGGCAACTTTAATTCTGCGTAATCCCGATGAATCACAAATACCCGCATTTGTTTGCACCGCTCGACCTTGGCCATTGCACATTGCCCAACCGTATTTTGATGGGCTCGATGCACACCGGCCTTGAAGATAAAAGCCGCGATTTTCCGAAATTGGCAGCCTATTTCCGCGAGCGCGCAGAAGGCGGGGTCGGCTTGATCGTAACCGGCGGTATTTCACCGAATATCGTAGGCTGGTTGAAACCCTTCGGCGGAAAATTAAGCTGGCCCTGGGAAATTCACAAACACCGGATCGTGACCAAGGCCGTGCATGAAGCTAAAGGCAAAATTTGCATGCAGATTTTGCATGCGGGCCGTTATGGCTATCATCCTTTCTCCGTATCTGCCTCCGGCATCCAGGCCCCGATCAATCCTTTCAAGCCACGCACTTTGGGTAACTGGGGAATCGAGAGGCAAATCAATGCCTTCGTCAATTGCGCAAAGCTGGCCCGCGAAGCCGGATACGACGGTGTTGAAATCATGGGGTCCGAGGGCTACCTGATCAACCAGTTTTTAAGCCCACGCACGAATAAGAGAGAAGATCAGTGGGGCGGCAGTGCCGAAAACCGAATGCGCTTCGCGGTCGAGATCGTGCGTCGCACACGCGAAGCCGTCGGCAAGGACTTCATCATTATTTATCGTTTGTCGATGCTGGAATTGGTCGATGAAGGTTCGGCCTGGGATGAAATTCTTGCGCAGGCCAAAGCGGTCGAAAATGCCGGCGCCACGATTATCAATACCGGGATTGGCTGGCATGAATCCCGCGTGCCCACCATCGCTACATCGGTGCCCCGCGCCGCTTTCGCAGGCGTTACAGCGAAATTAAAACCGCATGTGCGCTTGCCGCTGATTGCCACCAACCGCATCAACATGCCGGACGTAGCCGAAAACATTTTGGCGAGCGGACAAGCCGACATGGTGTCGATGGCACGTCCGCTTTTGGCGGATTCGCAATGGGCTGTAAAAGCGCGCGAAGGCCGCAGCGATGAAATCAACACTTGCATCGCATGCAACCAGGCTTGCCTAGATCATGCATTTGAAAATAAAACAGCCAGCTGCCTGGTCAACCCACGCGCCTGCGCGGAAACCGAATTGAATTACACGACCACCACTCATCCAAAGCGAATCGCCGTCGTTGGCGCTGGCCCTGCCGGGCTCGCATGTGCCACCGTTGCCGCGAAGCGTGGACATTTGGTCACCTTGTTCGACGCAAATCCGAAAATCGGGGGTCAATTCAATTTGGCGAAAACGATTCCCGGCAAGGAAGAGTTCCACGAAACCATCCGTTATTTCAGACGCCAGCTGGAACTGACGAAAGTAGAGCAACGGCTGGGCGTGCGAGTCGACGCGGATACGCTGAAAGATTTCGACGAGGTGGTTCTTGCGACCGGAATTACTCCCCGCAAAATAAATTTTCCCGGTGTCGATCACGCCAAGGTTTGCACCTATATAGATGTGTTGACCGGAAAAGTGACCCCGGGCAAGAAGGTGGCCGTGATTGGTGCCGGCGGAATTGGATTCGATGTCAGCGAGTTTCTGGTGCACGAGGGAGAGTCTTCCACTCTGGATAAAGATCGCTGGATGCACGAATGGGGAGTAAACCCCGACTTCACCGGACGTGGCGGATTGACGCGGCCACAGCCGGAAGCTCCCGTGCGCGATGTCTGGCTCCTGCAGCGAACTGAAGGGAAAATCGGCGCCAAGCTGGGTAAAACGACCGGCTGGATTCATCGCAGTGCCTTGAAAGCCAAGGGCGTAAAAATGCTCGGCGGCGTTACCTATCTCGGCGTAGACGACGCTGGATTTAGAATCCGGATCAATGACATCGAACAAACCTTGCCTGTCGATACCGTCGTGATTTGTGCCGGCCAGGAACCATTACGCACCCTGGTGGAGCCACTTCAAGCGCTCGGCAAAACCCCTCACCTGATTGGTGGCGCCGATGTGGCTGCAGAACTGGATGCCAAGCGGGCGATCAGCCAAGGCAGCCGACTGGCCGCCAGCTTTTAAACCCGACAAATCGGGGGCTGGGAGCGCCAAAAGCGTCCATTCGCCCCCGTATACCCTCCAAATTCACAAAAATTAACAAAAAACCTGTCCACGGGCTCAATTCAAAAAAGCCTGTGAAACCGGTCGCTTAGCCCTGCTTTCGAGTATTCACTCCAGCAAAATCAAGCACTTGAACGTTTTATTCACAAAACTCGGGGCCAACATCAGTATGATTCGCCCCGAACCGGCCCGGCAGACATTACGTTGTCGGGTTTGCTCCAAACTCGAATAAGAGGGTGGCGCGAAACGAACGCTTTAGTGATTCAAGTTCGTCCACCCACAATGCGAGGCTCAAGCCACCCGACGCGAATTCAATAAAAGAATTCGTGCCACTGCGAAAGCGGTCAGGTGAATTGCGGCGCGCCGATTTGAGGTTAGTGAATGAAGTTATCTTTTTTGATGTGGTTGTCGAGCCTTCTGCCGCAGCCCGTGGCAGATCCCTTGTGCTTGGCAACGA
>JAYUWO010000141.1:0-13014 GCA_043753545.1 Arenimonas sp.
CGGCGTGTTGTTTACGTGATCGTCGCCGCGAATCACGTCGGTGATTTTCATGTCGAGATCATCCACGACGACAGCGAAGTTGTAGGTCGGATAACCGTCAGAACGAAAAATGACGAGATCATCCAATTCATCGTTGCTGAACTCGATGCGACCCTTGATTTTGTCTTCCCAAACGACGCTGCCACCGATCGGATTCTTGAAACGAATCACGCGATTCGCATCATCCTTGTGCGGGGCATTCAAATCGCGGTAATGGCCGTTGTAACGCGGCTTTTCATTTTTCGCCATTGCCGCTTCACGCATGGCTTCAAGTTCTTCCTTGGTTTCGTAGGCGTAATACGCCTTGCCTGCCGCCACCAATTGCTCGGCAACTTCCTGATAGCGTGCGAGTCGATGCGTCTGATAGATCGGGCCTTCGTCGTAGTTCAAACCGAGCCAGCTCATCGCATCCAGAATGCCCTGCACTGCCGCGTCGGTGGAACGTTCCTGATCGGTATCTTCTACCCGCAATATGAACGCCCCTATTTGATGCCGTGCTTCCAGCCAGCAGTACAAGGCGGTGCGCGCGCCACCAATATGCAAAAAGCCGGTTGGACTGGGGGCAAATCGGGTACGACTGGTCATAATTGTTCTCGCGATATCAAGGCCGACATTTTAACAGTCCGGAAGCATTTTTAAGCTGTTTTTATAGTCGATACAGTCTTGGACGACTATCATGGACAGGTATTCAGGAGTCAAAGATGTTCGCCCGTATCCCTTTTTTATGTCTCGCCTTGCTCGCATCACCCGGTTTTTCGCAAGAGCTTGCACTGCCCAACAACAATAAAAATCCCAAGGTTCAAATCGAAACCACCCAGGGAAAAATCGTGCTGGAATTATTTGCCGACAAGGCACCGGCGACAGTCAATAATTTTCTGGTCTACGTGCAATCGGGCCACCACAACAACACCATCATTCACCGTGTCTCGAAGGACTTCGTGATTCAAGGCGGCGCCTACGATGCGAAACTGGGGAAAAAACCGCAGCGCAAACCCATTGTGCTCGAAACAGTCGAAATTCTGAAAAATCGTCGCGGCACCATTTCCGCGGCACGAAAAATATCCGATGCCAACTCCGCTACGTCGGAATTTTTCATCAATTTGGTCGATAACCCGCAACTGGATTTCCAATCGAAAAACAGCCCCCTGAATCAGGGCTTCGCCGTGTTCGGCCAGGTCGTCCAAGGCATGGAGGTAATCGATAAAATTCGCAAGGCCGCCACCAGCAACAAGCCCGGCTTTCCTCAGCTGCCGGTCACGCCGGTCACGATTCTATCGATAAGGCGCGTATCGGAATAAACATGACGACTCTTTTCATTTCGGATTTGCATCTCGACGAAAGCCGACCGGACATCTCCCGGCTGTTTTTTGAATTCCTGAAGCGCGAAGCTGCATATGCCGAAGCACTTTATATTCTCGGCGATTTCTTTGAAGCCTGGGTCGGCGATGATGATGATTCGGCGCTCGGCAAGCAGGTGATACATGCCCTGCGTGAGCTCAGCGACAGCGGTGTTCCGGTTTTTTTCATGCGCGGCAATCGTGATTTCCTGATCGGCCCTGATTTTGCGCGGCGCGCCGGACTGCAAATACTGCCCGACCCCTGCGTGCTCGAACTTTACGGAAAACCTACCCTGCTGATGCATGGCGATTTATTATGCAGCGACGACGTGGCCTATCAATCATTTCGTGTACAGGTTCGCAGCGACACTTGGCAATCGCAATTCCTGTCACAACCGCTCGCTGCAAGACAGGCATTTGCGGCTCAGGCCAGATCCGCCAGCAAGCAACATCAAAGCGGGCTGATGAACGAACAGCAGGAAAACATCATGGACGTTACCCAGTCCACCGTGCTGTCACTGATGAAACGCTTTGGCGTTAACCGCCTGATTCACGGCCACACGCACCGACCTGACATACATCAATTTTATCTTGATGAAATTTCGTCCAGCCGCATCGTGCTCGGCGACTGGTACACGCAGGGCTCGGTGCTGCGGGTGGAGGCCGAAGGTATCAGCCTCGACGCTATTTTGCTGGCGGCTGACTCAGTAATTTCAACACCATCAGAATCACAGCACCCGCACCCAGCAACAGTATCGACCACAAAATAATACTGCGCCAATCCGTCGGTGCCTTGCCAATTTCTTCCATATTTGAAATCACTTTGTCAGCCTTGCCAAGACTGACCTCGGCCGGCTTCCAATCCCTGCCCTGATTTTGCTTTACCTGTCCTATCAGGATATCGAGCGGGTACTGGTCACGCTGTGCTTTCATGCTGCCGGCAGCGATGACATAAGGTCCGGCGCCATGCGTCAGCAGCAAAAATTGCTCGGGTCGATAGGAAAACTCCAGTACCGGCGGTTCGTTAATTTCCGTGCTGGATTCGATACGCCAATAACGCACCCTGCCCGATTGCAAACTGTTGGCATCGTTATCTAGCGCAACACCGGCGGCACGTAAACGGAAGACCGTTAGACTACTTTGCGGCTGCCAGTAGTCCAGCTCGTTTTGGCGTGTCGAAATCGCAAACTGGGCAATCGCATTGGTATTTTTCAATTTGATATTCACAAGCTCCGGCAAGACACGCGCCGGCAACTCATAGACAAATCCGCGACCGTCTTTTTTCAGGTAAGTCGCTTGCAGGGTTTGCAAGGGCGGCGAGCGTAAAATTCCGAATGGCCGTTGTTTCAGCTTGAAACCCGACACCCGCAAACCTGCCGGGGCATCCAGACTTTGCACACGCAGATATTTTGCCGTGTTTCCCGGTAACTCGATCTGTAAACGCTGCAGGCTCTGTCCGCCTTGATTCAGCGAGACGATGGAAGCAGTGTTCAAATGCTGCCATTGCTGCAAATCATTACTGGCCTGAACGACCACCTGCGCATTGAAATCGCCTGCCTGATCGGACAACTGGACTTGCAGGGCTTCGATAGCCTGATCATCTTCGGCGACATCAATGATCCAATCATGCAATTCCGTGGCAGCGGCCTGTTCCGTGAAATTGGCATCGAGACTTAGATCACCGGCAGCACTGCGTTGAACATGCAATCTCAATAAATCCGGATTTTGGCTTGCTTCTTTCGGCAGCGAAAAAACCTTGGCCTGCACCCAGACTGCCGGCAAAGGACCGTAAGAGGTCGGCATCGGCCCGAATGGCAATGCTTCTCCGGCGGCATTGAATGCCGCCATATCCGACAAATCATTTTTTTGAATGATGCGATACATCTCTTCATTCAAATTGATGGCATAGGCACCTTCGCCCTGGGCATTTACCGGCCATTGCTGCGCGTAATCCGCAGGCGTGGAAGCGGCCGCCGTGCCAGCAAGAAAAACACCGAGCATCACATATCGAAGTTTCATGTTTCCTCCCCTTCTTTTTCTTTCGGCGGTTGCGGCGCAAAGTAACCAACGACCACCAGCAAGAGGCCAACGGCAATACAGGAAACGATGCCGGGGATATTTTGCATATAGGTACGATCAACCAGAATCAGTTTCCCGAGCACCACCAGCATCAATAATCCGCCGCCCATCCACTGTTTCCGGTCGCCGCGACGCGAGCCAAGAATCAAACCGCTCACGCCCAGCAAGCTCCAGGCTATCGTCAGACTGGCCTGTGCAACGCCGGAGTTCAACAGTGATTCGTTCCATGGCAAGTTATACAAGTGATGCACGCCGCGCAGGGTTGCCATCGTGACAAAAACAAAACCGACATACGGCCAGATTCTCAACACATCTTGCATGTCCGGTTTTTCATGACGGATATACGCACCAAACAACACCGCCGCAGCCAGCATGCTCAATTCCAGTGGATTGATGATCGGCACATACATCACCGGGTACGAACTGCCTTCCAGAAACAACCCGACAATCCAGGCACAAGCCAATAGGGCGAATGCCGGCGTAAACCAGGCAGCATCATAGCCATCGAAACGATCCTGCATGGGCCATGCAAAGACATTGCGCAAACGCCACAGACCCAGCGTCATCAAACCAATCGGCAGGCAGATGGCAGGCGCATACCAGCCTTGCGCCAGGTTCCACTGCGTATCCACCTGGTAATGCCATTGCAGACTGAATGCCAGTGCCGCAGACCACAACAGCACGATATGCATGAAGCCACCGGCACGCGAGCTTTCTGCAGCTTCATTGTTTGCTTCACACCATAATGCGTACAAGCCGGCCACGACGAATGCAGCCCAATACGCCCAGCTCGGCATCATCAACGGTGCATTGAATTCAATAGCGGCGAACAAGACCAAAATTGGAGCAGACAAGGTCGTGAAAGCAGCCAGCTTTTTCATCGCCGACCATTCCAGCCTGCTTTGCAAAATCGTTGCGGCCAGAATGGTAAACGAGAAATACAATACCGAGTACTGCCAAATACCGATGCCGCGATCGGCAATATCGTAATCATGCAGCATCGCTCCGAACCACCATGCGCATGCCCATAGGAACAAGAGCACCGGCATCGCTTTACCACTACTCAGACGCTTGAATACGAGGCTTAGCATGAAGCCGGAAATGGCAATGATGAATGCGCCGAGATAATGTGCATTCAATACAAGCTGTTCGAGATCGCTGGCGTTGTAGGGCTCGTTCAGCACCGACACCATAAATGATCCACCTGCCAGCAATTGCAGTAACACGCCGGTAAAAATTGGTAACGAACGTTTCTGACGCAGACCGATCCAGGCAACGCCGACGCCTTCCAGCGCCCAAACTGTTGCAGTGGTAGCAGCGGAAAATGCCAACGGAACCGCCAGCGTTGCAAAACCCAAAGCCAGTGCACCATAAGCTTCCGCCAGCAATCGATCGTTCTTGCGACGATGCAGGAAATACACCAGTCCGCCATAAATCAGCGATACGACCAGAGCACTAAATGCCAGGCCGAGACGATTGTCTTCAAGCAATTTTGCCTGCAAGGGGAATGCCAATAATGGCGTACCAAAAACCAGCGTTCCGTCTACCCACGGCTTGCGATATTCGGTCTGCTTGATGACATACAACAAACCGATTGTGGTGTAGAAAATAAAGAACAAAATCAGGAATGGCTCAACCGTATTGAATAATTCGGGTTTGTAATATTTCGCGCCCCATGCCGTGCCGACACCAAAAGTGAATAAAAAACCCATCAGATTCAAGACGCGCCATGACTTTTTCCACGCGATGGCGAAGACGGCGGTGTTCAGGACCGCGTAATAGCTAAACAATGCGATGTGATTGCCGCTGCCGGTAGAAATCAATACCGGTGCGAGATAACCACCAAGAAATCCGAGCACGGCAATCCACATGGTGTTTTGCAACACCGCAAGGAAGGCAGCACCGGCAACAAGTATCACGATCAAGGCAAAGCTGGGTCCTGCTGGAATCAAATTAAAGTATTTGTAGGAAGCAAACACCGTCAGCATCAACATGCCGATCGCGCCGCCTTGCAAACTAAGGCCAAACGCCGGATTTCGCTCGCGCTCACGCCAACCGAATACGAGAGCTGCGAGCGACGCCGCCGCAATCGTGATCATTCGATATTCAATCGGGAAGGTGAAATAGTCGTGAACATAGGCATAGCGCAGCAATGCCGCGACGCCGAAGAACAAGACAACGATACCCACTTTTACCGGAACATTGCCTTCGGTGAACCAGCGCTTCACTTTATCGATGACGCGCTCATCCCAACTGGCTTCCCGCATATTTGCAGTGACATTCGGTATTAGGGGCGGCGGCGATTTTTTAGCCGGTTCAATCGGCGGAGGCATCGGCCTGGCAACTTTCGGCGCCTCGGGCTCGCTACTGGTGAATACGGCGCGGTTGGCCGCATTGGCCTTTTCGGCCATGGTGGTGACTGGTTTTTCCGAGGCTGGAGAAATGATCTCATTCGGCATCGGAGTAACGGCATCTATTGGCATCGCCACCGGATTTTCGGCAATTGGCACGATGGCTTCAGGGGTCTGCGTGCGAGGGATGGCATCAGCAACGACTGACGGCGACTCCTGCGGTTTCGGTTTAAGTTGTGCACTCAACTGATCCCGCTCGGCGGCCATTTTTCGGAAAGCATCACGTGCCTGCATTAACTCGGTTTCAAAGCCATTCAAGCGACTACTTAATTTTCCCATCGATCCCAACAACCAACCGATGAAAAATCCGGCAGCGCCGCCGAGCAGCCAGCGTTCTTCAGACAGGATGATGCCGATAACTAATGCTACGAAGCCGATTAACCAGTTCATTGAGAACCCGTGATGATTGAGACGGGCTGAGTCTAGCCGTTTGTGAAGACTTTATGAACGCAAAAGGCCGGTCAGTGACCGGCCTTCGATGAAGTATTGGCAATTGCTACCCAAAGTGCGCGACTAATAGCCCCCGGGTATGCCTTTACTGGCTATCGCTACGGCGTTATGCGGATGCAGACTCTCGAAATGCGATGCTTGCACCCAGAAGTCCTGAATTCGACTGTCTGAATTGAGCACCGATTGCAGGCGACGGGCTGCGTCTTCGCAGAACATCAGGTTTTGGCCATTGAGACGGGCAAAGGCTTGTTCGTCTTCCCGCTTTACCGCAGCTTGCACTGGCGTTTTAAGGGCGCCTTCGATCAGGTCGATCATTTCCACAAGCGGGAACTGCACAAAGTCCTGAGACAGCTTTACTTTGACTTCGGCAATGCTTCGCTGGCTATGCGGTGTCGCCATAATGCCCTGCTCGCTTCCCAGCCAGTTCAATACTTGCTGGTAATCCGGATTTTCCCCGGATGGAAAATCCTTGCCGAATTGCTCCTGGATTAACTGCCGTGCCAAAGCGGCCGAGCACGGGCAAGTACTCGAATAGGCAGCATCCAGACCCAGCTCCAGGGAAAATTGATGTTTATCCATGATGCCGGTGATGCGTACCGGATAGGACTTCCAACCGCTGTTGTCGGTAACCAATGCCGGACGACGCACCATATAGTCAAAACGGATGCTCAACTTTGCCTGATCGGACAAATCATGATGCGAATCCAGAAAATCCTTCAGGATATGGCGGATGCTTTGCGGTGTGATGGCTTCAGCGGACAAATGACGGTCCACATGCAGATACAGACGCGACATATGGATACCGCGAACATCGGCGCGCTTTAAATTAACGAACGCATTAACTCTGGCACCGCTGGTGACTACGCGGCCATTCGCATCGGAAACCGATACCGGCATTTCGATGTCCCCCATACCCACCCATTCCAGTGTCCCGGCAATGGCGGGTTTCACTTCATTGGCGACATCGGGCATAACGCGAGCTAAATTTTCGTTCAACGAAGGAGACATAGAATTTCCGCAAGGACAGTGTGTAGATGGAGCGTAAGTGGGGACGAGTGCAGATTTCGTCAAGAACGGGACGTATTTTATCTGGGAACCGCTACCGCCGCACGCCAAGCCCACCATAAAAGCTTGGGTGCCGGGGCTTTTTTCGTGCCCTTCGCCGCCATTAGATTGGCCAATTGCACCTGATCAAAACGTGTTCTGGCCTTGCGAAACAAGGATCCGGCGGCTTTTTCACCCAGAACCGAATTCAATTCAGTGGCCCAATCCTGCAACAGACCGTTCTGCCCGATATCAGGCAATTGCGCAGCATTGATCGAATGCCGCGCCATCAGGTGCATTGGGATACGCGCCTGATCTTCGGCAGAAAGGCCATGCGGCAGGCGGTGCAACAGGCAATGCACGGCGAATATTTTTTCGGAAGTTGCCGTCTTGCAATCAAAAACCAGATCTTCGATCTCAATAACCGCATTGGCGAATGGCATTAAATTCGCCAAGGCTTGTGCGGTATTACTGGCTCGAATGGGTGCCGATTCAATAACACTAAACAAGCTGGTGGATAGCGCCAACCATGGAGCCGGTATGTCAGCCAATGCCTGGGTAATCGGGTGACGCGGCTGCCCGATCGACAAGCGCTGGAATTCATCGGCCCACCATGCGGTTTTTACTTCGGTAACGCGAGCGTCGCTTAATTCGAATAGCGTCTGTTTCAGCTCGTGAAGCAATGCACCCCAGACGTGAAACAAAAGTTTGTCCGAACGCGGAACGAACACTTCGGCAAACTGCATTTCGGGTTCACGCGCATACCATTTGGCAATGAAATGTTGCAAGCCTTCCTGTTGCGAATCACTCATACCCGCAACACACCGACTGACAATAGATCCAGCGGCACATCGGCCATCACATCGGCCCGCCACAAGTTTGGATCATCATGGGCCTCGCGATATCCCCAGAGTGCAGCAACCGACTTCATGCCAGCATGTCGTGCAGCTAGCACGTCGCGCTCGTCATCGCCGACATAGATACAATCGCTTGCCTGCACCGCCAGTAATTCGCAGGCGTGAAATAGCTGATCCGGATCGGGTTTTTTACGTGGCAGGGTGTCGCCGCCAATTAATACCGACGTACGCTTGGTCCAGCCCATGCTGTGGACGACTTCTTTGGCGAGATAGAAAGGTTTGTTCGTGACGATTCCCCAACGCGATCCATTTTCTTCAATCGTATTCAATACCGTTTCAACATCGGCAAACGGCGTGCTGTGTTGCGCAACGGCTTGCTGATAGCAATCCAGAAACGGTTGCAGATATCGCAGACGGCTTTCTTCATTCAGCTCCGGAAATGCAACTGCCAACATCGCACGCGCGCCCTTTGAAACCACGGGACGGATTTGAGCCAAATTCAATATCGGTTTGCCGGCTTTTTGCACAATCACATTCAGCGCGTTGAGCAAATCCACTGCGCTATCGACCAGGGTGCCGTCCAGATCAAAAAGGATGACCGGTGCCATTTCGATATTGCTCATTGCTTCTCGGCTGTCATTAAGTAATTAATATCAGTGCGGCCGTATACCCAGGCTTTGCCACTCAAAGGGTTATAAGCCAGACCACTGATATCGGTGACATTGAAGCCTTCTGCACGACACCACGACGCCAATTCGGAAGGTTTGATGAATTTCTGATACTCGTGCGTGCCTTTCGGCAGTAAATTCGCAAGATATTCGGCACCCACGATGGCGACCGCAAAAGCCGCTGGCGTGCGATTCAGCGTGGAAGCAAACAATTTTCCGCCGGGCTTTAGCAGTTTTTCACAGGCACGCAGAATCGATGACGGGTCCGGTACGTGTTCCAGCATTTCCATGCAGGTGATGGCATCGAATTGCCCCGCCATTTCTTCGGCCATGGACTCCACCGATTGCAGCCGGTAATCCACTTTCAGATTTGATTCGTACAGATGTAGCTTCGCGATTTCGATCAGTTCGGAGGATAAATCAAGTGCAACAACATCGGCACCTTCGCGTGCCAAAGCTTCACTCAGCAACCCGCCGCCGCATCCAACATCGAGAATCTTTTTGCCTTTCAGCGGAATCTGCTTTTCGACGTAATCCAGACGTGCTGGATTCAATTGATGCAATGGCTTTTGCGGGCCGTTCTCGTCCCACCAGCGATTTGCCAAAGCGCCAAATTTATCGATCTCGGCGCGACTTACGTTTTCGGTCGTCATTACAAAACCCTTCAAGTTTTTGGTAGGAGGGCCTTCTAGGCCGGATTGGAGATCAGAAGATCGGTCGGGCCTAGAAGGCCCTCCTACCGTATGGCGGAAATTCGTTGACGCCAGTGTTGCGCCTTTTGTTTCAGGGCAATACTGTCCATGGCTAGCAGCTGTCCGTGCTCGAGTTTTGCGACGCCTGCAATCCAGACGTCACTTACCTGCTGGCGGCCACAGGAATAGACCAATTGTGAAATCACGTTGTAGATTGGCTGGGTTTCGATGGCACTCAAGTCGACGCAAATCAGATCGGCTTGTTTGCCGATTTCGATCGATCCGATCAAATCAGACATGCCCATCGCTTTCGCGCCGCCAAGTGTAGCGATATGCAAAGAGGTCGCGGCATTCAGTGCGGTTGCGTCCGATGCAACCGCCTTTGCCAGCAAAGCCGCGGTGCGCAGTTCATCAAACATATCCAGATCATTGTTACTGGCACAGCCGTCAGTGCCGACGGCAAGATTTACGCCGGCGCGACGCAGTTTTTCAATCGGTGCGAAGCCTGATGCCAACTTCATATTCGATTGCGGACAATGCACGACCGACACGCCGCGTTCGGCACACAAGGCAATTTCGGCATCGCTTAATTGCGTCATGTGTACGGCAATCATACGGTCATTCCACAAGCCGAGTTGATCCAGCCTGGCAATTGGTCGCATGCCGTGCAGCTTGATCGACTCTTCAACTTCATGTGCGGTTTCATGAACATGGCAATGCACGGGGATATCAAGTTGATCGGAAAGCACGCGAATCCGGTCGAAACTATCATTGCAAACGGTGTATGGCGCGTGTGGCGCAAATGCGGTGCGGACCAGGGAATCGCGACGGTAGTTGTCGTGCACCTCGCAGGCCTTGTCGAAATATTCGGCATGCGACTTCGCCCACGCCGATGGGAAATCGATGATCGGCAAGCCCACCAAAGCACGGAATCCGTATTTGTTATAGGTCGCCGCTTGTGCATCGGGGAAAAAATAATTGTCGTTGGTGGCAGTCGTCCCGCCGCGAATCATTTCGGCGATGGCCAGCTCGACACCGTCGGACACGTATTCCGGGCCCATGATGGCGCCTTCGATCGGCCAGATGTGTTCCTGCAACCAGGGCATTAACGCAAGATCATCGGCCACGCCGCGCAGCAAGGTCATTGGATTGTGCGTATGAGCATTCACCAGCCCCGGTAGCAACACGGCGTCGGGGCGCGATACGGTTTTTATCGTCGAATATTTCTTTGCCGCTTCCGATATCGGCAGCAGGTCGACAATCAGATCGCCAGAAACGACAACGGCGTAGTTTTCAAGCACTACGCCGTGAGGTTGTACGGGCACCACCCAGCCTGCTTCGATAATAAGATCACAGGCTGTAAGCGATTCCGTCATGTTTTATCCAATGGTGTAGTTTGATTACTTGACCCGCGATACGTATTCACCGGTGCGGGTATCAACTTTAATCTTTTCGTCCTGAGCAACGAATAAAGGAACGCGAACGACTGCGCCGGTTTCCAGTTTCGCCGGTTTGCCACCACCGCCGGAAGTATCGCCACGAACGCCTGGATCGGTCTCAACGATTTGCAATTCGACGAAGTTAGGTGGCGTAACAGCAATAGGTGAACCATTCCACAAAGTCACAACGCAGGATTCTTCGCCCTTGATCCATTTGGCAGCATCGCCCACACCAGCAGCATTAGCCTGGACTTGTTCGAACGTTTCTTCCTGCATGAAGTGCCAGAACTCGCCATCGTTATACAAATACTGCATATCGGTATCCATCACGTCGGCAGCTTCCAGATCGTCAGTTGCTTTCATGGTCATTTCGACCACACGACCCGATTTAATAAATCGGTATTTGATACGGGTAAATGCTTGGCCTTTGCCCGGCTTCACATACTCGGTTTCGGTGATGACGCACGGCTCGTTATTAACAATAATCTTGCTGCCGTTTTTGACATCATTCATGCCGTATGAGGCCATGGTTGTTACTCCTGAAAAGCAAAGGCCGCGTTTGACGGCATTAGTTTGGTAAAATTCGGGCCTTGACCAGCCAATTGGCTTTTAAAACCGACCCAGCAAGCCCGCTATGATAACCGCTAACAACCCTTCCGCGCAGCACAAGTCATGGCAAATGCTTTGGCGCGAAGCCGTGCGCGACCCGCGGGAGTTGCTGAATATGCTGGCTTTACCGCATTTGGCGGTACGAATATCCGACCAGGCAGCGGCCCAGTTTCCATTACGGGTACCGATGGGATTTGTCGCAAAAATGCGCAGTGGCGATGCCAATGACCCGCTTTTGCGCCAGGTTCTGCCGGTTATCGATGAAGACCAGCTGGCGGAAGGCTTCAGTCTTGATGCCGTCGGGGATGCGGCGGCCAAGGGTGGCACCGGCGTTATCCACAAATATCATGCCCGTGCCCTGCTGATTACGACCGGTAGCTGCGCCATACATTGCCGGTACTGCTTTCGCCGACATTTCCCTTATGCCGAAGAAACCGCTGCCAGCTCACGTTGGTCAGAAGCCATAGGGTATTTGGAGTCCGACACCAGCATCACCGAACTTATTTTGTCGGGTGGCGACCCTTTGTCATTATCGACGGGCAAATTGAAAGAACTAACCGATCAACTAGCGGAAATTCCTCATATCAAGCGGCTGCGTATCCACACCCGCTTGCCGGTCGTTCTACCTGAGCGTATTGATGATGAACTGCTTCGCTGGATCGAAGGACTGCGCTGGCCGCTCGCCATAGTCATGCATGCCAACCATGCCAATGAACTGGGCCCGGATGTTGCCGAAGCCATAACCAAGCTCAAGCTCCGAAATGTCATCGTGCTGAATCAAGCGGTGCTTCTGAAAGGTGTGAATGACAGTATTGCAGAGCAAAGCAGACTATCCGAGCAACTTTTCGACATCGGCGTGCTCCCCTACTACCTGCATCAACTCGACAAGGTTCAGGGCGCAGCACACTTTCAAATCGGCGATCAGCAAGCCCGTGATATTCACTCGGGCATGATGAAAGCCCTGCCCGGCTATCTGGTCCCCAAACTGGTACGGGAAATCTCCGGCGAGGCCAGTAAAACGCCTCTGTGATGGCCATCACGACAATACTTCTGGTATTGTAATCGTCCTCGCGCACAGGCCTTTATCAGGTTAAGGAGTCTTTTGGATGGCAAAGCAGGACGCCGTCATCCGGTTGTTACTGGTGGAAGATCAGCTGGAAGATGCCGAGCATCTGATCAGTATGCTGCGTAATGGCGGCATGGCCATCCGACCTCAACGACCAGAATCCGAAGAAAATCTGCAGACACTCCTGGGCAGCCAAAGCGTTGACATGGTGCTGGTGGCGTTTGACTCGAAATACATCAGCTTTGGGCAAGTGGTTGCCGCCGTGACGGCTACCGGCAAAGACATTCCAGTCCTCGCTTCGGTCAAAGCACTCGACGAGAACA